>DATEZD010000122.1:0-26694 GCA_035255865.1 Candidatus Udaeobacter sp.
AAGCCTACAGCGTTGTGGTAACTCTCCAGCCTGGCTTGGGATATGCACTAGGTGGAGTTACGTCCAGGTCAGCTGTAATCTGGATCAAGTCTTCACTGTGAACCTCGGAACAGGTAGTAACGAACGGCGCGCGCCGTCCCCCGGGAACCTTCGGGGCGGCGCGGCGTCGTTATCTTGCCTCTAGTAGTGGACGGCAGCACGCGCTACGAGGTGGTAAACGCGATGTTGCTCAACGGTTTCCTCTTTGGTTTCTGATCGGCTCGTGACCCGTGCAATCCGTGTAATTCCGCAGCAAAAAATTCTGGTTTCGAGAATTTTTGCAACGCCGTGAAAAATTCTCCGAAGGAAAAGGTAAAAGCGAATGCCTTATGAAAACGAAGATCGCACGCCATATCAGCCCTGCCGCGATCGCTATAGCGCTGTTTTTGGCTGTCGCACTCCTCCCGCGCGGGGCCACAATCAGAGTCATCAACACTGGTAACAGCGGCGTCGATTACTACCTAAGGCACTCGTCCTCGCTAGCGACGGCGGGAACGCACCGTGAATAGCGGTTCTAGCCGCGGCTGACGCGAAAGCGACCGGTCGCGGTTGAGTCATATTGCGCTGATACGCAGCACGTCTGCGCTTGCGCCTGATTCGTTCCTTCGAGATGATGCAGGTGCATGCCCGTGACTGTTGAGAAAACCGGCACAAACGTCGTGACGCCCCGCTCTGCTTTCATTCTTCGATTCGTCAGCACGATTGCGCTTTGGACAGTCGCGCTGCTGATCATGTTCTCCGGTTACGAGATCCTGTTTTGGTTGTTGATCAGCGTCTTTGGAATGATCGGGCTATTGGAATTTTATCGCATGCTCGATCACAAGCGCCTTCCGAATTTCAAGATCACCGGAATGATTTGCGGCGCTGTCATGCTCGCCGGCAGTTTTTATTACTTTTCCAGAATCGGGCCGGCAGGCTCCTACGATTTCGAAGTTGCCGTCCTGCTTTTTTTTCTCCTGACGGTCTTCGGAAGACAAATGTTTACGCGCCTTCGCCACGACGAACCGTTGCAAACGATGGCTTACACTTTGTTCGGGCTGCTTTACGTCCTTTGGCTCTTCAACTTCATTACCAAGATTGTTTATCTCACGCCGCGTTCGAGCACCGGCCAGCTGACGGGGCAGTTTTACGTCTTGTACTTGATCGCAGTCACAAAATTTGCAGACATGGGCGCGTATCTCACGGGCAGCGCGATCGGCCGGCATCTGATGGTCCCGCACATTAGCGGCAAGAAAACTTGGGAAGGATTCTTTGGCGCAATTGTTTTTGCGCTTCTTTGCAGCCTGGCGCTGTTCAAACTAATGCCTGGCCATTTGCCTGCGCTGACCTGGACGCACGCCACGGTCCTCGGGCTACTTCTAGGATTCGCCGCGGTGCTTGGCGACTTGGCTGAATCAATCATCAAGCGCAGCACTGATGTAAAGGACTCCGGCAATTTGCTCCCGGGAATTGGCGGCGCGCTCGATCTTCTTGATAGCCTCCTTTTCACCGCACCGTTGTTGTTCTTTTATCTCCGATTGGTCATTCGGGTGCCGTAACTACGAATGAATAAGATAATGACGAAGCACGAATGACAACGGGGATGTGATATGACTCTTCGCCATATCGGGTTTCGTCATTCGGATTTAATTCGTCATTCGTCATTCGGATTTCGTCATTCCAATAACTTCGTGTCCATTCGTGGTTAAGATGAAACGCAACCGTGTCGTTATTCTGGGCGCGACTGGATCCATCGGCGAAAGTACGCTCAAAGTGGCGGGCGACATTCCGGAGCGGATGGAAATCGTTGGGCTGGCCGCGAACAGTAACGCCGAAAAACTCGCCGCGGCTGCAAATCAAACGCGCGCGCAATTTGTTTGTCTGGTCGATGAGACGAAAATCGACATGCTCCGGCGTGCGCTCGAGTACCAACCGCGGATTTTTTCTGGAGAAGAAGGACTGCTCGAGATCGCACGCCTGACCGATGCGGACATGGTGCTGGTGGCGATCGTCGGCACCGGCGGTTTGCGGCCGGCGCTCGCCGCCATTGAAGAGGGAAAGGATCTCGCCGTCGCGAGCAAGGAGATTCTGGTGATGGCGGGGGAGATTGTCATGCGGGAGGCGCGAGAGAACGGCGTGCATGTTCTGCCGGTAGATTCCGAGCACAACGCGATTTTTCAAATTTTGGAAGGGAAACGCTCAACTCCGAAAGCTTTCGCGAGCAGGCAGCTCAACGCTCAACGCTCAACGCCCAATGCAGAAACTTCGACGTTGGACGTTGGACGTTGGGCGTTGGACGTTTCTGATGTCAGGCGAATCATTCTTACCGCGTCCGGCGGCCCGTTCCGCGAAACGTCGCGAAAAGATTTCGATTCGATCACGCCAGAACAGGCGTTAAAACATCCAACCTGGAACATGGGACCCAAGATCACCATCGATTCCGCAACGCTGTTCAACAAGGGCCTGGAAATGATTGAGGCGCACTGGCTTTTTGGCGTCGAGATGAAGCGGGTCGAGGTCGTTATCCATCCGCAGAGCATCGTTCATTCAATGGTCGAGTTCGCAGACGGCTCGACGCTGGCGCAATTGAGTTATTCAAACATGCGTTTCCCGATTCAATATGCTGTCACCTGGCCAGATCGGGTTCCGAACACTTTGCCGCCACTTGATTTTTCGAAATTGTCCAAGTTGGAATTTTTCACTCCGCGCTACGACGATTTTCCCGCGTTGAACCTCGCGCGTCGCGCGGGCGAGACCGGCGGCACATTGCCTGCTGTGATGAATGCCGCGAACGAGATCGCGGTCGCAGCCTTCCTGGATCGACAAATCCCTTTCCCGGACATCTGGCGGGTTGTTGAAGAAGTGATGAATCGGCACACACCCGTTGCGCACCCTGATCTCGATGCAATATTAGAAGCCGATCAGTGGGCGCGAGAGCAAGCGCAGGGACACGTTAAATCGTTAAACCGTTAAAAGAGTTGCAACGGCAGCCACGACGGCGTGTCCAACCAATCACTGATCACCATTCACTTAACCACATGATTCTTCACATCGCTCGCGTCATCTTCATTCTGCTGGAGGTCCTGATCCTTTTTAACCTGCTTATTGTGGTGCATGAACTGGGGCATTTTCTGGCGGCGCGCTGGCGAGGGCTTTACATAGAAAAATTCGGCGTCTGGTTCGGCAAACCGCTCTGGAAAAAAACAATCAACGGCGTCCAATACTCCCTCGGATCGCTGCCTTTCGGGGGCTTCGTGGCGCTTCCCCAACTTGCGCCGATGGACATCATCGAGGGCAAGGCGGATCTGGATCGGGCGAAGCTGCCGAAAATTTCCGCGCTCGACAAAATCATCGTAGCAATCGCCGGCCCGTTATTCAGCCTGCTGCTGGCGCTTTGTTTTGCCGCCATTGTCTGGGCTGTCGGTCATCCGGTGAGTGAAGGAGACTCGACCACTGTGATCGGTTACGTGGCGCCAGATTCGCCGGCGAAAAAAGCTGGCTTACAACCCGGCGACAAAATCCTTTCAGTGGACGGCAAACCAGTCCGGCGCTTTCTCGGGATGAACGACAGTGTGAGCTGGGATGTTGTGCGAAGCGAAGGCGACAAAATCGCGGTGAAATTTCAGCGAGACGGCGCGGTGCAAACCGTTTGGGTGGAGCCTTACAAGGCCGAGACTCGCGGATGGCGCAGGAAAAGTGTGCGCCAACTGCTCATCTATCCGGCAGAGACCCCGATCATCGACAAGGTGGAGCCGAACACGCCGGCTGCGAAGGCTGGGCTGCGCTCAGGAGATATCATTCGCGGGTTTGATCAAACGCCAATCTACAATCCGATCGCGTTGCTGGAATACATCAGCAAACATCCCAACGACGAGCTGATGCTTCACGTACAGCGGGGTGACGCGAAGTTGGACGTTCCGGTGAAACCGACGCTTCTGCCCACGGCTGGCGAAATGAAGCCGCGAATTGGAATTCAATGGGACATCAGCGGGATAGTGTCGACGCAGCATCCGAACCCGATTGAACAGGTTTACAACAGCGTCACGAGCACGTTAAAGACAATTGGCGCCGTGGCCTCGCCGAAGTCTGACGTAAAGCTGCAGCACCTGAGCGGCCCGGTCGGGATTTGGAATATCTATGTAAGGCTTTTTGAAGCCGAAGGAGGTTGGAAACTCGCGCTATGGTTCAGCGTCATTCTTAATGTCAATCTTGCCATTCTAAACATGCTGCCGATTCCCGTGCTCGATGGCGGTCACATTGTGCTGGCGCTCATCGAATCGGTGCGGCGTAAACCGGTGAACATGCGCGTGCTGGAAGTGGTTCAGACTAGCTGCGCCGTGGTGATCATCGGTTACATGCTCTACATCACGTTTTTCGATGTGCAGGATCTGCCATTTGTCAGGCAAAAGCTGGACCAACTGGAAGCACAATCGCCCGCAAAAAACTCGCAAGCGCCGTAGAAGCGGAGCGCATTGCGAGTTTGCCCGAGTATTCGTACATTCCAGCTCTCGTGAACTATTGCGTTGATCCTCTTCGTTTTCATCGCCGCGCCACTCGCGAGGTGAAGGTGGGGAACGTCGGAATCGGCGGGGACAATCCCATCCGTGTCCAGTCGATGATTACCTGTGACACGATGGACACCGAAGCGTCGGTCCAGCAGACGATCGAACTGGCGAACGCCGGCTGTGAGATTGTCCGAATCACTGCGCCTACAGTAAAGGACGCGCGTAACCTCGAGCACATCGTGAAGGGCCTGCGGGAGCGCGACTGTGATGTGCCGATCGTCGCGGATATCCATTTCAAGCCTGAGGCAGCGATGGAAGCAGCGAAGTGGGTGGACAAAGTCCGGATCAACCCGGGCAACTACGCCGATTCGAAAAAGTTCGTTATCCGCGAATACACCGATGAGCAGTACGCAGCCGAGCTGGCGCGTATTCGCGAGCGGTTTTCACCGCTGGTCGACCTTTGCAAGAAACGTGGGATCGCCATGCGCATCGGGACGAACCACGGTTCGCTTTCGGATCGCATCATGAATCGTTACGGCGACACGCCTCTGGGGATGGTTGAAAGCGCGCTCGAGTTCGCGCGGATCGCACGCGACTTGGATTATCATGATTTCGTTTTCTCAATGAAAGCGAGCAACCCGAAAATCATGATCGCCGCGTATCGGTTGCTCGTGGCTCGATTAAACGAACTTGGATCGGACTGGAACTACCCTCTCCATCTCGGCGTGACCGAAGCCGGTGAGGGCGAAGATGCGCGCATCAAGAGCGCAATCGGGATCGGCTCGCTGCTCGCCGATGGAATCGGCGATACGGTCCGCGTTTCGCTCACTGAAGATAGTCCTCATGAAATCCCCGTGGCAAAAGCGCTGATTGAGAATATTAAGAAAACGTCCAACGCCCAACTCCGAAAGCTTTCGCGAGCAGGCAGTCCAACGCCCAACGTCCAACTTTCCTTTGATCCGTTCTCGTACCAACGGCGCGCCACGGAAACGCTCGCTGTAGCCGGGATCGGCTTGTCCGCCGTAGCTTCAGCGAAGGCGGATGATCCCGGCCAACGAATAAAACTCGGTGGCGCAGAACTAATTCGAGTAGTCGTCAGGCGGTCGAACTTCGACAAGATCGCGCACAAGATCGACAAAATGGGCGATTACAAGCCGGAGATCATCTACGAGACCGCGGGGATGCGGGAAGTCGATCCGCGCGATGACGCAGCGATTGCCAAAATCAACGCCGAGGGGAGCGCGCAATTTGTCACCGTAAGAGACGATGTCGATCTACCAGGGATCGCGGCTTTTCGCTTGCTGGCGGCGCGATTGCAGGCGCGGCATCCGATTTTGCTCAAGGACACGCTCGGTCGCGTTGCGACAGAAAATGACGAAGCACGAATGACGAATGACGAAAGAAGTCCGAATGACCAAATGACGAAACAGCATACAGGGGAACTTGTTCGCGCTTCGGGTTTCGTCATTCCTTCGTCATTGGACATTCGTCATTCGTCATTCCTTGACACCCTCCTCACTGCCTCCACCAACATCGGTTCGCTGCTGTGCGATGGAATCGGCGACGCGATTTTGGTGCAGGGTGAGGAAGCGCCGGGACAAGCGCTGCGTTTGAGTTACAACATTCTGCAGGCCGCTGGTTCGCGCATTTTCAAAACTGATTACGTCGCCTGCCCTTCCTGCGGACGGACGCTGTTCAATTTGCAAACCACCACTGCGAAAATCAAAGCAGCAACGTCGCATCTCAAAGGCGTAAAGATCGCAATCATGGGCTGTATTGTGAACGGCCCGGGTGAAATGGCGGACGCAGATTTCGGTTACGTTGGCGGCGCGCCCGGCAAAGTGAATCTCTACGTCGGCAAAGCCGCGGTGAAATTCAACATTCCCGAAGCAGAAGCTGTAGATCGGCTCAAAGATTTGATCCGTGAACACGGCAAATGGGTCGAGCCTGCGCCGCAGCAGGCCGCGGTGGAACCTGTTTCGGCTTCGTGACGCTGAAGCGGCCTGCTCGCGAAAGCTTTCGGAGTTGAACGGTAAACCGGTGTGACAATGCCACGAATCACAACGGTCATTCGGGTTTCGCCTGCCGCGCCGTAGCTTCGCGAAGGCGGGTCATTTCTTCGTCATTCCGACATTCGTCATTCGTCATTCCTTCACGCCTCGCATCGCGGAGGTTTGACTCCGCTCTGGTCTCTGCGATAGTCCACGCTTCTCCCCCCGGACGAAGCGTCTCCTCGAATGGATAAAATCCGTAATATCGCCATCATTGCGCACGTCGATCACGGCAAGACGACGCTGGTCGACCAATTGCTGCGCCAATCAGGGACGTTTCGCTCCAATCAAAAAATCGAGGAGCGCGTGATGGATTCGATGGATCTCGAGCGCGAGAAGGGAATCACCATTCGCGCGAAAAACGCGGCTTTTCATTGGACCGGTTATCGGATCAACATCGTCGACACGCCTGGGCACGCGGATTTCGGGGGCGAAGTCGAACGCATCATGAAAATGGTGGACGGCGTGCTTCTGGTCGTCGATGCCCACGACGGACCGCAGGCGCAAACCCGTTTCGTTTTGCGCAAGGCGTTGGAGAACAAGGTCAAGCCAATCGTTGTTATCAACAAAATCGACAGGGAAAATGCGCGCCCGCATAGAGTCGTCGATATGGTTTTCGATCTTTTTGTTGAGCTGAAGGCAACCGACGAGCAGCTCGATTTCCCAATCATTTACGCGAGCGCAAAGGAAGGTCTTGCCGTGCGCGAGCTGCACGAAAACAACGAAGACATGACGCCTCTCTTCCAAGCGATCGTACAGCATGTGCCGGCGCCGAAAATTTCCAGCGAGCGATTCTTTCAAATGCTCGTGTCGAATCTCGATTATAGCGATTACCTCGGGAGAATTGCGCTCGGGCGCATTGTGAGCGGTCGCGTTGCGGTCGGCGACTCGATCGTCTGCATTCAGCGTGATGGCCGGCGCGAACGCGCTACCGTGACAGCGCTTTTCACATACGAGGGACTAGAGCAGGTGGAAATAAAGCACGCGACCGCTGGCGAGATCGTTGGTCTCACCGGTTTCGATGAGGTTTACATCGGCGAAACACTCACCGACCTCGAAGAACGGACGCCGCTTCAATTCGTGGACATCGATCCGCCCACGATTCGGATGCACATTCTTGTCAATGACTCGCCCTTTGCTGGTCGCGAGGGAAAATACGTAACCGCGCGACACATTCGCGAACGCTTGACTCGCGAAACCCGTGGCAACGTTTCGCTCCAGGTAAATGACACGGAAACCGCCGGGGTGTTTGAGATCAATGCACGTGGCGAAATGCAAATCGCAATCCTGGTCGAGCAAATGCGGCGGGAAGGCTACGAAGTAATGGTCTCCCGTCCGGAGGCGATTTTTCACCGGACCAAAGACGGCAATCTGCTCGAGCCGGTCGAAACTCTATATGTCGATCTACCGAACGAGAACCTTGGCGATATTTTGCAATCAATCGCCAATCGCAAAGGCGAGATTCTCGGCATGGATCATCACGCCTCCCGAGTTTCGATCGAAGCGATCATCCCCACGCGCGGCTTGATCGGCTTCGAGACCGATCTTGTCAACATGACCCGCGGCGAAGGATTAATGAGTCATCTTTTTCGCGAATACGCTCCTTTCAAAGGCGAGATTGGCGGACGCGGTCGCGGAGTGATGGTGTCGATGGAAAATGGAGTCAGCACTGCTTACGCGCTCAACAATATCCAGGCGCGCGGCCGGCTTTTCATCGGGCCGCAGGAAGACGTTTACGAAGGAATGATCGTAGGCGAGAACGCGCGGCCAGAAGATTTGCCAGTGAATCCCTGCAAGGCGAAACACCTTACGAACATGCGTTCGCAAGGCGAAGGCAAAGGCATCCAACTGGAAGCGCCGCTCCGCATGACTCTCGAGCGCGCCATCGAGTACATCGACATCGACGAATACGTGGAGGCGACACCAAAATCATTGCGTTTGCGCAAGCGGATTCTCGACGCAACCGCCCGGAAACGCGCCATGGTGATCGCTGCGTAACAGCTGATAAACCGCGATTTTTCGGGCGGCGGCGCGCCAGGGAAAGTGAATCTCTACGTCGGCAAAACCGCTATGAAATATTCCCGAAGCGGAAGCAGTACATCGGCTGAAAGATTTGATCTGCGAACATGGGAAGTGGATGGACCCTGTGCGCGAGACGGCCGCGCTTGAACCCGTTTCACAAGCCCCGAAAGCGTTCGGGTAGGAATTCCCGAAGCGTGTTTCGCCATTACCGAAACGATGTCCACATTACGAAAATGTAAGACGAAAAAAAGCTTGATTATTTCTTCGCGACACTCGCAAACTGCAAGGAATTCCACTTCAACAAAAAAAACCTATGAAAATTCTCCGTCGAATCAGCAAAAATCGTGCATTTGCACATGTCCGTATTCTGGCTGCGGTTCTCCTTGTCTTAGTCGCGGCAGCATTGGTGTTCCTGGCAGTATCGCCGCCCGCCGTTGCTCAGCCGCGGCCGCGAACGCACGCGTTAACTCCAAAATTCTCCAAAGCGGTGGCTTTTGACGTCTCACCTGTGGTCCGAAGTTTGCCGCAGATCACGAGACCTTGGACCTACGCACCGGACACAATACTGGAAATGCGGCCAGAACGAGGAGAATCAGAAGGCCCAATCGCACACCGAGTCAGGGCTCGAGGTCGCGATGGAGCGCTGCAGCTCTTCAAGCCGGTACCGAGCATCCCCGCTCCGTTGCTGACTTTCGAAGGGATGTCCAATCAAGACAACTTCAACATCTTTGGGTTCCGGGTGAACCCACCGGATCCGAATGGGGAAGTAGGCCCGAACAATTACGTCGAGATGATCAATCTGGTTTTCGCTGTGTATGACAAGGCGGGCAACTTGCTGGTGGGACCCGTTGATACTGGTTCGCTCTGGGCCGGGTTTCCGATCACGGATTGCACTGATCCTTCAGGTGATCCGGTCGTTCTGTACGACCAGTTCATGGATCGATGGCTGCTGTCGCAGTTCACGACTGCTGGTCCGGAGTACTTCAATTGCGTTGCGATCTCGACCACCAGCGATCCGACCGGCTCCTACTATCGGTACGCATTCTCGACTGGCGTCAATTTCCCGGACTATCCCAAGTACGGCAACTGGACGGACTCTTACGTGATCACAACACGTGAGTTCGGACCCACTATCGAGTACGGCATTGGCGTTTACGCGCTTGAGAAGAACAAAATGGTGAACGGTGATCCGAACGCGCGAAACGTGAGGTTCTTCATCGACGGAAACGATCCGGACCTGCTGCCACTTGTTGGAGACGGTCTGCTGCCAGCCGACCCCGATGGTAAACAAAAGCCAAAAACAGACACGGCGATTCCGATCATCGGAACGCAGGACGACAATGCCTCTTACGGTGCGACCTTCGACGCGCTGAACATTTGGGACCTATTCATTAAGTGGCGATCGACGCCCATCGCCTCCCTGGTGTTGAACACACAACTTCCCACAGCGTCGTTCAACTCAATGTTTCCATGCACACCAACCGCACGTGACTGCCTGCCGCAACCTGGCGTTCCGGTCGGTGATGCGCGCGATCTGGACATTCTATCCTATCGGCAGCGGCCGACCTTCCGCCTGGCGTACCGGAACTTCAAAACCTACGAAGCGCTCGTAACCAATCAGTCAGTTGAGGCATCTCCCGGCGTGGCCGGAGTACGCTGGTACGAAATTCGACGGAACAACGGTACCTACAGCTTGTATCAGCAGGGAACATACGCGCCCGGCGACGGCGTCCATCGCTGGATGGGGAGCATCGCCATGGATAAGCAAGGCAACATGGCGCTGGGCTACAGCGTCGTGAATGGCGTCGATGTCTTCCCTGGCATTCGCTACACGGGTAGGCTCAACGGCGATGCGTTAGGTCAGATGACTCTGGGTGAAGGAACGATCATCGATGGCTCAGGGATACAGAGGACCACCAACTCGCGCTGGGGCGATTACACGGACATCACTGTCGATCCCGCCGACGATTGCACGTTCTGGTACGTCAATGAGTACTACACATTGGCTGGCCAGAATTCCAGCACGGCCGGTTGGCAGACTCGAATCGGCACTTTCAAACTGCCTGGTTGTCAATAGCGGGTAATCGCGGCGGACACAGCTCTGATAAAGGGGGTTTGGGATCGTCCGTTCCGGGCCATCCCAAATTTTTATTCGGCGTGATGGTTTCTTCGCCCGCTCCACTGCGACTGATGGCGCGTGCGGCCGGTTCCCGCTAACTGGCTTTCAATCCATTTGCCAACGGCATGGCACGCCGGTGTGCGGCAATTCTCCATCGTTAAAGACATGATTTGCGAACGTCTAAGTGCTGCAGTTCTTTGCAGTCCGCAATCGGCCCGCCTCCGCCGAGGCTACGGCGGGCAAGCAATCGGAAATCCGCAATTATCAAATGTCTCGTCAATACACGCTGCAACGTGGTCCGACATCGACGTCGATTCATATCGACTACGCCGCTGAGCTAAACGAACAGCAGCTTGCAGCCGTAACTGCGCCGCCTGGCCCGCTCCTTGTGATTGCTGGCGCGGGCTCAGGAAAAACGCGCACCCTCACTTACCGCGTAGCTTACTTGCTCGAAAACGGGATCGATCCGCGCAACATTCTGCTTCTCACATTCACGAACAAAGCTGCGCGGGAAATGCTGGGCCGGGTCGCGAATTTGTTGCCGGTTGATGCTAGCGGGCTTTGGGGCGGAACATTTCATTCGGTCGGAAATCGGATTTTGCGCAGGCACGGCACCGCGCTCGGTTACTCCAGCGGATTCACCATAATGGACCGCGAAGATCAAAAGGATTTGATCGATACGGTTGTGGCCAGCGCAGGGATTGATCCCAAGGAAATCCGGTTCCCGAAGGGCGATGTGCTTGCGGAAATCTTCAGCTTCGTCGTCAACACCGAGAACCCGCTGGAGGAATTGCTCGCGGAGAAGTTTCCTTATTTCCTGCCACTACTCGACAAGATTCAAGATGTTCACGAGCGATACGAAAAAAAGAAGAAGGCGACGAACTCAATGGATTTCGACGACCTGCTGCAAAAGACGTTGTCGATGTTTCAGCAGCATGAGCGGATTGCGGAATTTTACCGGCGGCAGTTTCAATTCATCCTCGTCGATGAATACCAGGACACGAACAAAATTCAGGCAGACCTGGTGGACCTGCTCGCCCGCGATCACCGCAATGTGATGGTGGTGGGAGACGATGCGCAGTCGATTTATTCGTGGCGTGGCGCGAACTTTCAAAACATTCTCGAATTTCCGAAGCGTTATCCGGATGCGCAGGTGTTCAAGATCGAAATGAATTACCGCAGCGTGCCGGAAATTCTGGAGGTGGCAAACGCAGCGATCGCCGCAAACGTTCAACAATTCCGCAAGCATTTAAGCGCGACGCGGGAATCAAAACCGCTGAAGCCGGCCCTTGTGGCACTGCACGACGGCGCGGAGCAGGCGCAGTTTGTGGCGCAACGGATTCTCGAACTGCGCGACGAGAATGTCGATCTCAACGACATCGCCGTGCTTTACCGCGCGCATTATCACGCGGTGGAGTTGCAGTTGGAACTTTCCCGCCGCGGTATCCCCTATCAAATCACCAGCGGCATCCGGTTCTTCGAGCAGGCACACATCAAAGACGTGACTTCATTTATCCGTTTCGTTGCCAATCCGCGCGATGAAGTCGCCTTTAATCGGATGGTGAAATTGCTTCCGGGCATTGGCAATCGTACCGCGGAAAATCTTTGGCGCGCGTGGACGGCTGGTGTTGTAACCACGGGCGTTGACCGCGGTTCTGAACTGGAGTCAGCGCCAACCGGGGTCAACGCCCCCGGCTACAGTTTTGGGGAACGCCTCCAAGCCATGAACGTCTCCACAAAATCAAAGAAGATGTGGACGCAACTGGCGCATACCCTCGATGAAATCGCACCCGGCGGTCAACCCAATCCGCCTTCGGAAATGATCACATCGATTGTGGAAGCGATTTACGACGATTACGCAAAAGTGAACTTCACCAACTATGAGCTGCGCCGTGAAGACCTCGACCAGCTCGCAGTGTTCGCCCGTCAATTCAAGGACGTTCACGAATTTCTTGCGCAATTGGCGCTGATCAGCAACGTCGATGCGGAGGCGACGCCAACCCAAGGCGCAGATAAAGAAGCAATCAATTTGTCCACGGTGCACCAGGCGAAAGGTTTGGAATTTCATACAGTGTTCGTGATCTGGCTGACGGATGGGATGTTCCCGAGCAGCCGCTCCCTCAATACGCGCGATGCGCTGGAGGAAGAACGGCGCTTGTTCTACGTGGCCATCACACGGGCACGTGACGAGCTTTACCTTACTTATCCACAAATGCGCTTGTCAGGCGGCTACGGCGACGTTTTCCAACGACCATCGCGTTTTCTGCAGGAAATTCCAAACGACCTGCTGGAAGACTGGCAAGTAAGGCGGGGCTGATTTCCTTTCGTCATGTCGAGCGGAGTCGAGACATCTCTTATTTGTAGCTCATTTTATCGAATGGTCAGAGATTCCTCGACTTCGCTCGGAATGACAAGAATGGGCGTCAAAGACTGGCAGGTGATCAGAAAATGACGGAGCTCAAATGACGAATAAGGAAAGAAATTCAAATGATCGAATAACGAAAACGCATGTCGGATTTTTTCGTCATTCGTGTTTCGTCATTATTTCGTCATTCGTCATTCGTCATTCGTCATTTTCTTCATGATTCTCTCGCCTGAGAAAAAAATCGCTGGAATTCTGGCACCACTGTTTGCTTTGCGCGGGAAAGAGGATTTGGGAATCGGCGACACCGCGGCGTTGCGGGAGTTCATCGATTGGGCAGCAGGAATCGGATTCAAACTTGTCCAGCTCCTGCCCATCAACGAGATCGGTTCCGACAACAGCCCATACAACGCCATCAGCGCCGTGGCCATCGAGCCTACGACACTGCACGTTGCGCCAAACTCGCCGCACGATTTAACGCGCGAAGATTTTGATGCCTTAGTTGCCGAGGTGGATCTGCCCCAACTCTCTGTTGGCAGAGTAAAGTATCGCCAGGTCAAAGAACTAAAGCGGCGCTTGCTGGAAAAAGCGTTTGAGAATTTCTCCGTTCACGCCGGCGAAGAACGGCGGTCAGAATTCCGAGCATTCTGCGAGCAACAATCGGCGTGGCTCTCCGACTACGCACTTTTCCGGGCTCTGATGGAGGCGAACGGCGACAGCGCCGCATGGAACCGATGGCAGCCGCAACATCAGACAATTGAAAACGCACGCAGATGGCTAAACGATCTGCCGCATGATCCAAAAGCAGCGCTCACGAGCCGTCAAAGTTTTTTCTGCTACGTGCAGTGGATCGCCCATCAGCAATGGTGCGCGATCAAATCGTACGCCGAAGAACGGGGCGTGGCGCTAATGGGCGATATTCCCTTCGGCGTCAGTTATTGCAGCGCCGACGTTTTCGCGCGGCCGGATGAGTTCATGCTCGACTGGTTTGGTGGCGCGCCTCCCGAACCTTACTTCAAAGACGACGCGTTCACGCAAAGATGGGGTCAGAACTGGGGTATCCCGCTCTATCGCTGGAGCGCCATGCGGGCGAACAATTTTCAATGGTGGCGCGAGCGTGTGCGCGCTGTCCGGCGCACGTTTCATTTGTCCCGGATCGATCACGTCCAGGGTTTTTATCGCATCTACGCCTTTCCCTGGCGGCCACAGAGCAACAAGGAATTCCTCCCGCTCGATTGGCTCCAAATGCTGCAACGAACCGGAGGCCGCGCACCACATTTCGTTCCCCGCGACGACAACACACCGGATAACCGCGAATCGAACAAGCGCGAGGGTGAAGAGTACCTGCGCGCTGTCCTGGACGAAGCTGGCGCGGCGCGCGTGGTAGGTGAAGATCTTGGCGTTGTTCCCGAGTATGTGCGGCCCAACTTACGGTCGCTCGGGATTGCCGGATTTAAAATTCCGCAATGGGAATCCTACAATGGGATGATCATTCCCGGGGAAGCATATGAACGGCTTTCCGTCGCCACTTACGCGACCCACGATCACCAACCGATTCGCGCCTTATGGGACGACGCTCTCGGGCACCCAACCGCGAACGCTGAACAAGCGCGAGCCACAATCATGAAGATCGCCTTGTTCGCCGGGCTGAATTCAAAGATCGACGATCTCGATTTCGAAGGCGATTTTTATCCGGCGCTCATGGAAGCCCTTTTCAAGAGCGACTCGTGGATCGCTATGGTCATGATCACCGACCTGCTGGCGCGCACGTATCGCTTCAATGTCCCCGGGACAAAGGCCAGTTTGAACTGGACACGCAGAATGCAGCGCTCGATTGCGCAGATCAGTTCCAGCCGCAAAGAGCAAAGGCGAATGCAGCTAATCCAGGAGCTGCTGGTGAAAGCCGGGCGCGTTTGAGTGAAAACCAAAAGCTAGTCGCGCGAAATCGCATGGCCAATCCCCATCAAAAGTAAGCCGAGGACGATTAACCCGACGCCGACCGGCAAAAAGATTCCCAAAGCTTCAACATACTGGAAGATGCTTAAACCCCACACAGGAGAACCAATCGAAGTTGGAAATGTGACTGCTCCCCCGAGGACCAGCACGAGTCCGACGAGCTTAAGAATAGACGCCACACGTTTACGTGCTCTTTTCGATGGGCGCGCCGACTTTATTGCCCCATTCGGTCCACGAACCGTCGTAATTCCGGACGTTATCAAGTCCCAGCAGATACGTCAGCACAAACCATGTGTGACTGGAGCGCTCGCCAATTCGACAATAAACAACAGTGTCCGTGCCCGGCTTTAGGCCGCATTGATCAAAATAAATTTTGGCCAGCTCATCCGCGGGTTTGAATGTCGCGTCATCATTTGTCGCAGTTTTCCACGGCATGCTCTTTGCCCCGGGAATGTGGCCGCCGCGGAGGACGCCTTCCTGCGGATACTCCGGCATGTGCGTGATCTCACCCCGGTATTCGCCGGGCGAACGCACGTCGATGAGTGGTTTGGCGGCTTTGCTTTGCACCAAAGCTTCATCGAAAAACGCGCGAATCTCTTTGTCGAACCGTTTCTTCGGCGCCGGGTAATTTGTCTCTCCGAATTTTGGAATTTCGCGCGTCATGCGGCGGCCTTCCGCTTTCCATTTGTCCCGGCCGCCGTTGAGGATTTTCACTTTATGGTGGCCAAACAAGCGAAACGCCCAGAGCGCATAGCACGCCCACCAGTTGGCTTTGTCGCCGTAAAAAATACAGGTGGTGTCCGGCCCAATTCCGTGCCGGCTGCACAGCCGCGCAAATTTCTCAGGCGAAATATAATCGCGAATTAGAGGATCTTGCAGATCGGCGCGCCAATCGATATGCACCGCACCGGGAATATGCCCGGTGTCGTAAAGCAAAATATCTTCATTCGACTCGACGATCCGGATTCCCTCGTCATTGAGATGTTTCTCCAGCCAATCCGTCTCCACCAGCGCTTCTGGATGCGCGTACTGCGTCGGGTAAGTAGCCATAGGAAGAAAATTTCAGACTGCTCTCACGAGCGAGCAAGAGGTTTTATGTCGGGCTGAAGGCGCGAGCGCCGGGTAGCGCACGCGTCTCGCGTGTTGGTTTCGGTGTCGCGCCGAAACGAACTTCGCCGCTACATCACCGCGCAAGAAAGTTAAAGCTGAGAGAAAAAGTCGCGATCGCGAGGACGCGGTCGCCAGCACGCGAGACGCGTGCGCTACCCAGAGCCTGCCATCACCGCAACATGGAATCAGCCGGATGGGCCACGCCATTCTTGATAACGGTGTCGATGTCGGAGGCATGCGCGATGTCACCCACTGGATTGGATTTCAAAATGACTAAGTCGGCGAAACAGCCTGATTCGATGTGTCCGATGTGCGCGCCGGTGTCGCCGCCGAAAAGTTTCGCCGCGTTAGCCGTGGCACATTGGAGAATCTGCATCGGCGTCAGCCCAGCTTCTTTCATCAACTGGAATTCGCGAAACAACGCTGGCCCATGAATCGTGCCGATGTTCCCTGCGTCGGTGCCTGCCGCGATTGTCACGCCCGCGTCTTCTAATCTTTTCAAGTTCGGCAGCGCGACTTCATAAGTCTTGTTGATCTTATCGAGGGCCGCTTTAGGATCAGCCAACGCGTCCTTGATCCGCTGTGGCAATTTGTCCTGCGGAATTTTCGTGACGTCGAGCGTCGCGATCACTTCCGGATCGCCCCACTTCTGTTCCTCCGGGGTCAGATTCAGTTGGTGCGAAAAGGTCCGGCCGTAGCGCTCAAACACCACCAGCGTTGGGCACAAAATTACGTGCCGATCTTTCAAGAGCTTCACGAACGCGTCGTCCACGGGTTTGTCGATCACGCTGTGGACCAGCACGTCCGCGCCTTCCTCAACCGCAGCGCGCGCGGTCTCAAGTTCGGTCGCGTGCACCGCGACACGAATTTTGTGCGCGTGACTTTCTTCAATCGTCGCACGCACAATAGGACGAAACGAATCGACCGGATGATCTTTGTCCACGATGTACCAGATCTTGACCAGATCGGGATTTTGCGCGGCAAGCTTGCGGACGAACTCGCGCGCCTGCTCGGGACTGTCGATCTTCACGATCGGCGGATCGCCAAGATCGAGTTTCTCGCGTGAGACGCTGGAGATCAGCGGCCCAGCGACGGCGACGCGCGGCGCTTTTGCGGTTTCGTTTGCTTTTTTGCGCACCTCGAAGTTCCACATCGGCCCGCCGACATCGACCACGCTGGTGATGCCGCAACGAATGTAGCGGGCGAAAACATCATCGAGATGCGACTTGATCCAGGCGACCTCGTCCTTGTAGGGACGAACACTGTTCAAATCGGTGCCGTCGGGTCGCGTAAATAAATCTGCCGATTGAAAAAAGTGAACGTGCGTGTCGATGTAGCCGGGCAAAATGAATTTGCCGACGCAACTGACCTGTTTACCAAGTGCGGCCGCGTCTTGTTTGCCAATCGCCACGCGTTCGATCTTGTCACCGTTAATCACGACTGTCGCATTCGGCAAGACTTTGCCGTCGGCTGGATTAATCACCGTTGCGCCAACGAGCGAAATTCTTTCCGCATGGAGCGTCGCGCTGGAAAGTAGGAACGCGATTGCGAGCTCAATTCGAAATTTCATTGGAGAGATTCCTCCCAGCCTTCGCATAAAGCTACGGCGCGGCAACCCCGAATGCTTTCGGGGTCGGAATGACAAAGGTTATTCCTTGGATTCGGGCACCGCTTTCTCTGCGGCTTGGAAGCCGATTTTAGAATGGGTGCCGTCGCAGAATGGTTTTTCTGTCGACGCGCCGCAACGGCAAAGTGCCATTCGTTTTTCCACGGGAAATTTTTTTCCATCGGCGTCGATTAATTCCACCTCGCCCGTCACGATGTACGGGCCGTTCTTGATTGTCTCGATTGTTACTTGAGCCATGGCATCAATCTAAATGTCATCTCGACCGAAGTGGAGAGATCTCTAAATATTTTTTATGAATTAGCGATTACGCGACTTCGCTCGGAATAACAATCGACATTGCTTCAATCACGCCACAGCGGCTCCCGCTTGACTTTTTGCGCCGCTTGCGCATTAAGAACGCCGTCGAAAGTCTATGCATCATTCGTTGTTGGGCGTTTTGCGGGTAGTTGTTTCTATTTGCCTCGTTTTACTCGTCACGGGTTGTGGTGAAGACCCGCGTTATTCGGCCAGAACGCAATATCTGGGCGGGGCTTACGGCGGCGGCGAGGGTGGTCCGCCGCGGGACACTGTCTCCTATTGGGACGGAGATAGCTCCAACGGAAGTCCTTCTGTGAAGATCAGCCTGGGAGAACAGCGCGCCTATTTTTACAAGGGCGGCGTGCTCGTCGGCGTTTCGCAACTCTCTACTGGCCGTGAAGGCCTAAACACGCCGCTGGGTACCTTCAAGATCATTCAAAAGGACAAGGACCATGCCTCCAGCTTATTCGGGGACTATGTGGATTCGGCAGGGAATGTGGTGAAGCCAAACGTCGATGTGCAAAAAGACCCGAAACCGCCGGGCACTCATTTCAAGGGCACGCCAATGCCGTATTTCATGCGCATTGTGTCGGGAACGGGTATGCATGCAGGTTATCTACCAGGTTATCCGGCGTCGCACGGTTGTATCCGCATGCCTGAATTCATGGCTGAAAATTTCTTTAGATCAGTCTCTGTCGGAACGCCGGTAACGATCACGAACTAGTTACCTTGGAATCGTGTTCGTTGATGCGTGTAAGGGCTTTCATAAAATGCCCGAGCGATTCACTTCGAAATGTGTTGAGTTCACAGGACACTTTTCCGCGCGGTCCTTTTTCCGCCTCTCCCCTGAAACGAGGGGAGAGGACTGAGGTGAGGGGCTGAGCCCGCCACGCGCGCTTGGCTTGAATAAACCCTCACCCTCCCCCTCTCCCTTACGAAGGGAGAGGCGACCACACAGCGTTCCGCGGTCGTTTCCTTTCCACATGAACATCCAATCAATAAGGATGAGCACCTGGTTTTTCGCGGTCTCGTATCTAGGCTTGCAGAAAATTCCCGGTCGCGGCATTCTGATGATCCCGCTGGCAGAACTATGATTGTCATCACACAACCAAACGCGACCGAGGAACAGATCCAGCGGATCGTCACCCGCGTGCGGGAGTTTGGGCTGGAGGCACAAGTCAGCCGCGGCGCCTCTCGCGTAATCATCGGCGTAATCGGGCCGGACACGCTCCTTCGCGAGAAGCCGATTGCCGCGATGGCGGGCGTGGAAGCAATCATCCCTGTTTTGAAACCGTATAAACTTGCCGCGATGGATTCGCGTGGCACCTCATCTGTCGCAATTGGCAATGTGCGCGTCGGCGAACACGAAGACGTCGTTCTGATTTGCGGTCCGTGCTCGGTGGAAAGTAGAGAACAAATTCAGTCGATCGCGACGATCGTAAAAGAATCTGGGGCGAAAATCTTGCGCGGCGGAGCGTTTAAGCCGCGAACTTCCCCATATAGTTTTCAGGGGTTACGCGAAGACGGACTTCGTTTTCTCGCAGAAGCGCGCACGAAAACGGGCCTCCCTGTGGTCACCGAAGTGATGGACCCGCGCGATCTGTCCATGATCGAGAAATACGCAGACTGCCTGCAGGTCGGCACCCGCAACATGCACAATTTTTCTCTCTTGAAAGAAGTTGGCCGTAGTAGACTGCCGGTTCTGCTCAAACGTGGATTCAGCGCCACAATTTATGACCTGATGATGAGCGCCGAATACATCTTGAACGAAGGCAACTCGAACGTCATTCTTTGCGAGCGCGGCATTCGCACATTTGAGACGGCAGCACGGTACACACTGGATCTTAGCGCTGTTCCAATCTTAAAGTCTAAAACGCATCTGCCCGTGATTGTCGATCCGACGCATGCGCTCGGTCTGCGTGAGTTTGTGCCCCAGATGTCTCTCGCCGCAGTCGCAGCCGGAGCGGACGCGCTCATGATTGAAGTGCACGATTCTCCGGAGTTGGCCAAGAGCGATGGCAACCAGGCGCTCACGCCGGAAATTTTCGCCGAACTCGTCCCGCGCCTTCGCGCGGTCGCTGCGGCCATCGGCCGCGCGCTTTAATCGCCATCGCAGTCGACTGCTGTAGAGTCCGCTGTCCTCAGCGGATTTATTTGCGCCCGCGCGCCGAAGCCTATGCGCTGAGGACAGCGCGCGCTACAGTACAGTTCTGACAGGCTACAACTCTGGAAAAATTTGGCGTAAACTCTTTAGTGGAGAAATCGATCCGCACGACGGTTCTGGAATGTGTCGCGGTGAGCGAGCCGATCGCGCGGAAGCTCGCCGCGATCGAAAAAGCTGTGTGGCCCCTCCAATTTTCGCACGTCATCCAGCCTGCGCAGCCGTTTCTGGCGGCGGTCATCGCGAACTCGTGGCATCGGCTTTCAGCCGATGATCGACAAGATGTCGATTCCACGATCTGGGTGCTCTGTCCCAGCGTTCATTCTCAAGAATTGTTTTACGAAAGTTTGCTCAACTGGCAGCCAGACGCGCTTTTCCTGCCAGAAGCCGAGCTGGCGGCGGTAGAAAATGTTCTGCCCGACCCAGAGATTGCCGCGGAACGGCTGGCGCTGCTCATGCAAATCGGTACCGGTCCGCGCATCATCGTCGCGACGCGCGCAAGTCTCGATCAACCTGCGCCAAAGCGCGGCACGCTCCAATCTGCTGTTACACAACTCCAACGCGGAGCAAACACAAAGATGGAACAGCTTATCGACCAACTCGTGGGCAGCGGTTATGAGCGCGCGGCGCAAGTAACCACTCGGGGACAGTTCGCCATTCGCGGCGGCATTCTCGATGTCTATTCGTGGCAGGCGCCATTGCCGTTCCGACTGGAATTTTTCGGCGACCAAATCGAATCACTGCGTGAATTCGACATCGATACTCAAACTTCAGTGCGCGATCTAAGGTCGGCCGATATTCTGCTTGAAACCGCGGATGGCCATAGCGGGTTCGTTCGCGATTACGTCGCTCCAAATCATCTCAAGATCGAAATCGAACCGGAAGCAACTTCGAACGCACAGGTCCAGATCAGCGAAGGCTGGATTGAAACCGGTCCAGAAGATTTCGGCGGCGCGTTCGAGGATTGCGACATCGGCGAGTTTGCGGCCGGCGATCTCGTGCTTGCCGAGGCAAAACGCGCGCAGTTTGTCGAACGCTTAAAAGAATGGCGCGCGAACAACGCGAGGATCGTCATTTATTTTCAGACCGAGGGCGAGATTGAGCGCTTCTGCGAGATCATGGCCGGCGCCATCGACCGCGTCGATTTCGTCGAAGGAACACTCGCACGTGGATTTTGCTTCCCTGCAGGCAATCTCGTCGTCCTGTCGGCTGCCGAATTGTTTGGACGATTCGCGGTCCATGCACGCAGGCATTTGCGTCGGGCGGAGCGCCACCGCGCGCAAATCGATTTCAGCGAACTGAACGAAGGCGATTTGGTGGTGCATCTCGAGCACGGAATCGGGAAGTTTCTCGGATTGCAAAAATTTGCTGTAGGGCAGGCGCATCGTCTGCCCGGCGCACGTGAGACAGCATCGGCAACCCCGAACGCTTTCGGGGTTGCCCCACAACAGCAAGAACAACCACAGGAGGTGTTGGTCCTCGAATTCGCAGATGAAGCGAAGCTCTATGTGCCACTCGAGCAAGCGTACTTCGTTTCCCGCTATGTTGGCGCAGGAAAAAAATCGCCGCCGCTAAGCTCGCTCGGCGATGGAAAATGGGCCCGGGCCAAAATAAAAGCTGCGGCGTCCATTTTCGATTACGCGGGGAAAATGCTTGCGATCCAGGCGGAGCGACAAATGCAATCCGGTCATGCATTCGCCCCGGACACAAAATGGCAGGCAGAATTCGAACATTCCTTTCCGTTCCGAGAAACGCCGGACCAAATGAAAGCGATCATTGACACGAAAATCGACATGGAGCGTCCTCGGCCGATGGATCGCCTGATCTGTGGCGACGTCGGTTTTGGGAAAACCGAAGTCGCAGTTCGCGCCGCGTTCAAGGCGGTCATGAATGGCAAACAAGTCGCCGTGCTCGCGCCGACAACAGTCCTCGCTCAACAACATTTCGAGGTATTTCGGCAACGCATGCTCGATTACCCCGTTCGCATCGAAATGCTCAGCCGCTTTCGTTCACAATCCGAACAGAAAAAAGTGCTAAAACTGCTGCGCGAAGGCGGCGTCGATATCATCATTGGCACTCACCGGCTCATCTCCGGGGACGTTGTATTCAAAGATCTTGCGCTGGTGGTAATCGACGAGGAGCAGCGGTTCGGAGTTTTGCACAAGGAGAAATTCAAAGAGCTGTTCAAGCTGGTCGATGTTCTGACACTTTCTGCCACGCCGATTCCACGCACCCTCTATCTCTCGCTCGTGGGCGTAAAAGAAATGTCCACGATTGAGACCCCGCCGCTCAACCGTTTGCCGGTGGAGACGGTCGTCTCAGCTTACGATGAACGAATCATTCGAGCGGCAATTGACCGCGAACTGGAACGGCAAGGGCAGGTATTTTTCCTGCACAATCGCGTAGCGACTATCGAGCGAGCGCGCGACCGGATCGTCCATCTTTGCCCGCAGGCCCGAGTTGAAATCGGGCATGGTCAGATGGACGCCGACGAGCTGGAAGCGGTGATGGCGCGATTCATCGCTGGCAAAACCGATGTGCTCGTTTGCACTACGATCATTGAAAGCGGTCTCGATATCCCGAATGCAAACACGATCATCATCGATCGGGCAGATCAGTTTGGTCTCGCCGACTTGTATCAGCTTCGTGGACGCGTCGGCCGAGCTGAGCACAAGGCATACGCCTATCTGCTTCTCCCGCGCGAAATGATGGCAATCGGTGCTGCTCGCAAACGGATCAGCGCCATCAAACAGTACAGCTCGCTGGGCGCGGGTTTTCGCGTTGCCATGCGCGACCTGGAGATTCGCGGCGCCGGTAGCATTCTGGGAACGGCTCAGAGCGGCCACATCATGGCGGTCGGTTTCGATTTGTATTGCCAGCTGCTCAAGCAGGCGGTGGCGCAGCTGAAAGGCGAAAAGGCGCGGCTACGGCTGGATGTCGATTTACGACTCGATTTTGTCGTGACGAACGAAGCGGAGTTTATTACGCCGCCAAAATTTGCTTTAGGGGAAGCTGACAGCTTCCCCCACAAAATTCCAGCGTTCATTCCGGTCACTTATGTCAGCGACTCTGCGCTGCGAATCCGAGCGTACCGCGATATTGCGGAAATCACTTCGCACGAGCAATTAGATCGTTTGCAGCGCGACTGGCGTGATCGCTTCGGCCCCTTCCCTCCGGCAGTTGACAATCTGTTTGGTCTCATCGAAATCAAACTGGCCGCGGCAAGATCAGGGGTGACCCGTGTGGAAGTGCGCGATCGCAAACTAATGCTGACGCGGCATGGGGATTTGATACTTGTCGCGGGTAAATTCCCTCGTTTAGTTGCAGCGAAAATCGAGCAGCATCTCGGGGAAATTGCAGAAGTGATTAAAAAACTATGAGAGACCTCGTGCGTCCATTTGCAGTCGTTTTGCCGGCGGTTTGCGGGCTTGTACTATTGCCGATTTGTTGCGCTGCGTTTGCCCAGGAACCGATGGTGGTGGACGGCATCGCGGCGATTGTGAATGGCGATGTGATCGCCATATCGCAAGTGCGCGGTCTATCCGCGCCACGGGAGAAACAGCTGCGGACGCAATACACCGGCCCGGAATTGGAAAAACAACTGAAAGCAGCGCGAGAACTAGCACTGAAAGACTTGATCGACCGGCAGCTTGTCATTCAGGCGTTCAAAAAAGAGAAGTACGAAATTCCCGATCATTTTATAGATCAGCGGATGCACGAGATCATCCGGGAGAACTTTGGCGGCGACCGCAATACGTTTATCAAAACGCTCGAAGCGCAGAATTACACGTTGGGCGAGTTCAGGCAGAAGGAGATGGAGCAAATGATCGTTCAGGCGATGCGCAGCCATAACGTCAAGACGAAAAGCATTATTTCGCCTACGAAAATAGAAGATTACTACAGGAAGCATCGCGACGAGTTTACTGGCAAGGAGACGATCAAGCTGCGCATGATCATGATTCCCGGCCAAAAAGATACCGCGACTGCCCCGGCGCAAAAGGCGCTGGCCGAAGAAGTGCTCGGCAGATTGGCCAGCGGCGCAGAGTTTGACCGGACGGCGCAGGTTTATTCGGAAGACAGCACGCGGGACAACGGCGGCGACTGGGGCTGGATCGAACGCAAGACTCTCGCCGAGCCGCTGGAAAAGTTCGCCTTCAACATGCCAGTCGGCAGAATCAGTAACATCATCGATTACGCCGGGAATTATTACATCCTCAAAGTTGAAGACAAACAGGGCGGCACCACGAAATCACTCAACGAAGTCCGGCCTGATATTGAGAAAAAACTGGTCCAAGAGGAAGCGCAGCAGATTCAGGAACGCTGGATCGCCAGCCTGCGCCAAAAGGCATACATCAAGACGTTTTGACGGCTCGATGTTTGGCGTTGGAGATTGGCCCATCGCCAATGCGCCCAGCGCGCATCGTGAAATTTGGTAGGGGACACCGCGCTGTCTCGAAAGCTTTCCGGAGACATCGCAGCGCGATGTCCCCTACCACCTCTGACTGCGCTCGTGCGCAATTGAGCGGATTCGATTACGATCACGAGCATGAGCACCAGCCTTCGCACAGCTACGGCTCGGCAAGCGAGCAGGAAACTGCGCATTGGCATCACGCTGGGCGATTGCGCCGGGATCGGGCCAGAGGTTATCGATCTTGCTCTAAAATCTGGTCGCATCGCGCGGGCAGTCGACTACCAGATCATCGGCAAATATTCTGATTGCACGCCAGGACACCCCACTGCGGAAACCGCGCGTGCCGCCGCGACTGCACTCGAAGAAGCGGTCACGCTGGCGCGACGGGGCGAACTCGATGCAATCGTAACCGGGCCGGTTCACAAAGCTCGGATGTACGAAGTTGGTTTTAAATTCCCGGGGCAAACCGAATTTTTTGCTGAGCGGTGCAGTGTCAAAAATTTCGCGATGTGCCTGACCGGCAAAAAAATCACGGTCGCGCTCGTCACCGCGCACATTCCGTTGCACAAGGTTCCGCGCACACTCAAACCATCGGAGATAGTCCGTGTCGGTTTGTTGCTCGCGGATTTTCTTCGTTGCCGAGGCAAAAGCGCACCGCGCATCGCCGTCGCAGGATTAAACCCACACGCCGGCGAATCGGGGAAACTCGGGCGCGAAGAAATCGAAATCATCAGCCCCGCTATCGCGGCGCTGAAATCCGAAATCCGAAATCCGAAGTCCGAAGTAACCGGTCCCCACTCCCCCGACACGGTTTTCCGCCGGGCGATTGAAGGCGAATTCGACGCGGTGCTTTGCATGTATCACGATCAAGGGTTGATCCCATTAAAGCTGCACGCCTTTCACGAAGGAGTGAACATCACGCTGGGTCTTCCTTTTCCTCGCTCCAGTCCCGATCACGGCACCGCCTTTGAAATTGCAGGCAAAGGCATCGCGCGACCCGACAGCATGATCGCTGCGATCAATCTCGCCGTGGAACTTGCGGAATGTCATGTCGAGCGGAGTCGAGACATCTCTGTGAGTTAATGACGAAGCACGAATGCCGAATGTCGAAGGAAACTCGAATGTTCAAATGACGAAGCACTACCTGACACGGTTTTTCTCCCATTCGGATTTCGGCATTCCTTCGTCATTCGTCATTCGGATTTCGGCATTCGCAGGCGACAGGAGAGCAGGAGCAAGAGTATGAGCAGGAGTATGAGCCTGCAGAAATACATTTCGGTTTTTAACATCGGGCTGCAAAACACGTTCGTGTATCGCTGGAATTATTTCCTGCGCGCACTCTTCGGCCTGATTCCGCTGGCTGGCACGGTGTTTCTCTGGGGCGCGGTGTTCAAGGAACGCGGCGGCGGGCTGCACGGCTACGATTACGGCTCGATGATTTATTACTATTTGCTCATCATTTTGGTCAGCAATCTCGTCGTGCCAACAGAGGACGAATGGCAAATTGCCGCTGATATTCGGGAAGGCCAGATCAATGCGCTGCTCACGAAGCCGATGAGTTATCTCGCCTACCGGCTCAGCATTTTTTTGAGCGGCCGCCTCGTTTACAGCTTCGTCACGTTGCCGCCGATCGCCCTGATCTTCATTTATTTCCGGGAATACATCGTGCTGCCGACCGATCCACTAATCTACGTCCTTACGGCCGTCTCGATATTGATGGCGGCATTCATTCAATTCTTCATTACCTACAGCCTGGCCATGATGGCGTTTTGGATTTTGGAAATCTCCACCATCGTGTTCATCGTTTATTCCTTCGAATATTTCCTGGGCGGCCAGATGTTTCCCATCGACATCATGCCGTCCGCGGTGCAGGCCGTGATGAAGTGGCTGCCGTTTTATTACGAGTTGTTTTGCCCGGTCGCGATCTTTCTCGGCCGATTGAAAGGCGCCGACCTTGTGCAAGCGCTGGCAATCCAATCCGGCTGGCTGTTGCTAGCGTGGGCCTGGGCGCGCTTCATGTGGCAACGCGGCCTCGGCCATTACCAGGCCGTTGGC
>DATEZD010000123.1:0-4729 GCA_035255865.1 Candidatus Udaeobacter sp.
GGCGGCATGGGCGGCATGGATTATTGATCCGAAAACCCCGAAGAATTTCGGGGCTAAGCCGAATGACAGAATAAATTCGAACAGCCGGACTCGAAAGGGTCCGGCTGTTTTGCATCTAGCGTTGTCGACCGCACAGGCAGGATGCCTATGTTCCGCTTGCCATAGGCGCGTGAATCGCGCATTATAAAGTCCCGATGATCAGGACGAATTGTCGGGCGCGGTTTACCGCCGCTGATTTCGACTTCATCGTGCGCACGCTCGCGCGCTCGCAAACCGACCAAGTCTCGCTTGTCGATCTTCTGAGCGATGTCGAAACGCGCGATTCCGAAAATGGGAAACCGAAAATGGGAAAATGGGGTCGGTCCTCACGGAAAATGGGATCAGTCCTCACTTTTGACACAATCGCTGTCAACTATTCGGGCACCGTTTCGCCTGAGCCGCCGATTGAGGCGGGAAAATCGTTACAGAAGTTATCAGTGACCCTCCTGTGCCGAGCCTACGGCGGGCAGGCGTGTGACCCGCCTTCGCTTGGCTACGGCGTGGCAAGCGTGTGACAAGTGACAAGTCTGCAGACGCTGATTCGAAGAATTGCTGAAATCGTCATTGAGCGATAGAATTCAAGCACATGAGCATTGAGCAAATCGAACAAGCGATCGAAAAGTTTTCGCGCGACGAGCTGGCGGCTTTTCGCAAGTGGTTTCTGGAGTTTGATCAGGAAGCTTGGGACAAGGAGATCGAACAAGACATCGCTGCTGGCAGGTTCGAAGCCGTTCTCCGCGAAGTTAATGACGACATCAAGGCGGGCCGAGTCACTGGTCTACCGATGCCGGCTAAGGTCATTGTGCTGGAGGCCATTCGCAAGCTGCCGGACGAGTCTACATTCGATGAGATTCGCGAACGCATCGAATTCATTGCCGGAGTGCGAAAGGGATTGGATGAGATCGAGCGCGGCGAGGTCGTGCCGCTCGATGGAGTGGAGAAGAAGATCGACAAGTGGGCTACCAAATAGTCCTGTCACGTGTCGCTGAATCTGATCTCGCGCAGATCATCGAATACATCGCTCGCGATAATCCCGCTGCGGCCGCGCGTTTCGGCCACGAGCTGGTAGCGCATACCCGCGAGCTTCAGAATTTTCCAGAGATTGGCCGCGTGGTGCCGGAATTCCGGATCAAGACGCTTAGGGAGTTGATTCACGGTTCGTATCGAATTGTTTATCAAATAAACGAGCGAAAGAAGGTGATCGAGATTGCGCGGTTCTGGCACGCCGCGAGAGGAACTCCGCAGGCGGGGAGCTAAGATCGACAATTTACTCCGGCATCCTCTGTCCGGAACCGCCGATTGCGCCGGGGAAATCTCTTAGCTTCGGCAGGCCGTCAGTGCAGAAGTTGATTGTTGAGAGCGTAAAAGCTCCGTTGCCACGCTCCTTTACGGAGAACGCTTTGCTTTGGTCGAGAGATTGCTTGCTATTCGGGTAGCGTTTCACCCGATCCGCTGATCGCGGTTGGAAAATTTTTGAGCTTAGGTAGCCCGTCTCGGATTGGGAGAACGGTTTCTTCCTAGCATTCCTGGCTTCCCGATTGATCCGTGAAAATCCGTGTCAATCCGTGGCTAAAATGTCTGACTTGCCATTGGCACGTGCATCCGCGATTGGTCGACGCCGGCACCGCTTCACAAATACCGTTTTGGTTTATGGATTTCAGTCTCTCGTTAGAAAAAATCTCGACAGGTTGTCGGATTTTTGAAAAACTCGCGCCTAAAACGGAAGGCAGCATATGAAACTCTTTATTCAAGCAACTGCATGTGTATTGATGGTGTCGGTGCTGGCGGCCTGTACTACCACATGTAAGGTCGAGCCGCCTCAGACAGCGGTAAGCGCAGACAACCAGTTGAAAGCACAGGCGGCTGCGAATGCCCTCACGACGGCAATATCGGGAGCATCAGCTGGGGTAGATTACCACAACGTCGTGAACAGAACTTACGTAACCGTCGGGCAGGACGACGTAGCGTTTTACCTTTTGATGCAGGCTTACAATTGCGAAAGCTCACGCGGACACACCGCACAGGCGGCGGAGATTTTGCGATTGGCGCGTCAGGAATTGGCCCGACGTCACCGCGCGCAGCCCCCGTCAACAGCCGTCGCCGTGACGTCAACGTCGCTTACACCAACGGAGCATCAGGTCTTGAAGCATTCTCCGTTAAAGAATGACATTCAGAAGACGATCGCAGCACCGAAAGCCGCACCGTCGGCTACTCCGGCTGCATCGCCGGATGCAAAACCGGCCAAACACAAGACGAAAGCAAACCCGTCGCCGTCTCCATCGCCGTCGTAAGAACGATCCTTTTGCTGGTTTCATTCGCAGTTCTCCCGAACCGCTCTCCGCTACCTCGCGGCTGCACCGTGCATCTCGTCGCTGCCAGCTCCTCGCTTCCTAAATTCCTGATTGATCGGTGAAAATCTGTGTTGATCTGTGGTCAAAGAAATATCATGTGGCGAATTGTGGCGGTAGATACCATTAGCTAATCGGCAGTCGCAGCCGTATGCTGGCTACTTAACAGTCGCAGCGTCAATCGATCGCGCAGGTGTGCGGCCCCTTTCCTCTGCACACAAAACAGCATCATGAATGCTATCGCTGCTCATAAAGATGAGCTTAAAAAATTGCTCGAGAACTTGTCGGGCGACACTGCCGTCTCAGGGGTAACTTTCGTGGCGTCCTTGGATGCTTATATCGCGCGCCTCGACGTGAATTGCTTAGGAATCAGCGCCCGCGTCAATTTGCCGCGAGCGCAAATAAGCGGAGAATCAATATGGAACCAACATTGACTCAGAACTGCGCGCTTTACTACGCGCAACATAAAACTTCAAAAGGTCGCGCGGCGCTCTTCAAGAAATTTCGCGCTGCGGCCCGCAAACGGGGGCCGGATGTTCGGCGGGAGCTGAGCTTCGGCGAGTTATTCATCGCACCACGACTTCATAGGGACAACGGACGCTGAGCCGCTTCATTGATTGCCATCATGGATCCCGTGACTTTCGCAAGTTCACAAAATGAAGAAAGCGATTTTGTCGCAGGGCAACGTTGGGAAGACGAAGGGGGAAATCCGGGGCAACTTCAACAGTTACCGTTTGATGATCGGAAGGAAGGCGCCACAACCGATCCGGCGCAAGGCGCGTTGAAGGCACTCTGCTACGAGGTTAACGCCACATGCACCTAATCCAATTCCGCGAAATAATGCGAGATGCTGAAGTCGCGTATGCAATTCATCCTATCGTGCGCAAGTACCTCCTAAGTGTAAAGGACACGACCAAAGCCCTAATCGCATGCGGTGTGCCGCGGGCTGCTAACGTAGCTCAGATTGCGAGAGCCCTAAAATGACCGCGGGTATTTTAACAGAGCGCAAGAGTCTCGCTGGAGGAGACAGCGCTCCGACTGTCGAAGCTGCAATCCCCGTTGATAACCCGGTATCGAAAAATAATTGACGCCGATGAGACACTCAAAAAGAAGCGGCCTGATCCGCAACGCCCGTGGACGGGCTGCGACAGCCCGATCCTCTGATCAGGAAGTGATGGTACATCTGTCGCGCTCTCAGATTTTCAAAGATTACGAACGGGCTTTTAGCGAAGCGATGGGTTTACCGCTTAATATTCGAGCACACCATTCATGGTCGCCTGCACACCATGGCAAAACGGATGACGATTCATTTGCGGCGATTCTGGCTCGTTTCAACCAGGCCCGCGCCGCATGCCTAAGGGCCCAAACCGATGCGTCCCAGGAACCGGCCTCGGCGACGCGCACCGTTACCTGGTTTGCGGGACTCTCAGAAAGCGCAGTGCCAGTGTATGTGGGTGACCACATTCTCGGTTTTCTCGAGACCGGCGAAGTAATGCTGAAGAATCCGACGAAGAAACACTTCGCCAGCATTACTCGGCAGCTTCGCGCGTGGGGTTACAAGACGGATTGGAAGCAGCTTGAGCGGGCCTATTTTCGGTCATGCGTTTTATCGCCTGTCCGGTACCGCGCGATGTTGCGGCTCCTGAGTCTTTTTGCGCGACACCTTTCGATTTTGTCGAATCAACTAGTCGTACGTCGCGAAAACAATCAGTCCACAAGTATGACGCGAGCGCGAAAATTCATCGAGGACCATCAAGCGGAGCCTCTGTCGCTCGGTCGGATCGCCCAAGTGGCTAATATCAGCAGGCATTACTTTTGCAAAATGTTCAAGAAAGCGACTGGAATAAATTTCACCGACTATCTCTCGAGAGTCCGAGTGGAGAAATCGAAGACGCTTTTGCTCAATCCCAACTCGCGAGTTAGCGAAGTCGCCTTCGCATGCGGCTTTCAATCCATGACGAATTTCAATCGCGAGTTTAAGCGAATCGTAGGTCGCTCTCCCACGCAATTTCGCGAGGCCCTTCCGAAGCTGCGACGCGCGACTTAGAAGGTATCGGCTCCGATGTGTCAGTCCGGTCAAGCCTGACGTGGAGTTGCTCGAGATATTCTGCAGAGCTCCGAAGAGTAATCCGACCTCTTGCCGGGCTAGCGAGACAAAGATCAGCTGGTTTCATAAGGTTCTTGTGATCTGTTGATATTTAACTGCGGAAATCGCCGCCGACGTTGGTTAAAAGCAATGGAGGTCACTAAGTTAGCCGCCTTACACCGGGGCAAACGCGCGGACCGTTCCGCACGCTCGCCATCAGTGTTAGTGCATTATTTCACTTTAACTTCGATAGCTT
>DATEZD010000124.1:0-9678 GCA_035255865.1 Candidatus Udaeobacter sp.
CTGGAAGTAGTGTTATTCGACCGGTTGGAAGGCGTGCTTGAGGTCGAACTTCGCGACCTGGCGGCCCAGGACGATCCCGGCGACGGTCGAGAGGCGGTAGTGCAGCCCTGCCCAGAGTCGAGCGTTGATGATCTCGCTACGGAGGTCGCTCGCCGTGTCGAAGTGCCGTACCGCGTTTAGATTCCCAGCTGGCCCGGCAGGGTCGAACCCGTGGATATCGAGGTCGATGTGGTTCGTGCCGAGGAGCGCCCTGAACACTTCGGCCATTGCCGACGTGAGCGTGCCGTGCGCGGAGGGGTATTCTGGGTGGTTGGGCGTGGTCAAAAGCGGTCGCCAGCCCGCCTGCTCGACGGTAGCCGGGTTACCGTCGTTGTAGCCAGGTACGGGGCCGAAGCCGTCGTTCGTCACTGCGGTGGGGTCAAGCGATCCGTTGATCGCAGTGACCGGCCGCCAGAACAAGTAATGGTACTTGGCGTGCAAGTTGGACATCTGAGCATCGGCGCCCACGAGGTTGATCATCGCCGCTAACCGCGCGGTCTCGAGCAGGCCAAGGCCACGCGCGTCGACGATGTCGCGCCCGGCCCGGTTGTACTGGCGGATCACGTTCGCGGACCAGAACTTCGCGATGAAAGTCTGCTCAGCGGTCCGCGTGCTGCCGGTCGCGGGGCCGTAGACCTTGACCTCGTTGAAGGCCTCCACCCACTCGGGGCTCTGAAGCGAAGGCGGCGGGTCAGGCAGAAACTGGTCCACGCTGTGCAGGATAAATCGGCGAACGTTCCCCACCCACGGCGTCTGCGGCGACTGGAACGGCGGTGTCAGGCGCCACACGCCCGGGCCGGGCGGCAGCGTGGGGAAAGACGACGTCGTGCCAATGGGGGTCATCCGTCCATCGCCCGTGCGTAAGGTGATAATGTTCGTCGCGGCTGTCTGGCCGACAAGCGTGCCCCCACCGCCATCGCCGGTGCAACCGCCGAAGTTCGAGAGCGCCTCCGCGTAGAGCGCGCCGAGAGTTACCGCCTGTAACGGGAAATAGTTGACGAGCGTCCGATAGGCGGCCTCGATGACTGCGCAATCGACCGAGGCCCCTGGCGGCGCTGTGATCGCTGGACCATACGGCTCAAAGCCGCCGTCGATCGCCACTGCGGCGTCATACACGGCAGCCGAGGTGTAGGACATGTAAATTAAGCCCTCCGTTTGGAACGCGCCCGAGCCCACGACTGTGTCCTCGGCGATCTTGTTCCACTGCTGAACGGTGTTCCCTGGCGGCAACGTAGCCGACGCAGGCGCCGCGAGCGCGACGAGCGTCAGTTCGATGAGAATTGGCAGAATTAGTATTCTTTTAAACTGAGTTAGTGGATTCATTGTTCTTCCTTTCTTTTTCTTTTGTTTGGGTTTCGGGGTTTGCCTTTCACTGCGATAAAAAAGTGGACTGCGATGGGCTAGTGTTATCGTGGGGGCCCGAAGGTGAGGAATTCCGGGCGGCCGAAGCCGGAGGCAAAAAGGGTCGGCGAGCCGCCGCCAGGAGGGAACTTCAAGATATCGCCATCCGGAGGCGAATTTGCCTCGGCTACAAAGAGGTACCCCGCGCTGTCAAAGGCCAAGCCCCGAGGAAAAGTTAGGCCGGTCGCGAAGGTGCTCTTCACGCCCATCGGAGTGAAATAGACAATCGAATCGGCTCCCGGATCGCTAAATGTTTCGATGGAAACGAACAGATTGCCGCTGCTGTCAAAAGCAAGCCCCACGGGATACTCGCCTATCGCGAACTTGTCCGGCCCGGCAAAAATGGTGCGCGTCCCATTCGGAGCGAATTTATAGATCGTTGGGTCCCCACCAAAATTCACGGGGCCCTGAGCCGCGTAGAGGTTACCGCCGCTGTCGAAAGCCAGACCCCAACCTTGAGTAGGAAGGGAGCCGAAGACGATCCGGTCTCCGCTGGGTATAAGCTTGAAGATGGTGCTGGCTCCTGTGGGACTTGTATCATCATTCGCCATGACATAGGCATTGCCCGCAATATCTGTGGCGAGGCCTTCAAAGAAAAACTTAGCAGCGCTGCCAGCGGTACTGACGTGGTTACGCAGGTTAAATTTCAGCACTTTTCCAATTTCAATGGGGCTGGCTTCATGGGCGGTTGTCGCGAAAAGATTGCCGATGCTGTCAAAGGCCAGGCCTCGAGGGTTATCTAGCCCGGTAGCGTAAGTGCTCTGCGTCCCAGTCGGCGTGTACTCGAAGATTGCGTGAGATCCGCCGGGGACGTTAGCTGAGACGTAGAGGTTCTGTGCGTGAGCGGCGGTAACTAACGCGAAGATCGCGCCAAGACTGAGGAGTGGCAGGATTCGTATTTTTCTGAAGTGAGTCAGTGGATTCATTGTTTTTCTTTTCTTTTTTGGTTTCGTGGTTTGGCTTTCATTAGGATAAAACGCAAAGGGGTGTTCAAAGTGATCATCTGAATTGAGTTTTTTCTCGAAGACGCTTTTGAGACACCCGCCTTCGCCTGCTTCGGCGTGGCAGGCGAATTTGAAACTCGCTCCATGCCCTGCTCGCTCGGTCGCCGCGGCGACCTTTGCCTTCTATCTCGCTGATCCCATCAGCTCGGTTCACGAATTGACACCAGTTGATTTGATGAGGTCCGTGAGAACACGCTTCCGCGTGCAGAAACTGTGTCGGGTGGTAGGCTAAAAAGAGGTTATGGATGCGCCCTCGGTTTCTCAGCAAAGGGTGACCGACCTTTTGGTGCGCTGGAGCCAGGGGGACGATAGCGCTCTCGCGGAATTGACTCCGCTGGTCTATCAGGAGCTACGACGCCTCGCCCATCATCACATGGGCGGACAACGTCCTAACCACACACTGCAAACCACGGCGCTGATTAATGAGGTTTATCTGCGCCTGGCCGACCAAACCAATTCACGCTGGCAGAATCGGGCCCATTTCTTCGCCGTGGCCGCCCGGGCGATGCGCCAGATCCTGGTTAGCTATGCCAGGAATCAGGGATCGCAAAAGCGCGGTGGCGGCGCGGTCAAGGTAGAATTGGACGAAGCAGCGCTCGTCTCTCCGGAGGAATCAAAGGAAATTGTTGATCTGCACGAGGCGCTGGAACGACTGACCACACTCGACTCGAGAAAAGGTCAGGTAGTCGAGCTGAAATATTTTGGCGGGCTCACCTACGATGAGATCGCAGAAGTGCTCAAGATTTCGCGTGTGACGGTGAGACGTGACTGGGAATTTGCGAAAGTATGGCTGTACACGGAATTGCGCGGCGCCACCTGATAGAAATAGGGACACGTTTTTCAGGAGCCCGCGAATCACGCCAATTGACGCGGATGCTAAAATGTTGAAGCGCGGAAGATTTTCGCCCACGAAACACACAAAATGACGCGAAAGCTGAAGCGCAAAAAAATCTGACGCTGTTTTAAGCTCTGAACGTTTCGTGTTTTTCGTGTATTTCGTGGGCGAAGAGGTTCGATTCGACGTTGCAATGATTTACTAATTTAACGTAGCGAAACCATATGACGCCGGCGCGGTTCCAAACGATTGAGCAAATCTATCGCGAGGCGCTGGATCAAGGCCCGGACCAGATTGGCACATTCCTGGACGGAGCCTGCGAAGGCGACGAGGTTTTGCGCCGTAAAGTTGAAGCGCTTCTGAATTCACGCCAACGAGCAGACGGTTTCATTGAAAACTCAGCTGTTGGTCTCGCGACGAGGATCATTCAAAATGGGCAAGCTGATTCGCTCGTCGGTCAGACGATCGGCCATTACAGAATTTCTGAACCGATCGGCACCGGCGGAATGGGTGAAGTCTATCTGGCCACCGACATTGTTGCAGGCCGGAAGGCCGCGCTCAAACTCCTGCCCTTGCGATTTACCGGCAATGCCGAGCGTCTCAAGCGGTTTCAACAAGAAGCGCACGCCGTCGTTGCGCTCAATCATCCAAATATCCTGACCGTTTACGAGATTGGCGAGGACCACTCAATTCATTACATCGCGAGTGAGCTGATCGAAGGCGAGACGCTGCGTGAGCGTCTCACGCGCGGGCGAATGCAGGTGAGCGAAGCTATTGACCTCGCGATTCAAGTGGCGAGTGCGCTCGCCGCGGCGCACGAAGCGGGAATTGTCCATCGCGATATCAAGCCGGAGAACATCATGCTCCGGCCGGATGGATACGTGAAAGTACTCGACTTTGGCATTGCAAAGCTCGCCGAGGAGCAAATGCCAGCAACCATGCCGAGAGAAGAAGCGCTGTTGCTGGTTGAGACCAACCTTGGAGCCGTGTTGGGAACAGTTCGTTACATGTCGCCCGAGCAGGCGTGTGGAGAGCACGTTGATCAAGGTACCGATATCTGGAGTCTTGGCGTGGTTCTGTACGAAATGGTAACCGGGCAAACGCCATTCACCGGCGACACGCCACAAGACGTAATGTTTTCAATTCTTGAGAAAGAGCCGCCGCCGCTCACGCATTACGTCGCACGCGCTCCTGCAGAGCTTCAGCAGATCATCAGCAAAACGCTGCGCAAAGATCGCGAGGAACGGTATCACAGCGCACACGAGTTCCTTGAGGCGCTCAAAGGTCTTCGTCACAAATTGGAAGTCGAGGCTGAGTTGAAACGTTCGAGTGCAGCCCGTTCGTGGCTGCACAGAAAACCGGCGCTTGCCGCTGTGCTGCTCGTGTTGTTAGTAGCTGCTTTGGCGGTGGCGCTTCCATTCTACTGGCAGCGAAATCTGACGATGACCTCACGACCCGATAAAAGCATTGCCGTGCTCCCGTTTGAAAATCTCAACAAAGACGAAGAAAACGCGTTCTTCGCCGGAGGCGTGCAGGATGAAATCCTCACTGATCTGGCGAAGATTGCCGACCTGAAAGTCATCAGCCGGACAAGCGTGATGCAATACAAGAGCGGTCCGGAGCGCAACCTTCGCGAGATCGCGAACACGCTGGGTGTTTCGCATGTGGTGGAAGGCAGTGTCCAACGCGCGGGCGGACGAGTCCGGGTGAGTGCGCAGCTGATCGACGCGCGCACCGACACGCATCTTTGGGCTGAGCATTACGATCGCGATGTTGCAGACGTGTTTGCCGTTCAGACCGAGATCGCGCAGCAAATCGCCGACCAACTTAAGGCGAATCTCTCTCCTGAGGAGAAAGCCGCGATCGCGGAACGACCTACCGCCGATCTGGTGGCCTACGCCTATTACACAAAGGCCAGGGAGATCGACATCTACGGCAATTGGCAGAGTGCGGAGAATGAAAAAGCCGCGAACCAAAAAGTGGAACTGCTCGAAAAAGCCACGCAGCGCGATCCGAACTTCGCCTTGGCCTATTGCCAGCTCGCGAAAGCGCAGATGGATGTTGAGAACTTCGAATTAGCAAAGAAAGCCGCAGAGACCGCGTTGCGATTGCGCCCGGACTTGCCTGAGCCTCATTTAGCGCTCGCCCGGTATTACTGGCTCGCTCCTGACTCTATTATTGGTGGTGACAGAGAGGCTGCCTACGACCGGGTACGTGATGAGTTGGCGATCGTTCGCCGTATGTTGCCAAATAATGCCGAAGCCCTTCTGATCGACGCGACGGTTGGCAGGCACCAAAATCACTGGGACGCTTCGCTAGCCAATCTCCAAAAGGCGAGCCAGCTGGATCCAAGCAACGGTGAGGTCGCATACCGTCTCGAGCAGATTTATTTTGAGATGCGCCGCTATTCCGAGTTGGAACAATTCATAAGGAAACAGGCTGCTAGCGGCGGTCCACGGGTCGGCGCAATAGAGGATCCTTTCAATTGGCTACCTATGATGAAGCTGGCGCAGGGTGATCCAGTCGCGGCTCAAGCTCTTCTTGAGCAGTTGCCGGTGGAGTATAGCCCGGGCGAATGGGTATGGGACGCACGATTTAAGACCGCCCTTTACCTGCGAGATTACGCCGCGGCGAATCGGTTAGTTGCTCCTACTCCTGCGAAGGATGCGGATTCGGGTTGGGTTGAGGGGCAGGTTGCGCGTGCGCGCGGTGATAAGCCGAAGGCGCTGGCGGTGTTTTCAGCCGCGCGCCAGAAAATGGAAGCCCAACAGGGCGACAAACCCAAGGATGCAGACTACTTCGCGGGCGTTGCAAAACTTGACGCGGGGCTTGGCCGAAAAGAAGAAGCGATCAGCGAGGCGCGCCGCGCGGTTGAGCTCCTGCCGATTGCCAAGGACGCGGTCAACGGTCCGGACCTCATCGCCAATCTGGCGCTGGTTTACGCGTGGACCGGCGAGCGCGACCGCGCGCTCGAGCAACTCGAAAAAATTGCGACGATTCCAGGATCTCTCGGAATGCCGACATACGGCGATCTCCGTTTCAATCCGTGCTGGGATTCTTTGCGCGGTGACAGGCGTTTCGACAAGATCGTTGCCGCAGCCATGGCTGCCAGCAGATAGCTCCTCGCCGAGAAAAGAAGATCGTTCTGCTGCTGTCCCTTTCGCTTGCGCTCGACGAGCGCCTGCTTGCAGCCGGCACCGAATTCGTGACGCAGTTTTCCTTCGATGATGTAAAGGATCACCTCGAAGCCGACATGAATATGCGCATACCCAACGCCGCCCGGAGGTATCGTAGCTATGTTGGCCGGTAGTTTGGTTGTGCCGACATTTTTGGCGGACATGCCCTGCTTATAATGGATCCCGTTCCAATCTCGTTGAGCGCCGGCGCGAAACGAAGCCGGCGATTTCATTTTACATCAAACCCGGCGTCCCTCACGAAGTCTTCAACATGAGCGATACCGAACCGGTGGTCGCCTTTGTCACTCGCTCGTGTCCCGACGAATGGGACAACATTATTCCATACGACCGCAACGAGCCGGGCTAAGGCCGCGCGTGAAATGCTAAATAGCCTGCTCGCGAAGTCTTTCGGAGTTAAGATGCGAAACCATCCTCGCTGCCAAATCGTCACATCACTCGAACCGAAAGCGCGAGACCCATCATCTTATCGCCACAATTAGATTGATGTTTGCAACACCGGGAGGATCTGGCTCATTGGACGCCTACTAAAAGCCAGATTTCTTTTCCTCCGATGTGGCGCCGAACCTTGCAGGCACCCGCAGTTCTCCCTGTTCAAAGTACAACTCGGTGCCCGATTGAACTTGTAACTTAAGAAACTGATGTGCGCCAGAGACGTGAAACTGTCCTCCCGCTTGTTGCGTTTCCTTTAGTCGCCGACTGGCGGTGTTCTTCCTGTCCTGAAAAACAACACTGATACCCCGCCTTAACTCATCGTCCGTGAAGTGGCTGTCTGGAATCATCACAGAGACAATCTGATCGAAATCTGGCGGCTTGATGATCGAATGGGCGAGAAAAAGTTCCATGCCTTTGCCGAAAAGGAAATATGTAAGCTCTTCGGGTTTGTCGTCCGCGGGCTCGAACTTTCGCGCATGCATAACCTGCTTCACAGTCACCACGATGTCCTTGAGACCGTTAATCGGCTTGCCACCTCGCTCCAGATGACCGCGAAAGACGGTTGCACGAAAGGAACTCAGTTCCGGCTTTTGAACGTCCGGCGTAAACAATTTGGCAAGAACAAAATCGTCCGTCGGACTCAACGTGTACATCTTCGTTCTAGGATGGCTTTTGCGATCTTCGGTGTAAACCACCGTCACGTCCTTGCCGCCCGATGAAAAGCGCGCCTCCAAGATCACCTGATATCGGTGCGGAGATGTATAATCGCTTTTCTGCTCATTGAGACCGTCGAACATCGGGAGGTGAGAGAGAAAGACGGTCTCCGTCCCAACCACCAGCATGTTGTGAGTGGCCGGCGCGTCTTCTTGCGTTCCGGCCGATGGCACCTCGGCTTTCAAGCTAGAGCCAATCAAAGCGGCTGTTGCGGCGACAGCGCAAAGCCGTGTGAGAAACAATCTACGGTCAATCTCGTATGAATCATTCATGGTTAAATTCAACCTCCACATTAAAAGGCTCAAGCGATTGCAACCATCTCGGCAGAAGGCTGCCGCCTAACTTACCTCTCAGTTCTGTCCGAGTCGTATGTTGTTCGCGATGTAACCAAAGTATGGGTCGCGGATCGCTGCTTCGCTGTCCAGTTTTGTGATCAGGTCCTCAATTTCGTTCCATTCTTTTGCATGCTCGCCAAACCACTTGTCTACTATCGCCGCCTGCTGCTCCAGCCCGAAGTCACTCCATGGCTGACCCGCAGGGCCGGGGACATACGACCCGGTTTCCAATACTGCCTTGCAAAGCAAGCCCGGTATGAACGACTTGGTCCGAATCTGCCAGGCGTGCACTAACTCATGAATGAACACCTGGCCCTTGGTGGAGTATCCGTGAATGGCGTCGGTGTAGTGCATCGGATCATCGAACGCGTCATCCAGATTTAGTAAGATTGAGCGATCTACATTCGGCCAGGTGTATTTACGTCCCCCATCATGCGATAGATTAGTTATGAAGAAGCGTTCCCTTGGCGGCAGAGTATCGCGGAACACCGTACTCGCAAACCGATGCTCTTCGCTCGTCATCTGTCGATGTTTGATCATCGCATCGGTGATTGCCCCGGCTGTTACGCCCGCGACGACGGCAGCGACGATTGCCGATGGTCCGAACACCCAGACCACGCCGCCCGCAACTGCGACTCCAACTAACCCCCCAGTGCCTACAAACGACGCATCCAGCGAATCGGCCAGTTCTGTGGATGCAGCAATCACCAGTGCAAGTCCGGCACCGAAGGTCACATCTGCGACCAGAAATCCCAAAAGGTCCTTTGCGATATCTTCGATCGTATTTAACGCACCAACGTCTTCATACGACTTGCTTACAGAAATTGACGATGAACGAACATCGAGCCAATACAGCTTGGCCATCGGGTTTATGCCTTCTTCATGGTGATCAAAGTTGCGATTCACATGCCCGAAGGGATTCGATCCTGTCCCATCGGTGTGGCCCCTGACCTGGAACAAAACATGCACTCCGTTCGGCGCTTGCACCGCACATCGCACCCGAAAAGTGTATGGATCAAAGCCACTATCGTGCATGTGAACGTTGAATGAATACCTGCCGTCGCTAAACAGGGTAAGATCGACTGTTCCGCCCAGCGCCGTACCCGCCGGCGTTGTAATGTCAGCGTGAAAACTTACAGGGACCATTAACGCGTCGATCAGGCTAGACACGCTCACCGGCAACGGCATATTGACCATCTGAGCGAGCGCTCTCGTGCTCACCGGCGAGGGCGGATCAAGCTGTGCATTTGCGAGGTTGCGAAAGCTTTTCATCGTAAGCCATCCTATTGTAAGGCGATCAAGATGGGAATAAGTCCTTGGCCGCTGGGCAGCGGTCGCAAAGCCTTGCCAATGACCGCGCCGAATGCCTTGAATGGATCGCTAGTCTTCATCGCGTGGCCCGGCGTGGAAGAAGTCGTCAGCAGATCGCCCACTTCAATCGCGCCAAACTGCGCGTCCACTTTGCAAAAAACCTTGCCCATCAATGCCACGGGCTGCCTGTTGTTAGAGGTCTGTTTCTTGTCCAGAACGATGCCAGGTTTGTAGTCTCCCGCGCCAGAGATGACCCCAGCGACCCTCTTATCAAAGGCGCTTTGACTCTCAGCTAGAGCACCGTCGGGGTGCAGGACCATCACTGTTCCAGGCTCCACTTTGTCTGTGCCAAAGACCTCGAAGTCCTCGGCGCAATCAGCGTTAGTCAGGCGAATGTCGCCAGTTACTTC
>DATEZD010000125.1:0-7298 GCA_035255865.1 Candidatus Udaeobacter sp.
GCTGTTCGGGCCCAATTGCGGCGATAATGATCAACGCGAGCGCAGTCACCAGTGTGAACAAAGCAAGGGCCTTCGCGTAGTCGGGGTGGCCAGTAGTACCGCGGAAATGCTCGGCCAGTCGCGCCTCTACCACGGCGGTGTTAGCCGCAAAAAGATTTCCAAGCTGGTAAGCGAATCCCGGAAACGTGCCGCGCACTTCACCTGGCGACAGCTCATTTAAATGCACCGGCACGATTCCCCAGACGCCTTGCACGGTGAATTGCATTAGGAACCCGCCGGCCACCAGCATCGACAATCCAGGAGAGAAAGCCCACGCAGGAATTGAAATGATACTGCATATCACGGTGACAATGATCAATCGACGTCGGCCGAACTTTTGCGAAAGATGGCCGACTAACATTCCGCCGCAGATCGCGCCGACGGCATAGATAATTCCAATAATCGATTTTTCTTTAACACTGAAGCCGCGTTGTTCGCCCAAAAAAGTTTGGTACATGTCCTGGGTCCCGTGCGACATGGCGTTGAACGCTGTCATCAGCAGAATGACGTATATGAACAGCAGCCAGTGTCGCTTGAGGATGCCGCCCAGGCCCGCCCAGAAGTTGACTGTCGATCTTTGCCGCAACCACACTGGCGACTCAGGAACGCGCGCGCGAATATAAATCACGAGCAACGCCGGCAGCGCACCGACGACAAACAATGCGCGCCAGCCGAACAACGGAAACACAACTCCATAAGTCAGCGCGGCGAATAAATATCCAAACATGTATCCCTGCTGCAAAATTCCCGAGAACAATCCGCGCGCCGCGGTTGGAAGGGTTTCCATCGCCAGCGACGCGCCGAGTCCCCATTCGCCGCCCATGCCGATCCCGTACAGCGCACGGAAAATCAGCAACGTTGTGTAATTCGGAGAAAAGGCCGTGAGCAATTCCATGACCGAATAAAAAATGATGTCGATCATCAGCGGGATGCGCCGCCCAAACCGATCGCCGAGCAAACCAAAGATGAACGCCCCCACCGGTCGCATCGCCAGCGTCAGCGTGATCGCGTAGCTCAGATCGGCGATACTCGTGCCGAAATCGTGCGCCATTGGCACGATCACGAACGTTAGCAGAAAAAAATCGAAGGCGTCCAGCGCCCAGCCGAGGAAACAGGCGACAAACGTGTTCCGTTGATTGCGGTCGAGCAATTTGAACAGCCGGATCGCGTCCACAGCGCCATTCAACTAATTTCAGCAACCACGAATCAATACGAATAAACACGAATTCGGGGATTCAAGATGAACCTGTAGCCACGCGCCTGTGGCGCGTTCCTTGAAAACGGCGCGCACCGCCGTCGCTAGAAATAACTGGTCTAAAGCCGCGGGTCCTCACGCACAGAACGCCAGGGGTTTGCGGCTGGAGACAGCCGCCTTACGACTAATTCGTCTTAATTCGTATCTATTCGTGGTTAGAAGTGAAGATCGTTTCGGCGAAGGGGCGATCACCAGCACCCGACGCCTTCGCCGACGCTACGGCGAGCCAAGGAGGCGGGTGCGCGGCCCAATCCGATGTTCGCGTCATATGCTTCGCTTTCCGTGGGTCAATTTTGGATTTCCCCTGTTGAAATAAACGTTGACATCCAAGACGACGGCCAGCATAACCCACGCTTCAACGCGGCCCGATCGGACTGGGCGTTAGGATTTCCGAACGAGCTCAAACCTAACGTAAAACCCGAAAGAAAATCATCATGAAATCAATCACTACCATCGTCACTATTGCATTATTTAGCCTTTTACCCGTTGCATTTGTTCAGGCTCAGACGCCAAAGACCGCTGCCGGTGAAAAGAGCGCCGCACCAGCGGGGGCTGGCAAACGGACCGACGTTTATCATGTCCATTTCACCAAGGCCGCACTCGGCAAAGCAGTTCAATTGGGAGATTGGCTCAAAACGCCAGATCGCAGCAACCCGATGCCCGATCATTTCATTGTTCTTCGCCATCAAGACGGCGATGCATGGGATTACGTGGTCATCACGCATCTCGGCCCAAAAGCGACAGTGGAACCTGCAGGCACGGCCGTGCCTCCGGACAAACGTGACCTCAGCGCGTGGCACACCGATACGTTTGTGAATGGTCCTTCGTGGGAGGAATTCACGCGCGCCATGGGCATTGACGGCGACTCGAAGTCGAAGACGTCGGGCTCGGTTTATTCCGTTTCCTACTATCGCCCTGCTCCAGGCCATCGACAGCAACTGGAGAAAATGCTCAGCGAAACGCCGGCGGGCCCAACTGACACGACTGTCGGCAATGTCTTGATGCAACATCTGGAGGGTGCAGCGTGGACGTTTCTGACGATCGCTCGCTACAATTCATGGGAAGATTTCGCCACGGGTGAGAAAAATAGTGTCGCGCAGACTACTAAGAAAGACAGTCCTTGGTACCAATTGCGCGAGCACACCGATTTTCATACCGACACACTAACCGACCGGATCGCGCCGTAAGGGGCGCGATCTTCTGGGGAGCGCGCCTGTCTCGGGTGCGGGGCGAAGTTGTCTCGCCTTCACGGACTCCTATGAATTCAAGTTTGTCATCGCGAAACGCGACGACAGACATGCGAGCCGCGTGTGATCCCCAATCCAGACCAATTCGTGTCTATTCGTGTGCATTCGTGGTTGACGGAGTAAGTTAGAGGAAGATTCCATAACGCATCTACGCATCATGATGCGTCAATTTGTTTCTTGATTCACGAGGGAAACGCCTTTTAGTTGCCGGACAATCATGGCAACAAACGGTCTCCATCCTCTCGAAGCGCTCTTGCGCGAACGCATCGTCGCGCTCGATGGCGCCATGGGCACGATGATCCAGCAGCACAAATTGTCCGAGCAGGATTATCGCGGAACGCGCTTTCGCGATTGGAAAGGCAAAGACCTCAAGGGAAGTCTGGAGCTACTTAATTTAACACGACCTCAAGTCATTGAGGAAATTCACAGAGGCTACCTGGATGCTGGCGCCGACGTCATCGAGACCAACACATTCAGCGGCACAACCATCGGTTTGCACGATTTTCTGTTTCAAGAGGAACCAACACGTGGTCGCAAAGATCAGGAATTTTTTCAGCGCGTGGTGGACGATATCGATCTTCGCGCGCTCGTTCATGAAATTAATTTTGAAGCGGCCAGGATCGCGCGCCGGGCCGCAGATCGCGTCGCGAATGAAACCGGGCAGCAGCGATTTGTTGGCGGATCAATGGGACCGCTTCCTGTTGCTGGTTCCATTTCGCCAGACGTAAACGATCCCGCGTTCCGCGCGGTCTCGTTCGATCAACTTCGCCAAACTTATTTCGACGAAGCGAAAGCACTGCTCGAAGGCGGTGTCGATCTTCTCATAGTCGAAACGATTTTCGACACGCTCAACGGAAAGGCTGCGTTGTTTGCTATCCCTGATGCATTTGAGAAAACCGGACGCAGCGTGCCGTTGATGATCTCGGGCACCGTGATCGACAAGTCCGGTCGCAATCTGAGCGGGCAAACGGTTGAAGCGTCGCTCATATCGCTCGCGCACGCGCAACCGCTCATCCTCGGTTTGAATTGCTCGCTTGGTCCGGATGAAATGGAATCGTTCGTGGAAGAGCTGGCTCGTATTTCGCCCTACTACATGAGCGCATATCCGAATGCGGGTCTGCCGGATGCGCTCTCGCCGACCGGTTTTCCGGAAACTGCAGAAACATTCGCACCCAAGGTCGCGAAGTGGGCAGAGAACGGCTGGCTCAACGTGGTAGGTGGCTGCTGCGGCACGACACCGGACCACATCCGTGCGCTGGCAAAACTGGCGCGTCAATTTTTGCCGCGTGTTGTAGGAACCGCAATCAGCTCCACATGATTCTGCGACTTTCCGGGCTCGAGCCGCTGAACATTACGCCGGAGTTTGGCTTCGTTGTCATTGGCGAGCGTACCAACATCACAGGTTCGCCAAAATTTTCGAAACTGATTTTGGCAGACGATTTCGAAGGAGCATTGGCTGTGGCGCGACAGCAGGTGCAAGGCGGCGCGAACCTTCTCGACGTGAACATGGACGAAGGGATGATCGATTCGGAAGCGGCCATGACCCGCTTCCTGAACTCGATCGGCAGCGAACCTGAGATCACGCGGATTCCCATCGTAATCGACAGCTCAAAGTGGAGCGTGATCGAAGCCGGCCTCAAATGCGTGCAGGGAAAGTCCGTCGTGAATTCCATCAGCCTCAAAAACGGCGAAGAAGAGTTTCTTCGTCAGGCGCGGTTGATCAGGCGCTACGGCGCCGCTGCGATCGTCATGGCATTCGATGAGCGGGGCCAGGCCGATAGTTTCCAGCGCAAAATCGACATCTGTTCGCGGGCTTACGATCTGTTGACGAGACGGGCAGATTTCCCAGCTAGCGATATTATTTTTGATCCGAACATCCTGACGATTGCCACGGGCTTGGAAGAACATCGTAATTACGCGGTGGATTTCATTGAAGCGACTCGCTGGATCAAAAAGAATTTGCCAGGCGCACGTGTCAGTGGCGGCGTGAGCAACATTTCGTTTTCATTTCGCGGAAACAACGCTGTTCGCGAAGCGATGCACGCGGCGTTCCTTTTTCACGCCATCCGCGCCGGTCTGGACATGGGAATCGTGAATGCGGGACAGCTCGCAGTTTACGAAGAAATCGAACCCGACCTGCGAGAGCGCGTCGAGGATGTGCTGTTGAACCGGCGAGACGATGCAACCGAACGCCTGGTCGAGTTCGCGGAAAATGTAAAAGCAAAAGACAAAATACCTGTCACGCACGATGCGTGGCGCAAAGAGCCTGTCGAAGAGCGCCTCAAACATGCGTTGGTCAAAGGCATCGTCGACTACATCGACACCGACACGGAGGAAGCGCGCCAAAAATGTAAGCGGCCGCTCGACGTGATCGAAGGCCCGCTCATGGCCGGGATGAGTGTAGTTGGCGATTTGTTCGGCTCAGGCAGAATGTTTCTGCCACAGGTGGTGAAGAGCGCGCGCGTGATGAAAAAGGCTGTGGCTTATCTGCTGCCGTTCATGGATGCGGAGAAATCTGCAGGTGCGAAGCCGCAGGGACGCATCGTCATGGCGACCGTGAAAGGCGACGTGCACGACATTGGCAAAAACATCGTGGCGGTGGTGTTGCAATGTAATAACTACGATGTGCTCGATCTTGGCGTGATGGTACCCGCCGCAAAAATCCTGGAAACAGCGCGAGAGAAAAAAGCGGATGCAATCGGCTTGAGCGGTCTGATTACACCATCTCTGGACGAGATGGTGCATGTGGCGCAGGAAATGGAGCGCGAAGGATTCCGTTTGCCCCTCTTGATTGGCGGCGCCACGACCAGCCGGGCGCATACCGCCGTGAAGATCGCGCCACACTATGGTGCAAGCACTGTGCATGTGCTCGATGCGTCGCGCGCCGTCGGCGTCGTGAATTCGCTACTGAACGAGGAACTCAGATCCGAATTCGATAAAAAAACGCGTGAAGAATTCGAGCGGTTGCGACAGGAGCACACAGCAAAAACGAAGAGGAAAAAGCTGCTGACACTGGAAGAAGCGCGCGAGAATCGGACGCCAATTGATTGGGCCGTGTATGAACCGCCCCGGCCAGAATTCTTCGGCGTACGCGTTTACACGAGCGATCCGGGGAGCGCACCCGTCTCTGGTGTTGGTGAAGACGTCTCGGCTTCACAAGCTTTCGGATCCCAAAGTTCGTTTCGGCGCGACGCCGAAACCAACACGCGAGACGCGTATGCTCCCCAGACAATTTTGCTCCGGGCGCTCGTAGAATACATCGACTGGTCGCCGTTTTTTCATGCGTGGGAATTGCGCGGACGCTACCCCGCGATTTTCGATGACCCCAAGATTGGCAAACAAGCGCGCGAACTTTTCGACGATGCACAGGAGCTTCTTGAGCGGATCACCGCGAAAAATCTCCTAATCCCGCGAGGCGTTCATGCTTTTTGGCCGGCAAATGCCGTCGGAGACGATGTCCATGTTTACACTGATGAGGAGCGATCTGAAAAAAACGCCACGTTTTATTTTTTGCGTCAGCAAATGCAGAAGCCGACGGGACAATTCAACCACTGTTTGGCGGACTACATTGCACCGCGTGACGGAGATCATCCCGACTTGTCGGGACAGGACTATCTCGGCGGGTTTGCTGTCTCGATTCACGGCGCGGATGAGCTCGCGGAAGAATTCAAACGCGAACACGACGACTACAGCGCAATCATGACCAAAGCGCTGGCCGATCGGTTAGCCGAAGCGTTCGCCGAATATCTGCACAAACAAGCTCGCATCGCCTGGGGGTTTGGGCGCGGCGAACAATTGTCGAGTGCTGATCTCATCCGTGAAAAATATCGCGGTATTCGGCCGGCTGCCGGTTATCCCGCCTGTCCCGATCACGCCGAAAAACGAACGCTGTTCGATCTGCTCGATGCCGAGAACAACGCTGGAATCAGACTCACTGAATCGTCTGCGATGCATCCCGGCGCGAGTGTGAGCGGGCTCTATTTTTCGCACCCCGGCGCAAAATATTTTGGTGTCGGGCAAATCGCGCACGATCAGGTAGTGGATTATGCGAACCGGCGTGGTGAGCCAGTCGCCGCAGTGGAAAAGCGCCTGGCGCCGAATTTGGATTACAGCATCTGATGCGGTCAAACGTCGGGGATGCACAACCCCCTGAATCGTGATACTAATTTCGCTCGATTCGGGGCGTAGCTTAGTCCGCCGTCGGACGGATTCGCCGTGGCGAACTTCGTAGAGCGGTCGCCGCGGCGACAGGCCGCAAGCTTGAAAAAGCGGTGGTCAAGGCCTCTGTTCTTAACTCAAGTAAATCAAGTTGGCTGCGTGCCCACTCTGTCGAGCTCATCTCTTACTCGTCCGGTTTTATAATAGCGCTCGCGTTGCGCGGCTTCTGAACGACTGGAAAAGCTCTCGCTGCGAATTAAAACCCAAGGGACTCCTTGCTTTGTTGCTTTCGACTCACCAGCATTATGTCGGCGAACCCGATTATCTAGGACTCTGCAGGAGCCTACGTAGCGTCGTCCGGTCTTTTCGCTTCGCAGAACGTAACAATAAAACATTTGCTCCACCATCAATGGTCCACATCGGGGCGAGAGGATTTGAACCTCCGACCTCGTGGTCCCAAACCACGCGCTCTACCAAGCTAAGCTACGCCCCGAACTCAGGAGTGATTCTTTATCATGGATAGCGTCTTCCCGCATGCGGAAATTCGGTTACATTGTCACGAAACGGGGAATGAAAATATATGGGTTGATCATTTTATC
>DATEZD010000126.1:0-7819 GCA_035255865.1 Candidatus Udaeobacter sp.
GCGCCCCGCTGGATGTGCTGATGCAGAATTTCTCGAAAATCCATCCGGTAAAGCTGGTCGCCGCTTAAGATGAGGTAATATTCGTACGGCCGTTCGAGGAAGAAGCGCATGTTTTGCCGGACCGCGTCGGCGGTTCCCTGATACCATTGCGAGCCGGCGGGCGTTTGTTGCGCAGCGAGAATATCCACAAAGCTGCGCGAAAAATTATCGAACTTGTAACTGGCCTGGATATGCCGATGCAGCGACATGCTGTTGAACTGCGTGAGCACATAAATCGAGCGCAACCCAGAGTTCAGACAATTGCTGATCGGGATATCGACGATGCGATATTTGCCACCGAGCGGTACGGCGGGCTTGGCGCGGTCTTTCGTCAGCGGAAACAAGCGTGTGCCCGCGCCTCCGCCCATGATGATCGCAAGCGTTTGCTGAAGTGTGCCAGGTGGCAGTGCAGCAGGAAGAGCTTCTGAAGCTTTTTGAAGCACATCACGCCGCGCCCGGGTTTGCATTGCGGTCAATCAACCCCGAACGCTTTCGGGGTCAATGACCTTACCGGTTCTGTTATTCCGAGCGGAGCGAAGCAGAGTCGAGGAATCTCTTACTTATTCGTATGCGCTCTTCTAACTGGTATGACCAAACACCGATTGTGAGGTCCCTCGCTTTTACTCGGGATGACCGTGCAGATGAGATTTGTGTGTTTTTTGAATTCTTCGTTGTTTCGTCGTTCGTCATTTGCGCTTCATCACTGGTTGCAGCGTGTCATCCAAGACCGCTCGCCGCTGTGAATCTTGCGGTAACGGACAGCCACCGCTAAAGTTTCGCGACCATGTGTGGAATTGTGGGCTACGTTGGGCGCGCTCAGGCGGCGCCAATTTTACTCGACGGACTGCGTCGCTTGGAATACCGGGGCTACGATTCAGCCGGGATTGCTGTCGTAGAGCGAGGACATCTCGAGACGCGCAAATGTGCCGGTCGCATCGCGGCGCTCGCAAAGCGAGTGCGGAAGCAACCGGTGTCAGGTTCGTTGGGCGTTAGCCACACGCGTTGGGCCACGCACGGCCAAGTGAACGATCAAAACGCGCATCCGCACTTCGACGCCAGCGGCAAACTGGCGCTGGTCCATAACGGAGTAATCGAAAATTATCAGGCACTAAAGGATGAACTCGTCCGCGATGGCGACACGAGCTTTCGCTCCGAAACCGACACGGAAGTGCTCGCGCATTTGATCGGAAAACTCTACGACGACTCGTGCGCGAGCACGGTGGACGCTCCCGGAAAAAAGGCCCGGCTTTTTGAAGCTGTTCGCACAGCGCTTCGGCAAGTGATCGGCACATATGGCATCGCGCTGGTTCATGCCGACGTGCCGGACTTCATGATCGGCGCGCGTCGTGGAAGTCCTCTCGTGCTCGGTGTCGGCAACGGCGAAAATTTTCTGGCCAGCGACGTGAGTGCGATTGTCGCATACACTCGCGACGCGGTTTATTTAAACGACTTCGATGTCGTCGCGGCGACGACGGACAAGTTCGAGATCACTTCACTCGCCGGAGATAGCACCGAGCATCCTGTCAGCAAAGTCGAGTTCACGGCCGAAGACATCAGGAAGGGTGATTTTCCACACTACATGCTCAAGGAAATCTTTGAGCAACCAAACACGGTCCGCGACGCGATGCGCGGCCGTCTCAACCACGAGGAATGCACGGCAAGATTGGGCGGTCTGAACATGGTGGCTCCTCAATTGCGCGATGTCGGGCGTATCGTTCTCACCGGTTGCGGCACTGCGCTGCATGCGGGCAGAGTCGGCGAATATTTGATCGAGCGGCTGGCGAATATCCCCACCGAGGTCGATTACGCCAGCGAGTTTCGCCATCGTAATACGCCCATGACTCCTGAGACGCTGGTGTTCGCCATCAGTCAGAGCGGCGAAACTGCGGATACGCTCGGTGCATTGCGCGAAAGCCGGCGCAAAGGTTTTCGCACCCTGGGGATTTGCAACAACGTCGCGAGCACGATCGCGCGCGAAAGCGACGGTGGAGTTTACATGCACGCCGGGCCGGAGATCGGCGTGGCGGCTACGAAATCATTTACCTCGCAGCTGGCGATTCTCACGCTGCTCGGGCTGCTCTTCGGTCGGATGCGCAATCTTTCGTCAGCTGAAGGCAGCCGTGTGATTGAAGCGCTGGAAGCATTACCGGAGCAGGTCGAAGCCGTTTTGAATCTGGACGACCAGATCAAAGCAATTGCTAAAAAATATGCCAACGCAAATGGCTTCCTGTTCTTTGGGCGTCAGTTCAACTTTCCCATCGCACTCGAGGGTGCCCTCAAAATGAAGGAGATCACGTATCTCTTTGCTGAAGGTCATCCGAGTGCCGAGCTCAAGCACGGGGTCATCGCACTGATTCGTTCCAATCTGCCCTCCGTTTTTATCGCGCCGGATGATTCGGTCTTTTCAAAAAACCTGAACAACATCGAGCAAGTGAAAGCCCGCAAAGGGCCCATCATCGCGTTAACCAGTGGAAACTGTGCGAAGCATCTTAAGGAAATTGCCAACGAAATCATTGTACTGCCGGAAGCGCCCGATTACGTCATGCCTATTCTGACGGTCGTGCCGCTTCAGCTTCTCGCGTACCATCTCGCCGTCGAACTGGGCCGCGACGTCGATAAACCACGCAATCTCGCCAAGAGCGTGACCGTAGAATGATTGATGGCAGGGACATCGCGCTGCGATGTCCTGGGCGCCGCAGCGCGGCGTCCCTGCTCACTGCGGCTGGAAAATCACGCAGTTTGCGGTAAAGTGCGCGCCAGCAGTTTCCACCAGTGCAACAAAACGAAGAGTACGTACTCAGAGTCCTCAGCGATGTAGGACTGGTCACACGCCAGCATATCGACAGCGCGCGCACGCGCCTGAACGGCGAGCCGGGCGTGATCGATGTTTTAATCCACGACGGAATTGTGTCCGAGGCGGACATCTCGCGCACACTCGCGGCGCAAGCGCACATGGACTGGATCGACATCTCCACCATGGTGATTCCGCCGGCTGTCATCAACCAGATCCGCGGTGAAGATGCGCGGCGCTTCAAAGTGATTCCGGTCGCTTTCGGCGAGAGTGGGCTGGTGGTCGCAGTGGACAACCCACTCGACATCGATACGACGGACAGCCTGAGTTTCCTGCTGCAACGCGAGCTGGAACTGGTCTGCACCAGCCCGACAAAAATCCGCGAAGCTTTAATCAAATACTACGGCACGGCTGACGAAGCGGCGGACATCCTCCAAAAAGAAATTGGGGAAGACATCGATCTGGGTCTGGAATTTGGCGATGGCGCAGAAGCTGCCGCAGTCGATGAAGCAGATGCGCCGATTGTCCGGCTCGTATCCATGTTGCTGATCGAAGCGCACCGCGCTGGCGCGAGCGATATTCATCTCGAACCGCTGGACAAAAAATTCCGCGTCCGATTTCGGGTTGACGGCGTGCTGCAGGAAATGCAAGCGCCACCCAAGCGTCTGCAATCGGCGATTATCAGCCGGCTCAAAATCATGAGCGGTTCGATGAGCATTGCCGAGAAACGCTTGCCGCAGGACGGTCGCATCCAGGTAAGGATCAAAAGGAAGCCCATCGACCTCCGTGTCTCCACCATGCCTACCAATCACGGCGAAAGCATGGTGTTGCGGATACTGGATAAATCCAGCTTAAAGCTCGGTTTACCGGAGCTTGGATTTTTTTCTGATGACCAGGAAACCCTTGAGCGCCAGATCAAGCTGCCGGACGGCATTCTCCTCGTCACTGGGCCGACTGGCTCCGGTAAGACGACCACGCTTTACGCCTGCCTCAATTACATTAACAAGCCGGACCGCAAGATCATTACGGTGGAGGAGCCGATCGAATATCAGATGACCGGGATCAACCAGGTGCAGGTGAACACGGAGATCGGTATGACATTTGCCGCTGCTTTACGCTCCATACTGCGCCAAGCGCCGAATATCATCATGATCGGTGAAATTCGCGATCTCGAAACTGCGACCATTGCTACGAACGCCAGTCTGACCGGGCACCTTGTTTTCAGCACGCTGCACACCAATGACGCGCCCTCCGCCGTAGCTCGCCTGATCGATATCGGCGTGCAACCGTTTCTCGTTGCGTCCTCCGTTCGCGCGGTCCTGGCGCAAAGGCTCGTCCGGAAGTTATGTAACATCTGCAAGCAACCGGGCGAACTCACCGACACCGAATTGCGCGCGCTTCGGATTGAGCCTGGCCAGGTCTCCGAAGCGCAGGTAATGAAACCGGTTGGATGTGAGGAGTGCCGCCAGATTGGCTACAAGGGACGAACGGGAATATTCGAAATTTTTGTTATCGACGACGAGGTGCGCCACATGATCAGCAAGCGCAGCTCAAGCTTTGTGCTCCGGCAACGCGCTCGCGAACTGGGCATGCGCACGTTGCGCGAAGATGGCGTACGTAAGGTGCTGGCCGGCGTCACTTCCGCGGAGGAAGTGATCTCCATCACCGTGGGAGACGTGAGCTAGTCTATTTAACGAGTCAACAACTTAACGATTTAACGAATCCATGACTGACAAACAGCTTGCAGAATTTTTTGTCGAGCAGCGCGTGCTCCAACCTTCGCAAGCAGAGGACGTCCTGAGCGAAGTCGAATTGAACGGGAAGACGGTCGCGCAGGCAATGATCGATGGCGGCTTTGTCGATGAGCCTGGTTTCTATGAAACAATCGCCAACGGCCTCGGCACCGATTTCATCGACCTGACCGAACGCCACATCGAAGCGGAAATTTTGCATTTCATTCCCAGTGGACTGGCTCGGTTGCACGGCGCGCTTCCAATTGAAATGAGCGAAACCACATTACGAATCGCGCTGGCCGATCCGTTTGATCCCAATACTGCAGAGGATCTCCGTTTTGCGCTCGGTAAAGACATTCAGGTAGTGGTTTCACCGCCCGATCAAATCGAAGAACTGATCAAGCAGCATTATGGCAGCGATACCACCAGCATGGATGACGTTCTCAAGCAGCTCGGCGAAGCTGGCGAGCTTCTGCAATTGCGCGAGAAAGACGGCGAGGCCGCAGTCGAAGCGGAAGCAAACGCAACGCCGATCATTCGCTTTGTCGATCTCATCCTTTACCAGGCGATCCAGGATCGCGCGAGCGACATTCACTTCGAGCCGTTCGAAAACGAATTCAAAATTCGCTATCGCGTCGATGGCGCGCTTTACGAGATCTCGCCGCCGCCACGTCATCTGGCACTGCCGGTGATTTCGCGGGTGAAAGTGATGGCCAGCATGAATATCGCGGAGAGACGGCTCCCGCAGGATGGGCGAATCCAGAAGCACATCGCCGGGCGCAGCGTCGATCTTCGCGTTTCAACGTTGCCAACCCAATTCGGCGAGAGCCTGGTGCTGCGCGTGCTCGACCGCAGCATTGTGAATCTCGATCTCGAAGCGCTGGGGATGCCTGATTACATCTACAATTTCCTGCTCGAAATGATCGAGCGGCCCAACGGAATTTTTATCGCGACCGGACCGACAGGCTCGGGAAAGACCACCACGCTTTATTCCTGCCTGCGCAAAATCAACACGATCGATTCCAAGCTGCTCACCGCGGAGGAGCCTGTCGAATACGATTTGGAAGGAATCGTGCAAGTGCCGGTGAACGAAGCCATCGGCCTGACGTTTGCGCGAGTCTTGCGATCATTCCTGCGACAGGACCCGGACCGCATCATGATAGGCGAGACACGCGATCTTGAGACTGCACAGATTGCCATTCAGGCCTCGCTGACCGGGCACCTTGTTTTCACCACCCTCCATACCAACGACGCGCCCGGGGCGGTCACACGCTTGATCGACATGGGCGTGGAACCGTTCCTGATTTCATCCACATTGGAGGCCGTCCTCGGCCAGCGTTTGCTGCGGAGCATCTGTCGCCAGTGTCGCGCAACGTATCAGCCGAACGACGCGTTACTGGCGGAGTTGGGGATTTCGCGGGGAGAAATTGGGGACAAACAATTCTTTTACGGCAAGGGTTGCGACGCTTGTAACCACACCGGCTACAAAGGACGCAAAGGAATTTACGAGCTTCTGAAGATCACCGATCCGCTTCGTGAACTAATCAATGAGCGCGCGCCCACGGTTACGATAAAACAAAAGGCGATCGAGCTTGGGTTGGTCACGCTGCGTCAGGACGGCTTGCGCAGCATCTACGCGGGCGACACCACCATTGAGGAAGTGCTGCGATATACCTGAGAAATGACGAAGCACGAATTACGGAAGCCGGTCAGGGATTCTTTTCGTCATTCGGTCATTTTGGCTTCCTTCGGCATTCGACACTCGGATTTCGTCATTTGGAGGATGCTCGACATAGCACCCCGACGTAACTAAAGTAGGCCATCATGCCACGTTTTAACTACGTAGCTCTTGACGCCCGGGGACAGGAGGCGACCGGCTTGGTTGAAGCCGCCTCCAGTAATGCCGCCATCACTCAATTGCGCCAGGCCGGGTATTTCCCCACGAGCGTTATTGAGGAGGCCATCAGCGGTCCCGACGGCAAGGAAGCTCGGCGTCGTGCAGCGACGACTGCGCGCGTGACGAAGCCGCGCGCGAAAAAGGGCATCGCCCTTTTCCAGCGCAGAAAGGTTAAGTCAAAAATTCTGATGATCTTTACTCGTCAACTGGCGACGCTGGTTGATGCAGGTTTGCCACTGCTGAGAAGCCTGAACGTTCTGGCAAAACAGGAGCGTGACAAGCTTATGAAAAATACAATCATCAAAATCGCCGACTCCGTGCAGAGCGGCAGCACGTTTTCTGATGCTTTGGCCCTGCATCCGCGCATTTTCAACGATTTATACGTCAGCATGGTGAAGGCCGGCGAGGTCGGCGGCGTGCTTGAGCTGGTGCTGACCCGGCTTTCGGAATTTCAAGAGAAGGCCGCCAAGATTAAAAACAAGATCATCGCGGCAATGGTCTATCCCGGCATCGTGATGACGATGGCCATAGGCATCATGACGTTTCTCCTCATCTTCATTGTGCCGAGGTTCGAAGCGATTTTCCACGATTTGCTCGGCGATAAGCCGCTGCCGCCCGTCACGAGGTTTGTCATCGGAGCAAGTGACTTCATGCAACACCATGGCTTGATTCTGCTCGGGGTTATCGTAGCCATAGTGACCCTTTACAAATTTATTCGTCGCACGCGTCGCGGCCGACTCGTCATTGATGATTTTAAACTGCGCATGCCTCTCTTCGGCAATTTGAATCGCAAAACCGCGATCTCCCGTTTCGCGCGCACACTTGGAACCCTGGTCACAAGCGGTGTTCCGATTTTGCAAGCATTGAATATTACGCGGGAAACTGCCGGTAACGCTGCCATCGCTCGAGCGATCTCGCACGTTCACGACAGCGTGAAGGAAGGCGAATCGATCGTACAACCGCTGGAAGCCAGCCGCGTTTTTCCGCCAATGGTGGTCAGCATGGTCGATGTAGGCGAGGAAACCGGTAAGCTTCCAGAAATGCTTTTAAAGATTGCCGATGTTTATGACGACGAGGTCGATAACGCGGTGGCAGCTCTGACTTCGGCGCTCGAACCCATCATGATTGTGTTCCTCGCAGTGATTGTCGGCACGATTGTGCTCGCTCTCTTCACGCCGCTCATCAGCATCATCACCGGTCTGCAGCAGCAAACCTGACGGCTTCGCCGAAATGACAAAGCTCGAATGACGAATGACGAAGGAATGACCGAATGACCAATGTCAAAAGAGTTGCGACTGCTAGAGTTCGTCATTCGAATTTCGGCATTCGTTCGTCATTCGTCATTCGTCATTCGTCATT
>DATEZD010000127.1:0-5451 GCA_035255865.1 Candidatus Udaeobacter sp.
CTCGCCAGACCAGGTAGTGCGCCGGCGGCAATTTTTTAATTTGTTTTACGATTGTCTGCGGCGCGGAAATGAATCCGAAGATGAGGTATGCTGCGAGCGCATCGGGTTCGATCTCCCATGAAGCGAGCCTTTGATCCAGGAGCGGTGCCAACTCCGAACAAAAATAGAGAGTGCCGTCAATTACAGCGTAGTTGAGCGGCTTTTTTCCCAGCCGATCTCTTGCCAGCAGCAACAACTTCTTGCGCGAATCCCACAGCGCGAAGGCGAACATGCCGCGCAAAAAGCGAAGCATCTCTACTCCGTGTTCTTCGTAAAGATGAACAAGCGTTTCCGTATCGCCCCGCGTGCTTAGCCGATGCCCGCGCTTTTCCAAATCGGTGCGCAACTCGATGTAGTTGTAAATCTCGCCGTTGAAAACGACGTGGATCGTCCCGTCCTCGTTTGAGATTGGTTGTCGGCCACAGACAAGATCGACAATACTAAGTCGCCGCACCGCCAGACCAGCACCAGCCTGCTGAAAATATCCTTCATCGTCAGGGCCGCGATGGCGCATCGCGTCCGCGATCGTCCGCAGAAACCGGCTTGAATCATTACCCTCTTTCGAAGTGACGTAGCCGGCTATACCGCACATTGGCGAATGTTATCTTGGACGCGCAGGGAAAAAAGCAGGCTTCGTTTGCAGTCTATTTTTGGTAGCCGAACCGCCGGTCCAATGCCGCCATCGCTTGCTCTGCGTACTCGATGTCACTCGGATCGAGATAGTCAACGTACCCGCCGATCTTGCCGCGACGGACCTTGTACGATTCGGGGTCGTTCACATCGCCGGGCTGCAGAAGTTGTCGATCGTACTCCAGCGAAGCTTCCATCTTACGCATGTTGCCAAAACGCGAGAATTCCAACGCATTTTCGAAATGACGCGTTTGTGGATCGGTTTCACCCACTGCGGCAAGCACACGCCGGAATTGTTCATTTGGAGTCAGATGCAAATCCTCGTAGCGGACGAGTATGCAATCGGCCCGCCGTTCGAATTCCTTCAGCCATTCGTTCATTGTTTGAATCATCAGGGCAATGCCGAAAATCGGATCGCGCAGAACGCCTCCCACAGCCCGGCTCTTGAGCTCATCGGCCGTCTCGCTAGTACGGCGGATCATTTCAATATAGTGCGAAACGAATGCGTCCCGCGGGTCGCGCGCGAGCAAAATGATCCTGGCTCGCTCGACCTCGCCCGGCGGGACCAAAAATTTGCCCCGGACACGCTCCCACCAACGCGTCTTTGTGTAGTGCTCGTACAGATCGTGCGTATAAATAATCCGCGGGATGCGCGAGTCGTGGTACGTTTCGGGATGAAGAGAGAACGGGTGTTCGTAACGAGCGCAAAAATAGGCGCAGAAAAACGTTCGCACCCAGGTGCGACCGCTATTAGGGATCGAAATGACGAGCGCGTCGCCGCCTGAAAGCTCGCGTGCGCGACTGCTGAAATTACGGCGCGTCCATCGCGGAGTCGGCCGCCAAAATCGGGATCGCGAGCCGGATTTAGCCACGGACAAAAATCTCGAAACCGCTGCGGGCCGGCTCTCTTTGTACGCGGACGTCTCTGCCGGCTGGGGACCGGCCAAACGTTGAGATGTCATTTCGATTGCCATTCAGTCGCTCCGCCGAACCTTCGGACTGTTGCATCAGACCGCAAGAAGGGGTACTTGTTCAAGCGTAAATTATTGGGGGCGCACTGGCTTCGACTCATCGTTGGAAGCGCAGGCGGCATGTCGAGGATGGTTCGTTGGCCTCGTTAAAAACCGGACCAAAACAAATAAACGCAGACAACGAAGGTCTCGCTCTCGCGGCTTAATTGACCGCGACGTTTGACGCTGAACGCCTGCTACGGCGGCAAACGTGGACAGCAGGCTGGCGAATCGGCGGAGCGACCGCGCCGGTTCGTGAATCGATTTCGCGGACGCTCGGGAGCCGGCAGTGTGCCGGTGCAACGTTCGGCTCCTTAAAACTTTTCACCGGATAAACATGTAGATGTTTGCGTGGATAGCGACGAGGACAGGGGTTCAACTCCCCTCGCCTCCACTTTCATAGGTAAGATATCTGTCAGAAATCGCCAACTGACAACGCGACTGACAACACATCCAAAGTTGTACGCCGATGTCGCGCCAGAATCGTTTTTGATTGCCGGATGACAGATGATCCGGCTATGATGTCATCGACGAATCCTGTCACACACGATTACGAAGCGGGACGCCCGGCTTTGCTTGCAACGATCTGGTCCGGTCTGATTGTCTGCGTTTTTAATGCAACGTCGCTTCAGACTATTGCCGAAGCAGCGCACAAAACAGACGCGGAATTAGCCCAAGCATTGATCGGCACGTGGGAACTTCCGCGTATTAGCATAGAATTTTCCAAGAGATTTCTCACATTTAACGCAGATGGCACCAGCAAGGCAATTCGGATTGGCAACGATCGTGGCTCTCCTCGACGCGCTGAAAACGAAGGGACATGGCGCGTAAACCATGGATATTTAATACGGGAAGTTACGAAAACGACCCACGACATGGGCACCCCTTTCAAGGTACGCGTTCAAATCGAGTCAATCGAGAACGGGACAGCGAAATTACGCGGAGAAAAGGGCGGCAAGGACGAAATGCGCAGGATTAGTCACCTACCGAGCTTGCCGCCTCTTCTCACGTCGGAGACATGGGTACCGGAATTTTCTGCGGCAGAGTTTAGAAAGGTCATAATTTCAGCCCCGTGGCCAGAATACCCCATCAGTGCGCGGCAACACCGAATACAAGGAAGTGGTTTGTTCAGACTGAATTTGGCGAAGGACGGTAAGGTTGAGTCGATCCAAGTGTTGAAAAGCACAGGGAACAGAACTTTGGACGACGCCGCAGAAAGAGCGCTTAGACAGTGGCGCTTCAAGCCGGGTATGGCGGCACCAAAAGTAGACGTGCCGATCAGTTTTGCGCTAACGCAGCCGTTCACATCATGCTGTGACCCGCGTTTACGATGATGCAGGCAACGTGATCGAGACGCACGAGCACGAGGGTGATTTCAAAGAACCCTAAGCTTAGTCGGCGAAGTCCGTGGGGATCACGCTTGTCAGAACGATCACTTCGTCAATTTGTGCATTCGCCCCTAGAAAGTATCCAAGTTGGAAGATGATCGTGATCTGGACGCCGGTAGCCGGGGATTCGACAGAATTCCAGCTGTTCTGGACTACGTTACCGAGCAAGAACCCGACGACGCCATTTTGACTCGTGGTGAACACCCAGTTGCCATTGAGCGCCTGTCGCAGCCGCCCTCGGAACACTTCGGTCGGTCCCCCGCCGTGAATTCCTGAGATGCTCCTGGTAAGATAGACGACATCTTGCGCTGCGAGCTTGTTCAGGTCGTCCGAGAGTGCCATAGCTACCGAAAATACGCGTTCCGCTAGTGATCTTGGTTCTTAGGCCAATGTTGAAAATCGCGCCAACCTGTCAAACCAACTCGCCGCAAACGCGAATCGCCGCTTCGAGTTCCGGAAATGCAGTCAACTTCTCGTCAGCGTGCACAACGAAACGCTTTCCGTCATCACGATGTGCGTCTGCAACAAAGATCGTTCGCCCCGAACAATCCACAGTTGCAACGCACGCGGGCTCCCCAAAGCCCAGCAGAAAAAGGGCTCGTCGACCGGCTACGGAGGCATATACTCGGCTAAAACAGACACCGCGCAAAACCAAGTCTCCGTGAACCGCACAGCGTCAAAAGCAAAAGAGGGAATTTCCTGTCAGTATCAGTATCCCTCTTGCCCCAGGCAGGAGGCCACATGCAGATTCCGATGAAAACCCGCCCCGTCCTCGCGCTGGCAGTCCTGCTGTTTGCGGCAGGATGTGGCGAGTCCGCAAGAAAGGACTACGCTGACGCCGCCAAGCCGTACGCGGCGGTAGCTCTGGATCAGAAATGGAGCAAGGAGACCGCCGACCATTTCTGGTGGACATCACAAGGGTCGCAGATCGTGCCGTATGACTGGTTCCTGGCACTCGAAATGCCGAACAGCCAGGAGCTGTTCTCGGGCAACGCCCATTTCGAACGGCTTCGCTACATTACGGTGTCGGAAAAATCGGCCAAGAACCCGGGTGGCCTGCCGATCGGTTACGTAAAAAATCGCGAGCAGGTGGACGGCCTCGACATCCTGGGTCTCAGCTGCTCGGCGTGCCACACCGCGAAGTGGATGATCAAAGGCGTGGCGGTGCAGGTAGAGGGCGGCCCCGCGATGGGAGATACGCAGACGTTCCTCGAGGAGTTGGTGGCGTCCATGACGCAGACGATCGACCAGCCGGACAAGTTCGACCGGTTCGCGAAGAAGGTTGGGGCCGACGCCACCGCGGTGAAGGCCGGCCTGGCGAAATGGAGGGACCGGCTGGAGGCGCGCCTCAAGCGGAATCCGCTTCCGGCGGATAACCGGCCGGGGTTCGGGCGCGTGGATGCGCTGGGCAACATCATGAACGAGGTAACCGTCGGCGACTTGGGGATTGCGGAGAACGCGCGGCCCACGGACGCACCCGTCTCGTATCCACATGTGTGGGACGCGCCGCAGCACAACGTGGTGCAGTGGAACGGCTCCATCCCGAATGCGGGAGCCGGCCCGGCGCTGCGCAACATCGGTGAGGTGCTCGGGGTATTCGGGACCGTCGCCATTGAGCCGCAGAAAGGGAAACTGCCGAAGTATCCAACGACGACGATCGAGACAAAGAATTTGAACGCCATTGAGCAGGACCTTTGGGCGCTCTCCTCGCCTCTGTGGCCGGAAAACCTGGTGCCGATCGACAAGGCTCTCGCCGCGGCGGGCAAACCTCTCTACGAGCAACGCTGCGCGCCTTGCCACTTGCCAATCGACCGGACTTCACCCGCGCGGCGGATTGTGGCGCAGATGAAAAATGTGGGCACAGACGATACGCTGAACCGGAACGTCCTGCGGACGGTCAAGACGGGCGTCTTGAAGGAAACGCCGAAGATGCTGAATCCCCACGCCGTATTCGGCGAGGAGGACTCCGCCGTCGAGGTGCTCATGAACGTGACCTTCGGGGCCTATCTCGCAAACGCGGGCGATTTCAAGGTTGTAGAACTGATCGGCATCAACACCGTGAAGAAAACCGGACAGCTAGTGCCGCTGGGCGACCTACTGGAGACGCTTCAAGCCGACACCAAGAAAGCCGTGGAGGACTACCAGGGAACGGCGGAGTTGGTGGAGCAAGCCTACAAGCTTTCCGGAAACCAGCCGACTTCCTTCTCGAACAAGTACAAGGCCCGTCCGCTCAACGGCATCTGGGCCACAGGACCTTTCCTGCACAACGGTTCGGTGCCGACGCTGGCGGAGATGCTGACTAAGGACACCGAGCGTGTGAAGGAGTTCTACGTGGGAAGCTGGACGTTCGATGCCAACAACGTGGGCATCACCAGCGTGCCGGA
>DATEZD010000128.1:0-5105 GCA_035255865.1 Candidatus Udaeobacter sp.
GGTTCACCTGTCGCTTCGCAAAGCTGACGCGCGATCAGCAGGGCCGCGAAATGATTGCGCGTCGGCACGTCCCATTCACGTGTGCCAACAAAAATTCCCGACTGCTCGTTTGCGGGCAGCGAAAAATTCCATCGTCCATCCTCGATGGGATAGGGAGTCGGGATGAAAGCCACCGTGGCGGGATCGTGTTTGCCGCGGACGCGCTGATAAATCTCCGCGGCTTCAGGAGTTGTGGCGATGCATCCATCGGCCTGCGCCACAATTTTCGTGAAGCGCGATAATTTCGCGCGGTCGCGCAACTGTTGTGCGATCTGGTGCAGGCCAGTCTCCTTCAACGAAACGGCGACGGTGCGACCGTGCTTTTTTAGATCGTGCAACGCGCGCTCTGAAGCGCGAAAATCGCTGCGCAAAAGAAGAAGGACCGGTGTGTCCTCCGTGATGGCACGACGCGGATTGAAATGAAAAGCTCCCAGCGTGCACGCAGCAAAGGCGTGAAAATTGATCGGCGGATGCGCGGCTTCACTCGGGCCGGGCAACTTATGAAACTTCTGTTCCGGATCACGTCCACCCGGATTGAGAACAGTCAGGCGAAAATGTTCCGCGCTTTGCGATGTCATACAGTTGCTGGATGGGCGGTTTGAACCACCTATTCGTTGAGATCGCCCGGCGGCCGCGCCGCGGATTTCAGGAGCGTGTGCTCCAGATCTTCTTGGTCAACTGGTTTGACTGGTATCGCGCGCCGGATCTCGACCGGTTTCTTGTCTTGCGGCTGGACGGGGATCGCTTTCCGGATCTCGGGAGCGGATTGTGCTCTTTCATTACTCGATCGGTCTGGGGCTGCGGAGTTACTTGCGGTCTCTGCTTCAGTTCGGGCGGTCACATTCTCGGCCTTTTGATCTCCGGTTGTTTCCGTTGTCGGCTGTGGAGTCGGTTCGGGTTTCAGCGTGGGCTTGAGAGAATTATAGGGGTCCTTGTCGGCTAACAACGTCGCACTTCTGATGACAACCGGCGTGACCTCACTTAGGTCCACAGCCAGCGCAGCACGCGGTAAATCACTGGCGGGAAACTCGCGAGCAAGGCGAGCACGCGCCTCACCATGGATGTTGCAAAGTTCGGTGGGCGCTTGCGAGGGCGTCGCAATCTCCGTGTAAGTGGTGCGCCGCTGCACGGTATCGCCGCTCGCGGTTTTTATAGCGTCATAACATTTGTCGGTAGCCAGCAAGCCGGACCGAGAGCAAATCTCAATCTCCTTCAGATTTTCCGGCCGCTTAATTTCTCGCGGCAGATAACTCGTGGCAGCGGCATTCATGATATCGACCCAAATCGGCAGCGCGAGTTCACGCCCAAACGCGCCGCGATAAATTTTTTGCGGCTTGTCGAACCCCGCCCAGACAGCGCAGGTGAAATTGGAATCGTATCCGGCAAAAAGAGCATCGGTAAAATCGTAAGCCGTGCCGGTTTTACCCGCTGCGGGCATTTTCTTCAGACCAAATTCTGTGAAAGCAGCTTTGCCCGTCCCTGATTGAAGCGCGTCCGCGAGGCAGGAATGAATTTCGTACGCGGTTTCAGGTTTGGTGACCAGTTTCCGAATACTCTGCTGCTTCCCATCCCAAACCAGTGTTCCGTCCTTTTCTTCAATCCGCTCCAAAATGTGCGGTGCGTTTGGTCGCCAGCCGCCGTTTGGAAAGATCGTGTATGCGAGGGCAAGCTCGGCCAATGTGACCTCGCTGCTTCCCAGAAAAGTGGCTGGAAAACGGCGAAGCGGGGAACGGATGCCCGCCGCGGAGCAAAGGTGCAACACTGCATCGACTCCCGCGTCCAGTCCGATGCGCACGGTTGCGCCATTCTTTGATTTGACCAGCGCCTGCCTGGCCGTCATCGCTCCTTCATAACGGTTCTCAGCGCTTTCTGGACCCCATTCACCAAGGATTCCCGTTGTGCCGCCGATCATGACGGCGCGATTATCCAGCGGCGAATCTTCCACCACTGATCCTGGATACATTCCTTTCTCGAAAGCGGCCGCATAAACCAACGGCAACATCGCAGTTCCAGCGGGCCGGCGGGCTTGCAGCGCACGGTTGTACTGGTTGTGTTCGAAATCGCGCCCGCCTACCAGCACCAAAATGTCACCTGCGGCGTTGTCCAGGCCAATGACTGCGCCCTGCAGATACTCGGGCGTGGGCTGGTCAGGTTCGGCAGCCGCCGCACCATTTGCTTTAGCCTTGCGAAACGAGGCTGCGTACTCGGCGTAGGTCTGATGATTGTATTCCGGGCGTCGCTCCACCGCTTCGAGATGAGCCCGGAGAGAATCTTCGGCCACCTTTTGAAGATCGACATCGATGGTGGTGCGGATGCGAAAGCCTTCGTTCTTCGCCCGATCCCAACCGACGGCAGCAATGACCTGCTGGCGGATGTAATCGACCGCGTAGCTTTGGCCTTGCGCGTTTTGTCGGCTGCTGACCACGATCTGTTGCGCTCGGGCGGCGGCGCACCGTTCCCGACTGATCAAGCCGAGGTCGCGCATCCGATCGAGCGCGTAATCGCGCACTTCGCGCGAATTATCGCGATCGGTCCACGGCGACAATCTGTTTGGACTCTTGACTAAACCCGCCAGCGTGGCGCATTCCGCCAGCGACATTTCGCGCGCGGACTTGCCAAAGTACCCTCGCGCGGCCGCTTCCGCGCCGTATAGACCGCCGCCGAAATAGATCCGGTTCAGATATAGCTCCATGATTTTTTGCTTGCCAAACTGGTCTTCGATTCGTTGCGCCAGAAAAATCTCCAGGAGCTTGCGGCGATAGGTTTTTTCTTTTAACGAAAAACTGTTACGCGCCAGTTGTTGCGTGATGGTGCTTGCACCCTGGCGCACGCGGCCTGCCGTAAAATTCTTTAGCGCCGCGCGGACGATGCCGAGGAGATCGTAGCCATGGTGCTGGTAGAATTTTGCGTCCTCGACAGCGATAACCGCATTGATGAGATCCTGCGGCAACTGCTCGTAAGGCACCGTGTCGCGGTTTTCGACATAGATCTGGCCGAAGATCTTGCCGTTACGATCCAGAATCACGCTGGCTGATTCCATTTGTTGGAGCTGGTTCAAGTCGAACGCTTTGGCCTCCGCTTTGAGCTCCGTGACGAGCCTGGAAACGTAAACAGTTACTACGACGGTCAGGACGGCAATGATGCCGACGGGAACATAGAACCACGGCCTCGAGTACCAAGGCGGCCGAAAACGGTAACCCGGTGGGGGCCTCAGATGTGTGGTGGACGGTCTCAAAAGCTGGAGAATGTAAGAGCGAAACGTCCAACGCTCAACGCCCAACGCCGAACGTCCAATTCAAACTGCAGAAGTTGAACGTTGAGCGTTGAACGTTGAGCGTTCGATGTTGAATACCCGCAACGGCAACCCCACGCTAATCAAATTAATTCGCGCTGAAATCGAGAAGCAGGGTCCGATTTCATTCGCCTGGTTCATGCACCAAGCGCTCTATTATCCCGAGCACGGCTACTATTCGTCGGGTCGCTGCGCGATTGGACGGAAAGGCGATTATTTCACCAACGTGAGTGTTGGCCCGCTGTTCGGGCAGTTGTTAGGAGCGCAATTGGCCGAAATCTGGGAGCGACTGGGCAAAATCGACAACTTTATGATTGTCGAGCAGGGCGCCCATGACGGGCAGTTCGCCCGCGACGTTCTCCAATCTGTGCAAAAACGCGCGCCGGAATTTTTTGAAGCTTTGCGCTACCGAATAGTCGAGCCATTTCCAGTTTTGCAAGAGCGGCAAGCGCAAACTCTGGAACCATTTCGGGACAGGATTGAATGGTGCGATTCGCTGCAACCCTTCGTGGGCGTCCATTTTTCCAACGAACTGCTGGACGCGATGCCCGTGCGCATGATCAGTGGCGGCGTGGAAAAGCTTGTCGATCTGGAAGGCGATGAGTTTGTGTTGGTCGAGCGCCCGCTTCGACAAGGAGCGGCTGCCTCCTCGGGTACCGTAGTCTTGGCGGAGGCGGCCAGGCTGCGGAGGGATGAAGGGTCTTTCAATCAGGCCGCGCTCGACTGGATCGACGATGTCGCGGCGAACTTGCAGCGCGGCTACGTGATCACGATCGATTACGGGCGTTCGGACGCCGAATTTCAGGGAGCCGTTCAGGTGCGCGCGCGACATCGAAATCTTGATTCGCCGTTCGAGCAAATCGGGCATGCGGACATCACGATGCAAGTGGACTGGCCGAGCATAGCCGAGCGCGCGCAGGCAAACGGCTTACTCGTAGCCGGATTCACCGATCAGCATCACTTCCTGACCGGAATCATCTCCGAACTTGGTAGGCTCGGTTCACCCGAAGCGACCGCGGCCGATTGGGGTCAATCGCCGCTACCCGATTCGCCACGGGCAAAGCGCGAATTGCAAACGCTGCTTCATCCGGAAATGCTCGGGCGAGCTTTTCAAGTGCTCGCGGTTTCCAAAAATGTCGCCGAACCCGCCGCAGGCGGACAGTTCCTTCAACCAAAACGGCACCGTCATGATAAGGCGAGTGATAGAAGGAGCTGGGTGACCCAGCCGATTCAAGAAATCGGCTACCCTTCGAGCGCGAAGCGGGTCGATTCCGCGGCGTCGAAGTTGGCAGGCTTCAAATTCGCGCGTGAACCGCGCTCTGCACTCGGAGGCAGGTGATACACTATGTCAGAATCACGCGCTGAATATGCGAGTAAATGTTGAACGACGGCGGGCGCAAAAATCCGATCAATGTCTGATTGCTCTCCCGTGCAAAACTCACCGCGAGTGTGGAAGGCGCTGAAACCGCAGCGACGATTGGAATCCCGGCGGCGAGTGCTTTCTGCACGATCTCAAATGAAGCGCGGCCGCTGACCAGAAGAAGATCTCGATCCAACGGAAGTGATCCGTCGAGGAACGCTCGGCCGATCGCCTTGTCCACCGCGTTGTGCCGCCCGATGTCTTCGCGGGCAACTTTTAATTCGCCGTCCGCGCCGAAAATTCCAGCGGCATGAATTCCACCCGTGCGCGCGAAATCGCTCTGCGCGTTTCGCAGTTTTTCCGGAAGCGAAAGAAGCGTTTCAATATCAATGCGGATTTCTTTCGCGGTAATCG
>DATEZD010000129.1:0-3051 GCA_035255865.1 Candidatus Udaeobacter sp.
GGATAATATCTTGCTCTGGCATGAAACACATCTGCCTTGACCGAATAGGCAAGCGACGCGGCAAGCGTAAACTGATGGTCACGAAATTCGGCGTAGAATTGATGGAAAACGCATTTGCGCAGCTCAGGATCGCGTTTCACCAAAAACGAACTGAACGAACTTTTGGTCAGCGGTTTTTCGCGCCCCGTCTCATCGATCAAGACACCGAACTTCATGTCCACATCGGTCAACTGCAAAAAGGTGTCGTCGTAACCGTTGAGCGCAACGCTGCCCAGTGCTAAAAGACGTTCCTCGGGCACGGAGAGCACATGCGGCTTCATCCGGCGAATTTTGTGAAGTTTGATTCGCCAGTCTTTCAGCGCTGGATCTGCGATGAATTGCGCGAACTGTTTGTCGTCGATCGCCAGGATTTCCGGAACAACGAACGCCGCCGTCTCGCCGATTTTCGTAAACAAATTCTGAACTTGTCCGAATCGCGCGAGGTATTCGTTGGTCGTGGCGTCCTCGGCCAATTGCAGCGACGCGTAGTGATAGACGCGCTCCATCTTCACCTCGAGCGCCTTCTCAAACTCAAGCACTTCGGCCAGCGTTCGCGCCGACTCCCCCACCCTGCCCTTCCACTGCTCAAGATTCGGATAAGTCTCCTGTAACCACGCGAAGTCCTCCCGCCATTTGCTCACGTCAGCAAAAAGCTGCGTCAGGTCCCACTTGTCGGACTCGGGGATTTCAGCGCGAGTTGGCACCGCGGAAGACATTGCGAAACGTTCAACGCCCAACGCCCAACGTCCAACACCGAATTCAGAACGCGTTTCTGTAGCGGCGGTCTATGACCGCCGTCCGCGCCCACCCGCCTTCGCGCGGCTTCGGCGCGGCAGGCAGAGCGCCGCTACAGCAGGATGGCGCGCGATCAGTTTGAGCGCTCGCGCTGTCAGTTCGCGACCAGGCGGAATTTTGTGCCAGGGCGATGCACCGGACGGATGCGGCAAAGGAATTACGTCAAAGTGATGTCCGGCGCGCGCGACCCGGAATTTTCGGGCAATTACTTCCGCCAATCTTTCGCAGTCGATAAATTGCATGATAGCCAGCCGCCCCACGGGAATGATGAGACACGGCTGCAAGATTTGAATCTCATTGTCCATCCACGACGAGCAGTTGCGAATCTCGTCCGGGGCAGGCACGCGATCCGTGCCGCTGGAATTTTTTCCGGGAAAACACCGGCAGACTGCCGCGAAATAAATCTTCGAGCGGACGGCAGCCTCGTTCATCGCGCAGAATTCTTCGAACCACCGAAAAAGCGTTTTGCCAGCAGTATGTGCAAACGGTCTCTGCAAAACCGGTTCCCGCGGGCCGGGCGCCTGACCAATGACCATGACGTCGCTCACGATTCCGCCGCCGGAGACCGGCGTCGATTTCATGCGTGGGCAGCGCCGGCAACGCAGCAACTCAGCAACATGCCGTTCGAGCTGGACTTGTTTACGCCGCGCTCCCATCAGCGCCGGAAGATTGAGAAGATCGACAAGAGCAAACTCAGCACAATGCTGACGATGATGCAGGTAACGATCGGAAAATAAAGTGCGGAATGTTCGCGCTCGATCCGAATGTCGCCCGGCAATCGGCCCAGCCATTTCGGCGCGAACCCACTCCACATCACCAACCCCACAAGCGTCGTGATCACACCGATAATCGCGACCAGTTTTCCCAGTTCACGCATCCCTCAAAAAGTTGCGCGGATTGAGCGGAAGCACAAGGAGCGGCGGTCTCTAGTCCGCCCTTCAGATGCCCATCGCAGTTGCGCGAATTGAGTGGAGGCACAAGCTTGAGAGCAAATGCCTGTACAGTTTCGAGATTATTACGAGACACTCGGTGTACCGAAAACGGCCACCGAGGAGGAAATTCGGAGCGCCTTTCGCAAGCTGGCGCGCAAATATCATCCCGATGTAGCCAAGGACAAAAAGGCCGCGGAGGAAAAATTTAAAGAGATCAACGAAGCCTACGAGGTGCTGGGCGATCCGGAAAAACGCAAGAAATACGATCAGCTCGGCGCCGATTGGAATCGACCGGGCGGGTTCCAACCGCCACCCGGCTGGCAGTCGGAAGGGCAGCAACCCGGCGGCGGGTTTTATCAGTGGGGCGGCGATGGTGGCGGCGTTCAATTCGAATTTGGTGGAACTGGATTCAGCGATTTCTTCGAAGCGTTTTTCGGCGGTGGCCGCGGCCGATCCGCCTTCGGAGGATTCGGCGGACGTCAAGCAACGGAGGCGCGCGGAGCAGATGTCGAAGCTGACATCATGGTCACGCTTGAAGAAGCGTTACATGGATCCACCCGAACGGTCTCTTTGCGCCGAGCGGGCTCAGACAAAGTGGAAAATTACCAGGTAAAGATTCCGCGCGGCGTTCATGAAGGGCAGCGAATCCGTTTGCGCGGCCAAGGTGAAGCTGGCGTGCGCGGCGGAAAAAGCGGCGATCTTTTTCTTCGCGTTCGTCTGGCCCGACACCCGGATTTCACAGTCGAAGGCAGCGATTTGATTCATGAGGTGAAGGTCGAGCCGTGGCGCGCCGTATTGGGCAGTGAATTGGTCGTGCCAACTCTGGACGGCAACGTGCGCCTGAAAATTCCGTCGGGCACCCAGGGTGGCCAGCGATTTCGCCTGCGCGAACGCGGTCTACCCGGAGTCTCAGGCAAGCGCGGCGATCTCTATGTCGTTGTTCAGGTCAACGTGCCAAAGAAACTGACCGAACGCGAACGCGAGATCTGGAACGAACTGGCAAAATTGCATGGCGGATAACAAGGGTTGTCATGTCGAGCGAAAGTCGAGACATCTCTGTTTATTGTCTTTTGTAACCGGCGTGATCGGATCAAGAATGAGAGATTCCTCGACTTCGCTCCGAATGACAAATTCATGAAAATTTCCCTCGGCACAGATCACGCTGGATTTCGTTACAAGGAAAAGGTGAAAGAATTGCTCACTTCGCTGGGGCACGAAGTGAAAGACTTCGGCACATTCAGCGAAGAACCGGTGGACTATCCGCTTTTCATTCGTCCGGCAGCTG
>DATEZD010000130.1:0-10601 GCA_035255865.1 Candidatus Udaeobacter sp.
CGCTTGTCTTTAACGGACAGTTCGGCCATTCGGGCGCCAACTTCAACGATGGGTTTGGCGCTTTTGCACTGTTTAACAACCTTGACGGATACACCAACAACGCTTTTGGCAATCACGCGCTTTTCGAAAATCAGCACGGCGCGGGAAACACTGCCGTAGGTGATCTGGCGCTGCAGGATAACACCTCCAACATTAACACGGCCGTGGGTGCTCAGGCGCTCCTGGCCAACACTGATGGCGATTCAAACAACGCCGTCGGCTATTCAGCGCTTGAGAACAATTTGGTTGGTACGCAGAACAACGCGATGGGCGTTTATGCGCTGCTGAATAATACTGGCGCTGCGAACACTGCCGTTGGTGACTCAGCATTCATGAGTGGTGTGAACGGCGCATTTAACACAGTCATCGGCTGGCACGCAGGAGCCTTCGATGGCAGCGATAACATTTATATCGGTGCCACCTCTGGCCCTAGTGGCGGCAACGAAAACGGCTCCATCCGCATCGGCGACCCAGGGTTTATAACGGGTTGCTGGATCGCCGGTATCTCCGGCGCGACTGCTACCGGTGGTGTGCCTGTTGTGGTCAATGCTAGCGGTAAACTCGGTACGGTACCTGCGGGTTCGCCTCTCTCGATGAACAACTTGCTGAAACAGCAGCAACTCGTGCAGCAATTGAAGGCCACGACTGAAAAACAAGCGGCTACGATCGCATTGCAGGAGGCGCAAATTAAGTCGCTGACCGCCGGCCTCAGAGAGCAGGCCACGCAAATTCAAAAAGTGAGCGCTCAACTTGAAATGATCAAGCCGGCGCCCCAAGTGGTAGAGAATCGATAAAACTGTCGCCCGGAGCGCTGTTAAGAGAAGTCAGCGCTTCCTGGATACAGTTCTAACAAGCAGCCGCCGCGCTAAACCGCGGCGGCTGTTTTATTTTTGCTGTAGCGGCGGTCTGCGACCGCCGAGGGTAGCGACACTCGGAGAGTGCCGCTAGAGTTCAAGATGACGAAGCACACCCGTGAAGTCTTTACCCTTGGTCATTCGCCGGATCCGGATGACGCCTTCATGTTCTATGCGATCGCGAAAAATAAAATCGACCTTCGTGGTTATCGCTTCGACCATCGCCTGGACGATATTCAGACGCTCAATGAGCGGGCACAGCGCGGCGAGTTGCATATTTCCGCGATCTCAATTCACGCGTACGCCTATGTGGCGGATAAATACGCGCTGCTGCCGTCTGGCGCGAGCATAGGCGATGGATACGGACCACTCATTGTGAGAAAAGGCTCAACGCTCAACGTCCAACGCCCAATCTCCAATGAGGATTCCATGAGCGAATCGACAGCGCGAGAATTCTTGAACAGCAAGAAAATCGCCGTGCCTGGCCAAATGACGAGCGCGTTCCTTGCGCTACAGCTTTTCCTGGGAAAATTCGATTATGTCGTCGTGCGGTTCGATGAAATTTTTGACGCCGTCAAAAGCGGCGGCGCTGACGCCGGGTTAATCATTCACGAGGGGCAGCTCACTTATGCGCAATCCGGTTTTGAGAAGATTGTCGATCTCGGAGAGTGGTGGAAGCACGATACGGGCTTGCCATTGCCCCTGGGCGGCAATGTGGTGCGCAAAGATATCCCGCCAGCAGTTCGGCATGATCTCAGCGAAATTATTCGCGAAAGCATCGACTACGGCCTGGCGCATCGAGACGAGGCGGTTCGCCATTCGCTTGCCTACGCGCGCGACATGGGCGCGAAGCTTACCGGTCAATTCATCGGCATGTACGTGAACGAGTTTACTCGAGATTATGGTGCGATTGGACGCGCGGCTATCCACAAATTTCTGACCGCCGCGCACGATCAAGGCTATATCGACGTTCCAGTCGAACTGGAATTCGTCGAATGAGCTTGGAACATAGACTTGCAGTCTGTGTTCCCAGCGGGTTTGTAACCCGCTGACCGGCATGCGAGCGGAAAACATCTCCGCTGGGCGCGAGGCAAAATGCCGGCGCTCCTCGGTTAAAATTTTCTTGCTAGAAGGTTTTCCCCGAACGTATCAATAATGGCTCCGTGAAGGCGTTGCTGCCAGCCAGGGGCGATTTTCTCCCTCTCCCGCGAGTCGGAAGCTGGTTTCTTGCATGCTCGATTCGGACATTTGCCAGCTGCAAGAAGAACGAGCTGGTGGACGAAGCGAAAGCCGCTGATCTAACGACTAACGATTTTCGGCAGATCACTGCGGGCGAAAGCGACCATGGCGGACAACGACAAACGCAAGATTGATATCCCTTGGGGGACGCTGCTGCCGCTCATGGCAGTTCTCGCCGGCGTCCTCGTGCAGTACAAGCCACTCGTGAGCGAACGCCCATCGGTTCCGAACGAAAAGACGGCTCCAGTGATTGCCGAGCAGGACGTGGACGCGCGCCTCTGGCAGGATCCGATTGGCGTGGCGCAGAAACAAAAGGCGTTGCTGGATGAACAAATCGACAAAGGCGTAGCCAAAAAAGGTAGCGCTGAATCGCACGACACCAGTGCACTGTGCAATCTCCTTTGCGAGCGCGCTGATACATTTCAGCCCCCGGGAAGTGTGTTGTTGCTTGCGGTGATGCTCGACGCCGGGCCGTACAGCGAACAAGCCGAGTCGCGATTGCGCGCGCGCCAGGCTGTGCTGGAAGGATTGAGCGAGAGCGGATTTGTTCCGATCGATGGCGAGCACATCGGATTTGTTACTGCCGCATGGCCCCCACCGGAGGCAAATGAACCCTCTCCCGCTATTGAGCGCGCCCTAGTCCTTCCGTGGGAGGAATGTGAAGCGAAAGACAATCCCAAAAACGTTTTTCCCAAAGGCGCGAGGCGCGTCGTCGTGGTGTGGTTGCCCGCAGTAAATTTCAATCTCAGTCCATTGCACTGCTTCGCCGCCTTGATCAATCAACTCGCGCAGAAGGACCTGCGCGACAAGATCGACGTCACTTTGATTGGCCCAGCAAATTCCACAGGGTTGCAGAGCATGGTTCGAGAAGCGTGCTGGTACCCAGTAAGGCCGCCTGACGATAAGGCTCCTTTAACAACACTGGAAAAAGCACTCGATGGGGTCTCGATTATTTCGCCTCGGGCGACCGCCTCGGATTTCATGCTTCTCTCAGGAGTAGCTCTTTCTGAGCAGTGTAAAAATAAATCCGTACAGACGCTTATCGAACAATCCGTACGAAGCGGCCCTGGTGACGGCCTGCACTTTTTTCGTACGATCGCTCCGGACGACGGGGTCTTGAAGGCATTGGTCACGGAGTTAGCCCGACGCAGGATTGCCGCCGTCCGCCAAGTGAACCCGGATCTTCCCCCTGTTCCACACCTATCCCACATTGTGATCCTCAGCGAATGGGACACTCCCTATGGGCGATCTCTGGGGACGACGTTCGCCGCTAAAGCCTCTGGACAGAATGCCAATGATAATACGCAGCATCCCAACAAGTGGATCCATTCCTACCACTACCTGCGAGGAATTGACGGTCGTTTGCCGGGTGACGTGGGCAAAGACGATCAACCCCAGCAAGAGCAAAAAACTCAGCTTGGCCAGAACACGGTCGCTGTCGAAGCGACAGAAGGCTTGAATCAATCCGATTACCTACGGCGTTTGGCGTGGCAGATGAAAGAGGACGAAGCGTGCTGGCAGCGAAAGGACGGCTCAGGGATTCGTGCCATTGGTCTGCTCGGCTCGGATATTTACGACAAATTGATGATTCTGCGAGCGCTGCGTCCGCAGTTTCCCGACGCTGTTTTTTTTACAAATAACTACGACGCGCATTTTGAACGCCGCGACGATTGGGGCGATGTACACAATCTGGTGATCGCCTCGCCGTTTGGCAGCACCTTGCCCGAAATTTATCTCCAGCAACAGATCGCGCCGTTTCGCGACAATAATCAAACTTCGACGTACGTCGGCACCTTGGTGGCAACCGGCCGCATGACGAACGAAGAAGCGGAGTGCCTTACGTGGCAAACGCGCATCTTCGAAATCAGCCGACGAGGCACCTACGATCTGAGCCCACCGTGGTATCTATGGCACCTCGGTGACACAAAAGTTGTTTTCGAGTCGCACTACAACAAGGATGAGAAAACCAAGACATGGTTTCGGGACTGGTTGACCCCTGGAGTCATCTGGGCGTTGATCATCGTCGCGCTAATGGTTTTGGCCATGGCTGCGTGGATCAGCGTGACCATCGCCCGGCGTACCTTGCCGGGCGGCGGCACCGCTATTGAGCGTCTGAAGCGCGCATTCGTCAGCACAGTTTTTTGGTTGGTCTGTGGCGGACCACTCATAATTCTCGTTGTTGCTCTGGTTGCGCAGGACCTGGCGCCGGAAGAACCGCTGGCATTTTTTTCCGGCATTAGCATCTGGCCAACGGAAATGGTGCGCCTGATTGCGTTCATGCTTGCGATTTTCTTCATGTTCAAAGCGAGCTTTGATCTTCGTGCGAATGCGAAACGGATCGAGACGGAGTTTTCGTTTGCTCCCTTGCCACTGACCCCATTTCGATGGCGTGATCTCGGCATCGGCTTCGAGCGCTGGCAGATGAAGGAGCCTCCGAGAGTTATGCGCTTTTCCGCTGAAGATGCATGGCACACTTATCTTTGCCGGAACAAATTTTGGCCGCGGTTCATCCGAATTGGGATTCTTTTTGTTTTGTATTCCATTTTCGCTTTCGCGATTTTGCATTTGTTTCCTCAACCACTGTCGCCCGCGCGGGGCGAGACGGCTTTTCAGATCGATAACACTGTCTTCTATCTCGCTGGCGTTGGGCTGCTGCTTCTCTCCTTTTACGTGGTCGATGCGATCCAATTGAACAGCAACTTTATCCGTATGTTTGGCCGGGAAGTAACCAAATGGAGCCGCGAGGTCGTTGAGCAATCTTACCGGCAACCGCCGCTGACCGAAAAGGAACTGTCTGCGTATAACGAAATCTTTTTCGTCGCCCAGCGGACACAAGTGGTGGCACCGCTGATCTGGTACCCATTCGTCGTTTTAACCTTGATCATTGTTGCCCGCTTGTCCTTTTTTGATAATTGGACGTGGCCGGCGAGTCTCGTTCTAATCTATGCTATCATTGCCGCCTGGGTGCTGGGCAGCGCCATTTTGCTCAGACGCGCGGCTGAGCAATTGCGCGAAACCGCGCTCAATGACCTGCGGCGGTTTCGCCTCTTGGGTCAGGAAAGCGAAACCAAACGACAAGTGTTCGATGAGCTCATGGCTGAAATCCGGGACCTCAAAATGGGCGCGTTCGCGCCGCTGACTGAACAGCCTTTCATTCGGGCAGCACTTTTTCCCGGGGCTGCTCTCGGTCTCCTCGCGGTCGGCCAGCGTTTGCTGGATCTTTTCTAAGTAAATGTCACTTAAGAATTTTCTTGCTACACGGTTCACTCTGGAGTTTCAATAGTGGCTCGGTGAAGGCGCTAGGGAAAGGCAGAGGCGATGTTCTCCGTCTCGTGCGAGTCGGAAGCTGGCTTTTTGCATGCGTATCTTTGGCTCTGGTCAGCTGCACCAAAAATGAGCCGGTCGATGAAGCGAAAGCAGCCGGCAAAAGTACCGCCGATTTTCCGCAGATTATTGCCGACATCTTCAAGCCAATGGATGGTGGCATCGATCTTTCGCCCGAGGAAATCATGGGGCGCAATACCTGGAACCTCTGGAGCGGCGGCAACCAGCATTTTTGGAATCATGCCGCCCAGGACAGCTACGGTCTGATGGATCTTTTGAAGATGCTGGACAACCGCAAATTTCCGCGCGGCGAGCGTTTCAAAACTTTGGGCCTGGTAAACGAGCCTGGATTTCGCGCGCCCAGCAAGCCGGACGAATTCGGTTTGTGGCTTGATGAACAAGTGGACTCGGAGCCAGACGGCATCGACGTAAACGTTTACGGCAAACCTTCCGGTGTGCTTGGTTTTCGGCTTTTTCCAAATCCCGAATTCAACGACGAAGCGCGCAAGAAATGGGACGGCAAACGCTTCTACGAGGACAAGGCTTATTACAATGACAATAAGCTCATTCGACCGTATCGCGTTGGCGTCGCTTGCGGCTCGTGCCACATCGCGCCGAATCCAAGCAATCCGCCTGGTGACCCGGAAAATCCCCGGTGGGAAAATCTCGCTTCGGCAATTGGCAATCAGTACATCAACGAAGGAAAAGTCTTTGCCTGCAATGTCGAGAAGGGCGGATTTTTTTACGAAATGCTAGCCGCCCAGCCGCGCGGCACTTCCGACACTTCGCGGATCGCCACCGATCACATCAACAATCCAAATGCAATCAACGCCATCTTTTTGCTGGCTGAGCGGGAACGCATCGCAAAACTCGCGACTCCGGAAAAAATGGCGGGCGGAACGCTTGCATTGCCAGGAGAAACCGAAGAGATGCCTGTGCCGCATGTTTTGAAGGATGGCGCGGATTCCATCAGTGTGCGCGGCGCAACGATCCGCGTTTACGTCAATATCGGCATGTTTTCCGAGTACTGGTTGACGCGCCACAACCGCTTGATCGGACTGAAGCCGCAAAAGCCATTCGAAATTCCCTACGCGCGAGAGCATTCGGTTTTCTGGCGTGCGACCGAGGAGCGGCTCGACAACATTGCTGCGTTTTTCCGCAGGCTGAAACCGTTCCACCTCGCTGATGCGCACGACGGACAAGGTTACATCACGGCGGATTCAGCCGTGATGACGCGTGGAAAAGAAGTTTTCGCCGAAAGCTGCGCCGCTTGTCATTCGAGCAAGCAACCGCCTGCAGATATCGATCCGCGATCCGGCGAAGGGAGAGCCTGGTTCCGCGCGGAGGTGATGAAGCCCGAGTTCTTGGAAAACAATTTCCTGTCAGACGAGAAGCGTTATCCATTGACCAAAATCGAGACGAACTCCGCGCGCGCGTTCGCGACAAACGCAAAAACTCATCACATCTGGGACAACTTTTCTTCGCAGACTTACAAGGAACTCTCGCCGGTAGACGAGCTGGAATTCTTTAACCCGTTCGATGAGACCCATCCAATCAAATTCAGACCGAAAGACAAAGATGTCGCGCCTGGCTATTATCGCACGCCGTCGCTCGTCAGCCTCTGGAGCTCTGCTCCGTTTTTACACAACAACATGCTGGGAAAATTTACCGGCGATCCTTCCTTGGCCAGTCGGATAGATGCGTTTAACGATGCGGTGGAGAAATTGCTCTGGCCGGAAAAACGGCTGAACAAAGATTCGATCTGGCGGACCCAAAACGAGTGCTCATTCCATCTGCGCAAGGAATTTGTGCCGCCACCATTTGACAAGCTGGCAGGCCCGGACGGTTACGTAAAGATTGGACGAATTCCCAAAGGAACACCGATTAACCTGCTGGCCAATCTGCAGCCAGACTTCCAACGCCCGGGCGCGTTCCTCAAAGTCGCGGGAAAATTGGTCAAGATAGACGCCGAGAAGCTTTCGCCTGAAGCAGCCGACGCCGAATTGCGTAAACTGGTTCCTGACCTAATAGCGATGAACAAATGTCCGGACTTTATCGAGGACAAGGGCCACTACTTCGGCACTGATTTGTCCGACAGCGATAAACGTGCGCTAATCGAATATCTAAAAACGTTTTGATCAAGATCGAATCCAACGAAAGGAGAAACATGGCAGTTACAGTTGCAGAAATGTTGAAAATGTCGCAGGCGCAGCTCGACGACCTGTTCACTCAAAGTCAAACCGGCGAAATCCCAAGCGGCGAGGCGAAGGGCACCGCCATCATCGCACCGGGAACGACTTACACACAGGACATGGCAAATTTCGTAAATCATTTTGCGTGGCAAGGAAAAATTTTCGACCCAGCAAAGGGAATTTTGCGAAACAAGATTTTGCCCTTTGGGCTCAACGCGATCATCGCAAAGGTGTACAAAGGCCCGAGCTGGCTGGACAGCAAGGAGTGCATCGTGCTTGATTATTCGGACACTTCACTGGTGGCCCACTGGATCCGAGATGAAATCCGCGAAGTCGCGCCGCATACTTATCTCGGCAAAGTCTACTGGAGCAAAAAGCGGCTGATCGATTTCGCGCTTGAGTTTCCGGCCTCGGCGTAATCAGATCGTGCGGCCATCGGAGGTGCCGTGAATTCGAACGTCAGCCGCCCAATGCCGCGTGCCAATACCGGCTCGCGTTTACTAGATTGGATCAGCAATGCAATCATGTTCCTTTTGCAAATGGAACGCCGGGTCGATCACTGGCTTCGGCCGCCGTTCGACGCCACTCTTCGAGATCCAATCGCGCGCCTGGTCACAGCATTGATCAATATGCAGCGGAAGGACGAAGGCCTAAAGATTGCCGAGGAAAAACCGCTGCCGAACGAGGAGGAATACCTTAGCTCGATCATCGAGAGTTTCACCACGCAGATGCGAGGACTCTGGAAACCGGGCGGCTTCGAGCGTGGCGGGAACACCAAAACACAGGGCATTGTGCGAGGCGAGTTTATCGTCCACGACAATCTTCCGCCACAGTTTCGTTATGGCATCTACGCCAAACCACAGACGTTCCGTTGTTGGGTGCGCTTTTCCGGACCGGGGCCTTACATTACTCCAGACATCGACGACGTGGGCTTCATGAGCATCAGCATCAAACTCTTGGGTGTGCCGGGTCCGAAGTTGATGGATGAGGAGAAATTTACTCTGGACATGTTCGGCGTTTCTACCCCGACCTTTGTCACACAGGACGTAAAGTCGAATGCGCACCTGCAAAAGTGGAGCGTGAAAAACGCGCAAATTTTTCATTTTGTTAATTTCGAGCAACCCCACATGCTGGACATGATCATGCAGGGGCTCTGGGTCAAAACTCAGAGCAGCCCGTTCGAAGCTCCTTACTTTAGTTGTGTGCCGTATCTGTTGGGAGAAGGCCAGGCAATGCAATACTCGGTCTGGCCAAAGACGAACAACAAAACTCCGATCCCGCGGCTTCCTTTGCGTCCGCCCGATGATTATTTGCGCGATGCAATGGTCAAGGCGCTGAATGAAGGAGACGTGGAGTTGGACTTTCGCCTGCAGGTGCAGACCGATCCATTCCTAATGCCGATTGAGAATAACGGCGTGCTCTGGCCGGAGAAACTTTCGCCGCCTGTTTCGGTGGCAACGCTGCGGCTGCCGAAACAGAAGTTCGATTCGCCGGCCCAAATGGAATTCGCCAGGAAGCTCTCCTATAACCCCTGGCATACTATCGCCGAGCATCGGCCCCTGGGTAATCAAAGCCGTGCCCGGCAGCGGATGTACTACGAGCTGTCTAAGCTGCGGCATGACATGAACAAGGTGCCTCATTACGAGCCAACGGGTGATGAGGTATTCGACTAGGAGGCCATGACGCCGCAGGGAAATTTCATGATTTTGGCGCCGATCGTTTCGTCACGCGTGGCGGAACTGCGCGGCTTGCTCGACTCCATGAACGAGGCGCCGGGGTGGGCCAACCCAAACAACCCGCTGGTCCCGTTCGCGCAGTTCGACACGCTGCATTTCGCGCGTTTTGTGATCCTCGACGATAAAACCGTCGGAGACCTGCGCATTTACGGCTTGCCGGTCCGCACCTTTCCGCTGTATCTCGTCTTCCTCGGCGACATCGACGGCGAGGAGGAGGCATTTCTCAACGAACTGGTGAGACGTGCGTCCGACGGCTTGCGCGCGATCTTCTCATGCTGCCACGGATTCGCGTCCGACACCGATCTTATGGCTTGGATAAAGCTGCTGCGCAGTCCCGCCAGCGCGGCTTACGTGAACACACGCGGACGTACGGTGCGGCGGATCCGCGAAGAAGCGGCATTGCAGGATGCGATCGAAAGCCACCTTGCGAGCCAGGCGTCTTCGTTTGAGGGTCTGCCGCCACGGGAAATTCATGCGCAGTTAAAGCGGTTCGTGGAGGCGGAAAAATCCGCGGGCCGCCTCACTCTGTCCGATGAGGAGGCGACGCCGCTCGGCTGGTGGATCAGAAAAATATTGCACCTGATCTGCATGCCCTTGTTGCTGTTACTGGCGTCGCCGCTGCTAATTCTGATCGCTCCATTCTATCTCTTTCAGCTTCGACGCCTGGAGAAGACCGATCCGGAGCCCTACACCGTCGTCGACGACGACCACTTCGAGACCTTGGCGAAGGCGGAAGATCATGATGTTACGAACCCGTACAGTGCGCTCGGTAGCTTAAAACCCGGCCTCTTGCGGCTCGCGACCCTCAGAGGTGTTCTTTTGATGATCGACTACGCAACGCGACACATTATCAAACCCGGGCGTCTGGGGCGCGTCCGCACCATCCACTTCGCGCGCTGGGTGATGATCGGAGGTAACGAGCGGCTGAGTTTTTTCAGCAATTATGACGGCGGCAATGAGAGCTACATGGACGACTTCATCAATAAGCTCGGTTTCGGCCTCAACCTTTTTACCAGCAATGGCATCGGCTATCCCAGAACTGATTGGCTGCTCCGGGGCGGCAGCGCCGACGAACGCCGCTTCAAGGAGTTCCAGCGACGCCACACCGTGCTGACGCAAGTTTGGTACAAGGCTTATGCCGGTTTGACCGCTGTCGATTTGGAAAGGAACATGCGCATCCGTCGAGGATTGGAATCCTCGTCGATCAGCGAACAAGA
>DATEZD010000131.1:0-2052 GCA_035255865.1 Candidatus Udaeobacter sp.
GTAATTATGCTCATCATTGTAATGATCGTTCACGTGCTCGACTTCCAGCAGCCTGCGGGCATCAGAATTGGACACGCCGCGTTGCTGCTGATTGGCCTGGTCATTTTTGGTAGCTGGTTTTTCAGCAAGCCGGGCACGGATGGCAGCGGCGCTGTTCTCGGGTGGCGCGGTGGCATGCGGCTGACGACGCTGGCATTTGCAATGATGGTTGTCGTGGCGTTAGCGATTGTCATCCCAGTTCAGGCTCTTGTCAGATGACCGCGAAGAAGTCTAAGAACCCGCCGCCGCCGGAGGTATGTCCATCCTGCGGCGAAGATGTTCCTCGCGACGCGTTAGCGTGCCCCGAGTGTGGCGCTGACCATAATTCAGGCTGGCGAGAAGATGCTGATACTTACGATGCCGTGGATTTGCCGGATGAGGACTTCAACTATGAGGAATTCGTTAAGCGGGGGTTTGGATCCTCTCCCAAGCCAGCGGCTATCAAACCAGTGTGGTGGATTACGGCTATTCTCCTGATCGTCGCGTTTATTGTGATCTACTTCTATGCAGCTCGCTGATTAAATCGCGCTCTCATGCCGGAACTCGATCTCGACACACAAGTTAAACTCGCGATCTACGACATTACCGCGGAGACCGGTGGTGTTCCAACTTCGTCACAGGTCTCACATAAGATTAACATCGAAGAAAACAGGGTCCTCGCTGCTTTCCGACGCCTGCATGCCAAGCGTCTTATCCTTCCGGAGCCCGGCGATCCGCATCGAATTCGAATGGCGCCACCATTTTCGGGCGTGCCGACAAGGTTTCCAGTTAAAGCGAATGGCAAGCACTATTACGCGAATTGTGTTTGGGACGCCTACGGAATCGCAGCCGCGTTGCATTGCGACGTGATTAGTCGCGCTTCGGATGGACACACTGGCGAACCGTTGACGCTCGAAATTAAAAACGGTGAGCCGATTTTGAGATCGTACGTCGCGCATTTCGCTGTGCCAGCGGCGCGTTGGTGGGACGATCTCATTTTTACCTGAGCCACCATGCTCCTCTTCCGGTCGGAAGAGACCGTCAATCAGTGGTGCGCGGCGCACAACAATCCGCGACGCCCGCTGGTTAATCTGGAGCAACTTTGGCAACTGGCTCTTCATTGGTATGCGAATCGACTTACGGTCGAATCCCGTCGGCCAGCACCGGACGAAATGGTGTTCATCTTCGAATCACTTGGTTTAACTGGCCCATTTTGGGATCCAAAATCCGACCACTGGAGCTGATGGCCATTGAATTAATCGGTGCGAGATGAGCAGCCTTCGCACGAGGCTACGGCCTGCCAACGGAGTATGATGTTCGCGATCAAAGCCTGGGTTAGCGATCCGCGGGCGGAGACGTTCGCGTTCAGCGCGCAGAAGACGATGTATGGTGGCAAGCACATCGCCAAAGGCGACACGATCTTCATCTTTGCGAGCGAGAACGAAGGCGGGTAAGGTCTCATCGCCAGCGGCGTCGTCACCTCAGCCAAAGCGATTGCGAAGAAACCCGGGATCGCCCGGCAAACCCCGCGCGTGAGCATCACTATCAGACGCACCGCGCTCGCGAAGCGGCGCCTGGGGCGAAGGGAGCTCAAATCTTTTTCCGACTGGAACGACGGTCGGCCCGAGACCGAGCGCAATTTCAAATTCTATGGTCAGGCAACGAACAAGATCGTCGGCATCTCAAATGAGGCGGCGGCGTTCCTGCGCGGATTCTTTTACCCCGTGAGATAGTTTTTCAGTCGACCTTTGATGTATCTTTTTCCCCAGGCCGTTTTCAAATACTTCTCGAGTTAATCCAACGTAGAACTGACGATCCAAAACGGAACGCAAAACGTAAATGTAACAGTATCGTAACAGTCTGGTTATCTCACGGGGTAAACATCTCAGCTAAAAATTTGCTCGCGTCGAATGGCGCGAAATCTTCGAGTTGCTCGCCGGTGCCGACAAAGCGCGTTGGAATTCCAAGTTCATCCTGAATCGCAACGACGATCCCGCCTTTGCCGCTTCCATCGAGTTTCGTGACGATCAAGCC
>DATEZD010000132.1:0-5673 GCA_035255865.1 Candidatus Udaeobacter sp.
CGCAGCGAATCCACTGCCAGAATTCAGGAAGCGCACCAGCTTCTACTTCATGTGCTATGCGAGACGATTGAATCCCGGCTCCAGAAGCTGTAGCCGCTTCGCTGTGCGAAGCGCGGCACTGATGGCATAAACACGCCGCGATTATCGTCGCCCACAGGGCGACGGTTACAGGCGTTACTCGGATTTCTTCAGCAGCCGCTAGCGTTCACGATTGTCAATAACTCAACTATTTCCTTAGGGCAGTTCAGCACCGTAGCCCTAGGTCAAAAATCAGGCGCTCAATCAGTACGTTTTCCTGATTGACGAAACGCTCTTTTGTTCTATCCTTGGTGCCTCTTCATCACATGGGTCGAAGAGAGAAAACAGAGAATCCCCTCAGGACTTGAATCTTCGTAGAAAACATCCCCCCTTGACCCGTTCCTTCCAGAAATTTTCAGTCTTCGAAGGAATTCTCGCCAACTTCGCTCCAGAATTTCCGGAGAATGAAGGCGGGAGACGGCAACATTTGCAGCCTTCTGCTAGCCTCGTCGCCTTTCCATGAGTTCCGCCCGCATTGCTCTTTCAGGGGATATGCAAAAGGAACCGGTGGTCTGTCCGCAGTGCGGATCGGGATCGCGCATCAAACGGGGACTTTGTCTGAGCTGTCTGCTTTCTCAAGGCCTGTCTGAGGAAACTTCGATGGAAGCAAGTCAAAACAGCAACGGCGAGAAGGGAGAAACGCTGGAGGATTTGCTCAGTGAAATCGAGGTGCGCCACGCCGACTGGCGGCTGGGCAATTATCAGATTCTGGAAGAGATCGGGCGCGGCGGGATGGGCGTGATTTATCGCGCGCGGCAACGGCACTCGCGTCGCATCGTTGCATTAAAACGCATCCTTGCCTATCACGCGGATTCGCAGGAGACGTTGGCGCGTTTCCGTCGCGAAGCGGAGGCAGCGGCCCACTTGGATCATCCAAACATTCTACCCATTTATGAAGTGGGCAAGTGCGAAGATGAGCTGCCGTTCTTCAGCATGAAGTTTGCCGCTGGCGGCAACCTGGTCGAAGCCGGGCCGGCTTTGCGTCGCGAGCCGCGCCGTGCTGCGGGGTTGATGGCGAAGGTAGCGCGCGCGGTTCAATACGCGCACATCAGAGGCATCCTGCATCGCGATCTGAAACCGGCGAACATTCTGCTCGATGGGCACGGCGAACCGTTGGTGAGCGATTTTGGTCTGGCCAAATGGCTCGATACCATCAGCGATCTTACGCGCAGCCTGACCATTTTCGGCACGCCTGGTTACATTGCGCCTGAGCAGGTGAATCCGGCACTGGCCGAAGCCGCGAAGCTTACGCCTGCGGCTGATGTCTACAGTCTGGGCGCGATCTTGTTCGATCTTTTCACTGGGCGTCCACCATTTTTGGGCGAGCACGCATTGGCGGTGATCCAGCAGGCGAGTCAAAACCCGGCGCCGAAATTGCGTTCGCTTGTCCCAACGCTGGACAGGGATCTGGAAACAATCTGCTCAAAATGTTTGGAACGCGATCCGACTGCGCGCTATCGGTCCGCTGGCGCTCTGGCCGAAGACCTCGAACGCTGGCTTGACGGCCGATCGATTATCGCGCGTCCTGTCTCGTTGCCCGTTCGCCTGTGGCGCTGGTCAAAGCGTAATCGGATGACTGCGGTAATGACCGCGCTGTCGCTGGCGCTCGGAACGGTAGTGGGCACGCTGGTTTGGAAAGGCCAATTTTCTAGCCCTCCGCCAACAACTGGCATTGCCGTGCTGCCTTTTGAAAGTCTCAGCGGAGATAAAGACAACACGTTCTTCGCTGATGGTGTTTATGACGGCGTTTCAAGCAAGCTGGCGAAGTTAGCCAATCTCAAGGTGATCAGCCACGAGAGCGTGGCACGATATCGTGGCGCGCATAACAGGCAGGAAATCGGGCGCACATTGAACGTCCCATATGTGCTCGAAGGTAGCGTGCGCAGGGAAGCTGGCAGAATCCATTTAAACGCCAAATTGATTAACACCCGCACCGATACTCAGGTTTGGGCGAAGGAATACGACCGGGATTTGACCGACCTGTTTGCCATCCAAAGCGAGATCGCGCAAAAAGTCGCAGATAAGTTTGATACCAAAGTCTCGTCTATCGAGAAAGCCGCCATCCGAGAGGCGCCCACAACGGACCTCGTTGCGTACGATCTCTACCTGCGAGGCAAACAACTGGTCGATGGCATTCCGTTTAGCACGCGGGCAAAAGAAGATTTACTCCAGGCTGTGGGACTGCTTGGGCAGGCTACGGCGCGCGACCCTTCATTCGCTATTGCCTATGATCTGCTCGCCGGAGCGCATGATCGAATTTACTTCCTCGGTTTCGATCACACCGAAGCGCGTCTGCAATTGGCCGAAACAGCCATGCAATCCATTCGCCGCCTGAGCCCTGAATCTGGAGAGACGCATCTCGCGTTCGCGCAACATCTTTACTGGGCGTATGGGGATTACGATAGAGCCCGGGAGGAGTTGGCTGTTGCCGGGCGGACGCTTCCAAACGAATCGCGAATTGCCCTGATGTCTGGCTACATCGACCGCCGTCAGGGGCGCTGGGAGAAATCCCTCGAGGAAATGAAACAGGCTTTGGAGTTGGACCCATACAATCTTTCCATACTTCAGCAAATCTCTCTTACTTACGAAGCTCTGCGCCGCTATAAAGAGATGGCCGCGACTCTTGATAGGGCGCTGGCCATCGCTCCGAAAGATGTTCCCAGCCGGGTAAGGCGCGCCTGGGTTGACATCCAATGGCGTGCCGACACAAAGCCGCTGCATACGACAATTGACGCAATTTTAGCTGAGGACCCGGCCGCCGCGCCTGTCCTCGTTGAGCGATGGGTCCGCCTTGCATTGCGTGAGCGCGACCCTGCCGCAGCCGAGCGGGCGGTTAAGGCCATGCCGGCCGGCGGATGCTACGACGAAAACATTCCCTTCCCTAACACTTGGTGCCAGGGTCTCGTTGCCCGGCTCCGCGGCGATGAGACGGCAGCCCGCGCTGCATTCACCAACGCGAGAGAAGATCTCGAGAAAATTGTACGCAATCAACCCAACTACGCAGCGGCTCTCTGCGCGCTCGGTGTAGTTGATGCTGCTCTGGGAAATAAGGACGACGCCATCCGAGAAGGTGAGCGCGCGGTCAGGCTGGTACCGGTCAGCAAAAGCGCTATCGAGGGTCCGATGTTGATTGAGTACCTGGCGGTCATTTATGCGTTGGCGGGCGAAAAAGATCGCGCAATCGAACGACTGAATGAGGCGACGAAACTGCCGGGGGCCTCTCTTCTGAGCTACGGCCATTTGCGTCTCAATCCGCTTTGGGACTCGCTGCGGGGCGACCCCCGCTTTGAAGCAATCGTCGCTTCGCTAGCGCCGAAACAATGAGCAACAGTAGCCCCGTCCTAAGCAAAGCGATTTTTGTTGTTGACAACACACGCAAGTACACACACCATGCCAACTTATGAAAAAAGACTTAGCTGGAGTCACTAAGCGTCTTATCGCGGGAATCCTTGTGGCAGTGGCCGTTGTAGGGGTTAGTACCTTTACAATCCACACCCCGAGTCAAAACTCTGCGGCTCGCTCCTTGAACAGCATTCAAACCGATAAAGCCACACTGTTTTATGCCGACTTTAGTCCGGATTCAATTAACTTCGTGGAGCTGGTTCTGCCTGGAACCAGCGAGAGTAAGGCCGCGACTGAGAATTTGAGATTAGTTGCAGCGACGCTTTAAACTGCTGGTTTAGCTAACGAATCAATGCGCCAGTCCCGAAAAGTCTCGGGACTGGCTGTGTTGTGTACTGTGGCATTAACTTGCAAGCCAATGACGAATTGGCAGCCATCTTCGCCCAACCTACGCGCGCGAGGGAGATGCCGATGGCACGATGGGCTGGCGGAACGCGCCTTTTTTTCGGCATCTATCAGAGCAAAGAGACCAACAGAAGGAAACAAAGACAACGAAGAGATTTTTCACGATTCAATTGGTAACAAATGTTCGTTTTCTTCATTATCTTCTGTAAAAATATTCTGAGATGATTTCGAAGCGCGTTTGCGTCGCCTGGTTCGGAATACATTTCTTTCTCATAACAGCAGTTTGTTTTGCCGGGCTGTTCTCGCTCGTCGCGGAAGGCGCGACCATATTGCCGTCAGCGCTAAACAAGTACGCGCGCAAGGCTGAGCTGATTGCAGCGTTCGTTCTGGGTAAGGAAGCGGCCGCATCCAGTCCGAGCCGGCGAGGGATCGCAACTTATTTGCATGCTGCCGGTATCCAAGCGGGATACAGTTTTTTCGCGCCTAACATTCCAGGTTACCACAAGTTAACCCTGGAATTATATTACGAAGACGGGCGCGTAGAATATGAGTCGCCGCGAGTCACTGGGAAAGCAGCCGGTTTGCGTTTGGACAGTTTATTAGACCGGTTGGCAGACAATCGTTACGAGCCGTTGCGAGAAGTGGTGGTAAAGATGCTCGCCTTGTCGGTCTGGCGCGAGCGCCCTGACGTAAAAAAAATTCGGGCCACTTTCGGATCGGTTAGCCCACCGAGCATCAGCGATTTTGAGCATGGAAAAGGCGAATTGTTCCAACCCGTGTTCAGCTACGATTTCAGCCTGCGTGATGAGAAACAGTAGAATTTTCCTCAACAGAAGGAAACGAAGGCAACCAAGAGTTCTCCGGATTCAATTTGCCTCTTCTGTTTAAATCTGCGTCTATGCATAGACTTTACGACAGGGCAGACAAGCTCAGCCGGGAAGTTATCGGGGCGGCAATAGAAGTTCATCGGCACAAAGGCCCTGGACTAATTGAGTCTATCTACGAGCGATGCATGCTACGCGAGTTGGAACTGCGTTCGATTCCTGCGACGACTCAAAAAGTGGTCCGCGTGGAATACAAAGGCCTCGTTTTTGATGAGCCGCTGCGTTTCGACATCCTAGTGGACGATTGTTTGCTGGTACAAGTAAAAGCGGTCGAGGTTTTGCATCCTTCCAGCAAAGCGCAGCTCTTCAGCTACATGAAGTTACTGGATGTTCCGATCGGCTTGCTGATCAACTCGCGAAAGCTTTCGGAGTCAATTTTCATGAGGGGGTTCTCAAAAACGGGATCGCGCGGATGATTTTGCCTGGAGCAAATCGAGCAGAAGGAAGCGAGGATGACGATATTTCACTCTAGAAGAAAGAGGAACAAAAAGGAAACGAAGATAACGAAGGGCCTAAACTTTTCTCCAGTTACGATCTTAGTTCACTTCGTTACCTTCTGTAAGAATCTTTTTCTGCGACGCGCTGGCGTGTCACCCGAACAGAAGGAAACGAAGAAAACAAAGTTTTTTCAAATTCGAGCAACTCTGTCTCTTTTATCAGCTTCTCAAAAAACCTTCCAAAAACAGCGAGTACCACGATGACCCCGCTGGCCTTCGCCTCAGGCATATGGAAACGCGTAATGGAATTTCTGTTTCCTCCAGAAACAGACATATGGGTTGCCGTTTTCCGTACTGGCATGGGCCTGCAAGTGCTTGTTTATGCGCTGTTCTTAAGGAGTGATTGGCACTACTTATTCGCCGCGACTGGCAAGGGCCTCGTCAGCCGCGAATTGGGAGAGGCAATCGCCTCGTTCGACAGTCCGCTCATTCCGAAACTTGGGTGGCTCGTTTTTCTCGGCCGGCAC
>DATEZD010000133.1:0-32441 GCA_035255865.1 Candidatus Udaeobacter sp.
CCCTCCGTCGCTGGATAGATGGGCGTGATCCTGCGAAAATGGATCGATATTTCGTCATCATTCTCGATGATCTCAAACTCTGGATGATCCATGCAAATTCGCTTTCCGCGCAGGCGCGGCTTTCCAAAGACAACAATACGCTGGCCGGTCGCGATCATTTTTTGCACGTAATGCAGGTTGAACCACCGGCACACCAGCGGTTCGCTCAGAGCATTTGCCCGCGACTCTTGGAGCGTGGCCTCAAAAATTTTTTTCCAGCCGCCAAAACGGCGCAGCGAAGTCTTAACCACATCGCCGCAAAGACACACCGGAACATCGCTTTCCTCGCGCGGGAAACGCGGGAACTCAGTGCGATCTTCGTGGCGCCGCGGAAAATGAGTGAGCAAGTCTTCTACCGTCTCAATCTCGAGGCGCCGCAGCGCGAGAATTTTCAGGCGCGGGATCCAATTGAGCTCTTCAAGCGATTGTGAGGTCTGGGGAGCGCAGGCGCCTCGTGTGCTGGCGACGCCAACCTCACTGTCACGAACTTTGTCTTCAACAACCTTGCTCATGAGCTTGGCTCCGCTGATCGCACCGCTTCGACGTGCATGGCAACCAACGTTTCACCTTCGTATTCATCCGCGCGAATTCGGAATGCCACATCCCACGGCGACGGGGGCAATTGATTCGGTGCGCCGTTAAAATAAACCGCGCGTCGATGGCGATCGCCCTGGCGCAAACGAAAGAGCAGATGTTTTTCGTTCATCACGCGAGGGGGCGCGACCAGCTCAACTTCACGTGCAAGGAACAGCGGCTGCGGATTCCCATTTCCAAATGGCTGCAACATTTCGTGCCAGCGCAGAAAATTGATGTCGATCTCGGTGAACGCCAGCTCATGATCGAGTCGCAGCAAAGGTTGCAATGCTTCATCGGAAAGAAGCTCGCGCGCAACCTTTCGAAATGTTTTGGCAAAGAGATCAAAATTTTCCTCCCGTAATGCCAGCCCGGCCGCCATTTCATGGCCGCCGAAGTTGTCGAGGCTGTCGGCGCAACGATTGAGTGCTTCGACCAGGTTGAGTCCTTCGATGCTTCGCCCGCTTCCCTTGCCGATTCCCTTGTCGTCGAAACCGATCACAATAGCGGGCCGATGATATTTGCGAACGATCCGGGACGCGACGATGCCAAGCACGCCCGGGTGCCAGCCGCGCGCGCTAACCACGATGGCCGCATCACGCGCAGGATCGAACTCGCTGTCGATCTTCTCTTTCGCTGCCAGAAAGATTTGTGTTTCCACTTCCTGCCGTTCGCGATTTTGCTGATCCAGTTCGGTTGCGAGTGACGCTGCTTCGCTTTCGTCGGGCGTAAGCAGCAGGCGCAAAGATTTCTCCGCCGTGCTCAAACGCCCCGCAGCATTCAATCGCGGGCCGAGCCGATAACCGATATCTTCGGGCAAGATTGGCACACGCACTCCGGCGACTTGCATTAATTTCCTCAAACCGATACGCGAGCTCCGTGCGATCTCGATCGCGCCACGCTGAACCAGAACGCGGTTCTCCCCACGCAACGGGACGATGTCCGCTACCGTGCCGAGCGCCACAAGATCCAGCTTTGATTTCAAATCGAACCCGGGCAGCAGCCTGGTTTTTAATAGCGCGTGGCAGAGTTTGAAGACGATTCCAACACTGCACAGATAATGAAGCGACGACTCCGCTTCGATTTTCGGATTCACAATCGCCACGCAGTCAGGTAGCGCGAACTTCGGCTCATGGTGGTCGAGCACGATCACGTCCACGCCACGTTTCTTGAGTTCGGCGACCTCGTGCACCGACGACGTGCCGCAATCAACAGCGATGAGCAATTGCGGCCGATGTTGTTCGAGACAACGCTCGACGCTTTCCCGGCTCAAGCCGTAGCCCTCCTCCAGGCGAAACGGCAAAAATAATTCCGGCGTGCCGCCACAGGCACGCAACATTTCGTTGAGTAACGCCAGTGAAGTCACGCCATCCACATCGTAATCCCCAAAGAGTACGATGCGTTCATGCCGATCCAGCGCGGCGAAAACGCGAGAAACCGCCGCGTGCATTTGCGGCAGCAAAAACGGATCGCTCAATGAACTGAGACGGGGCTGCAAAAAGTTTTCAACGTCTTCGGGGGAATGAAATCCTTTTCGCAAAAGCAACCGCGCGATGCATTCGGAACCGCAAATTTCACTCCACGAGATCGCGCCACCATTCAACTCCTCACGCGGCGCCATGATCCATCGGTGTTGCACCGATCAGTTTATTCGCGGAGAACTTCCTGACAAGACGGTGCGAAATTATACGCGAGAACCTTGCTCTGTTTCGCGAAAGCTTTTGGAGTGCGCACGCATCCTCGCGTCGCTTTTGCGTCATCTTTGTGCTATGCGACCGACAATGAAACTGATCCGCAGGCTTGCGCTCCTTTGCGTTCTCCTTCTGCTGCTCTATGGCGTATCGCCGTACTTTTCATTCTGGCGATTCACAGTGGCGCTGCGATCCGGCGATCGCGCCGCAATCAGTTCGCGAGTCGATTTTCCAGCGATTCGAACATCGCTGAAGAAACAACTCGTCGAGCGGTTCGCTCATGTCGCGCCCGGCCACAAGCGATGGAGTAAACTTGGTCCTACGCTGATCGATGCCATAGTTGATGCCTATGCAACGCCGGAGGGTATCGCCGCGATCCTCTCCAATCCAGGCGCGCTAAGGAACGTCGAGACACTGCACGAGTTCCGGTTCTCTACGGGCAAAAATGTAAACTGGTTAAAAGTAAAATGCGCACTTTTCACAGGTCCCCGCTCCTTTGTAGTAGATCGCGAGGGACTTAAGCTCCGGTTCCGCTTCACTGGCTTTGGCTGGCAGCTGAACGATATCGACCTTGGATTGAGTGGGACCGCAACCTAATCAGCCCTGCAGCACAAGGGCAGATCGATTGCGCTACACGAGATCGAGCGGGAGATTACATTTTTCAAGCAGACCGTGCTTTGAACAAAGGTCTGCGAAAGTTCGCAAACCTTTCTTTTCTTTCTCTCCAAAGTTGAACCGAAGGTGTTCGCGATAATAACGAGCACAGAATTGGGGATTGAAATCTTTTTCGTCCGCAATTAACCCGTCGAGATTCGCAAGGTTTTCGTTGCGCAAAGCGCGCAGGCGATTCGCAATCGTTTTCGCATCCGCCACTTCGGGGCGAACGAGCCAGAGCGCGTAAACGAACGGAAGACCGATAAGCTTTTTCCACTGCTCACCCAGATCCCAAAATCGAAATTCGCCAGCGTGACTCCCGCGAAAGCGAATGGCTTGATCGCCGATGAGAAGACGTGCCCGGAACATAGGCATGTTGCCTGTGTGCCCAGCGGAGATGTTCTCCGCTGCCTCTGGGACAGCGGGTTGCAAACCCGCCGGGCGCACAGACTGGAAGTCTATGTTTCGCAGGTTTTCGCTTCTGGATAGAATGAACTCACCAGGACGTAATCGTGCTTTCTCAGGATTTTTCGCAATGTACGCCCGGTATCGAACGAGCGAATCCCAATCACGCACGATACGATCGAAACTTTCTTGCATCCACAGCGCGCCTGAACGATCCAGTGCCTTGTTAATTTTTCGTGCGGTATAACTCTTCCATGAATGAACGATTTCGCTGAGCCGAAATCCAGGAAGAGGCTGAACCAACACATGAACGTGATTGGGCATAAGCACGAAGGCGTCGAGGTGATAGCGTTGACCTTCGAAGAAGCATAGCGCCTCGGCGACAATGTGTGCCGTGTTTGAATTACGAAGCACACAACTTCCGTGGCCCTGATCGAGCCAGTCCTCCCGTGACTGCAAAAACCGCCTTCGATATACCACTGCCGTGGCTGAGTCCCATGGCTCTGGATGGAACTTGCGCCACGTATCCAGTTCCTCCCGCCACTGCGTGGCCAATTGCGCCGGGACAGCATCGGCGAGTCGGAACGTTACAAAGTACGTCGCGCCTTCCTGTTCCCAATGAGGCAGATTTCGCGTCGTTCGACGCAAGTCTCCGTGTTCATCAAACGCGTGGAACATAGGCATTCTGCCTGTGTGCCCAGCGGAGATGTTCTCCGCTGCCTCTGGGACAGCGGGTTGCAAACCCGCTGGGCGCACAGACTGGAAGTCTATGTTCCGGATCAGGCGTGGCTTCAGTTCGCGCTCGGCGAGCAGACAGCGCAGGAGATTGACCGCAGTTTGCGATGCAGGGTCGAGCTCGATTTCTTCGATCTCGGAAATGTCGTCGTGATGCGCGATGACCACGCTGTAAACCGGTCCGTCGGATGAAATGGAAACGTCATCAACAATCCGGTAAATCGGGTTGCGCAGAAATTCGAAACTCGAGACCAGGGCGACATCGAGTTCGCCTTTCGCGAGTCGTTCACATAACACCGACGGATGATCAAACTCGATGCCACCCGGACATCCGCGAATGAGTGGACGCGCGTTGAGATATTTTACGCAGCCGATGCGGAGCGAGCTCAATGTGGGAAGTAATCGGCACCGCAGTCATCCTGAGCCCCGAAAGCTTTCGGGGTCGAAGGATCCCGCGGGACTAGCCTTGGATTTTGCAAGGGGATTCCTCGACTTCGCTCGGAATAACAGGGAAGGTTACGCGCAAACCAATTCGCGTTCGTTAGGCGGGCTGGGTCGGCTCGCTCCGTTCAAATGCCGATAATAACTGTCGCGCTGCACGGGTACGCGGCCGGCCTCGCGGATAGCGTGTTCCAGTGCAGCCACGGTTTGCTGCTGCGGTGTCGTCGCGCCCGCCATGTGGAAAATTTTCTCCTCCAAAATTGTGCCGTGCAGATCGTCCACGCCGTAGCTGAGCGAGACCTGCGCCAGCGGCAATCCTAGGCTCACCCAATAAGCGGTCAGATGATCGATATTATCCAGGTACATTCGGCTCACCGCGAGATTGCGAAGCTGTTCAAATGCAGATGCGCGTTTTATGTGAGCGAGCATCCCGTGGGCTGCCGACGGCTCGAAGGCAAATGGAACAAAGCCAGTAAACCCGCGCGTCTCATCTTGTAACTCGCGAAGCTGCCGCAAGTGATCCACACGTTGAGCAGGCGTTTCGATGTGACCGTAGAGCATGGTGCAGGTGCTGCGGCCGCCCATCTGATGCCACATGCGATGCACATCGAGCCATTCGGCGGCGGTTTCTTTGCCGCGACAAATTTGATCGCGCACGACGGGATCGAAAATTTCGGCGCCGCCGCCGGTGATCGAATCGAGACCGGCTCCGCGCAGAGTCTCCAGCGCGTCGCGGATCGGGAGGCGAAAGACTCGTTGAGACAAATGACGAACCTCGATCGCGGTAAATGCCTTGATGTGAAGCTGCGGATCAAGTGCGCGCAGACGACGCAACAGATCGAGATACCACTCCTTCTTTAGCGTCGGATGCAGCCCGCCGACCATGTGGACTTCGGTAATCCCAAGCAGGAGCGCCCCCCGGACAGCGCTGATAATTTCATCGATCGCGTATTCGAAGGCATGCGCATCACGCTTTTTCGCCGCAAAAGCGCAGAACTGGCAGGAAAGGATGCAGATGTTGGAGTAATTGATGTAACGATTGTGAATGTAGGTCGCGTAGTTGCCGTTTTTCCGCTCGCGCAACACGTTGGCGATCATTCCCAGGGCGTTGAGGTCGTTCGAGCGGTAGAGCGCGACTGCATCGGCCTCTGAGATTCGCTGGCCTGCCTCAACCTTTTCGGCAATCGGCCTGAGTTCTTTTGGAATGAGCAGATAATTCATCCGGCGGCTACACCAACATGTTGGCGCTCAAGAATGCACAGTGCCCTCCCAGCTTGCAACAAAAACCGTGGCGGCATTTCAGAAGGAACTATCGTGCGAATTCCGATGGTTGGATGGACAAAATGTGATGCAGGCATACGGTCGCCTCGCCCTGAAGGGGAGAGGGGGGAAGGGTGAGGGTTTAAGTCCTCTCCACTTAGCAAGGGGAGAGGCGACAAAGGTCACGTCGACTGCTGCAAACTATTGCGCTTTGAAGGGCAGAGACGCAGATGCTTGCGTTCGTCAGATTTTTCGCAACGCGCGCCCGATGCTACCGTCTAATTGAGCGATGGCTGCTAGCGATCCAGGAAATCAAGGGAGATCGGAGGAAGACGCTGAAGACGTGCGGCTGATGCGGCTGGTGAGCCGGGGCGATACCAGCGCGTTCGAGCAACTGATTGAGAGGCATCAAGCCTTGGTTGCGGGCACGGTGGCGCGGATGTTGAGCAGCAATTCGGACGTGGAAGACATCGCTCAGCAGGTTTTTATCCGGGTCTGGAAAAGCGCGCGCCGATATGTCCCGCGCGCCAAATTCACCACGTGGCTGTTGAAAATCACGCGCAATCTGGTTTTCAACGAGCTGCGCCGTACAAAGCGTCACGCGCTTGTCCCGCTTCAATCAGAACCGGGCGCGGAAGATCCACCTTTGAAAGATGAGATGAATCTCGCGCCGGATGCGTCTCTTTTGGAGTCGGAACTTCAGCGAACGATCGAGGAAGCAATTCTACAGCTACCGGAAACGCAACGGATGGCGCTCGTCCTGCGCAGGTATGAGCAGCTTAGCTACGAGCAAATCGCCGAAGTCCTTGATCTCTCCGTTCCCGCTGTAAAAAGCGTACTCTTTCGCGCGCGCACCGAACTGCGCTCACGGCTGAGCAAGTATCTGGGTTAGAAAATTGTGGTTTTTTCCTAATTCTTACTCGTGCTCTTGCTCATGCTCTACTTGCAGAGGTCGAAAGCAATTCCTTCTTCAGCGGATCACCCGGCCGCGAACCCGCCGGATCTGGCTATGGTGCGTGAGCACATGGACATGTCCGTCGCTGCCACGAAAAAATGCGCTCAACAGCCAGCTGATAATTGAGATGATGATTGCGCCAAAAAATGCGCGCCAAAAGCCCGGAACCTCAAAACATGGCATGATCTCGCCAACGAATTTCAACATCAGCGCATTAATAATTAAAATGAAAACGCCTAGTGTGACGAGAATCAACGGCAGGCTCAGCAACAAAAGTATAGGGCGAATAAAAGCGTTGATGATACCGAGCAGAAGCGATGCCCCCAGCAGACAACCGAGCCGGTCGCCGTAATTGATTCCAACGATCGGCGCAGCCACAAACACCGCAATCGTGGTCGCGATCCAGCGGAAAACAAAATGTCTCATGCCCGTGAAGTTTGTAAATCTACTCCTCGATCAAAGAACAGCGAGAAAGCACTTGCCAAGCCACCGATGAACGATAAACGAATTGAAGCCATTAACACCAATCAACCTGTGCCTAAAAAAACGAAAACTGTCCAAAGCAAAAATCAGGCGCCGCCCGAAACCGGCGGATCGACTGCCGTCGTAAAAAACCGAAAAGGCTCGGGAGCACGGCGAACCTCGACCGTGCGGAAAACCTCCCGACCCGCTAGTAAGGAGACTCCCGTTGCGCGGACAGCAAAAGTTTCAATGCCGGCCGAGGCAGGAAGTATGGCTGACCTTTCGGACGAAGTGATTCGCCTCCGTGCCTACTTCATCTCCGAACGCCGCCGCAGACTTGCTTTGTCCGGTAACGCGGAGTCGGATTGGCTGGAGGCGAAGCGACAACTGCTCTCCGAAACAGGTCCGCACTGAACCGAGAGAGATCTAACCACGAATGGACACGAATAGAGCATGCACAATGACGAAGCACGAATGTCGAATGCCGAAGGAATGATGAAATGCCAAATGGCGAATCCAGTGGCGGCGGCGAAAGGAGTCGACGCAACGTCAGCAAGCCGCAGTACTCCACCCTTTCTGATTTCGGGCTTCGTTCATTAGTTCGTCATCCGTCATTCGGATTTCGTCATTCTAATCATTCCTGTCGATTCGTGTTAATTCGTGGTTAGTCCGATGGAAGAGGCGATTGCCGATCTCAAAGAAGCCCTACGAGAACGTCTCGCAATCATTCACAACGAAGAAAGTCGTCGCGACGAGGCAAAACACATCGCGCGGCTTCGCAAGATCTCCGCAAAGATTGACCAGTTGCAGGAGGCGCTTCCAAAGCCAGTTGATCCCCAGTTGGTGCATTATCTCGAGCGCAAAAGTTACGACAAAGCGCTGGAATTCCTGGAAAAGTTGTAGCAGCGTTTGTGGCAAGCGCCGCTCAGCTCGTCCGCGCCTTACTCGTCATTAGGACCGCGACGGATCTGGAAACTAAACAATGCTCGCTCTGGATTGTTGATCGGGTCGTATTCAACAAACCCATTCTGCACAGTCGAGTTAATACCGTAACTTGTGACCGTAAGAACTTTCCCGTCCGCGCTTACATCGAGCACGTTGTAGTTGAATGTGTCAGGGCTGTAGAAGTCAGCCGGCTGGCGCAGGGTGTCCGCGTTTGGATCGCCGAGACGCGTCACGTTGCGCAGACCCGGATAGCCGGTAAGACCGATGGACTCGAGTCCCGCGGCGCTTTCCGCGTTGGCGATGCTGTCGGCAAGCTTTTTCACAAGAGAAAAGCTGTGGTTGGAGATCAAATCAGGGCCGGTTGCACCCAAAGGACCGCACACGATCTCGAAACAATAAGGCACCTTTACGTACGTTGATTGATCGCCCGTCTGACCGGTAGGCGAGTACAAAAGCTCGTTGATGCGGTTCTGGTGATCGTCCGTCGCGAGGAATACCACGTTCACAATCTCGTTATCTGCGATGAATTTCAGCAGCGCGTTGCGTTCCGCGCGATAGCCGCCCATCCACGACTTGCCACCGTCGTTCGTTACCGGCGCATAAGTGCTCGGCGCGCCGCTCAATGTCAGCATTGTCCCGCTGGGAATCGCCATGGCTGGAGTGTGATTGATTGTGAACGCCGTGCCATTCGTACTGATTGAAGCGATGCTGGTGTTCGGTGGAACATTGGTGCCGGAAACCGGTTGACCGACAACGAGACCGACTGTGCTGGCTACCGTCACGGTGTTGCCACTCGAAGCAGCTGTTGTCGTGATTGAAGTAATGTTGCCCAGTAAGCCGTATTCAGCAGTAGTCGGCGGATTGATCAACGTCAGGTCGCCGCCGATTGGCCCGATCTGGTCGATCGGATCGGAAATGTTGATGAACTTCCACGTGGGTGGGCCATGCTGCGCATCGAGAAGCGTTTGCTCCAGCCACGCAAGCTGTGTCGCACCCAGCATTGTGCGGTCTGGATTGTCGGCACGAGGGCCGGTGTCGTCGGCATTTGCTGCAGTCTTCATCCGGATGTCGCGATAGGAGCGACAATCGGTATTGATTAAGATTGCGTTCTTGCCCCATCGTTGAGCGACATAAAGTTGACGAGTGCCATTCGTGCGCGGGTCTGCCGGCGCGGCGATCAGACCGCGTTCCGTCATCGGTTGATAGTTCTCGAAAACCTGCTGCAACCGTTGGAAGCCGCCGCTCTTGTTCATGAACGGCACACTGCCGTCGTTCGGCGTCACGTCATTCGAGTTCACTCGCGCGTCCACACCCGCGCCGGTGATGAAATCGAAGGGCGGCATTCCAGTGGTGCTGCCAACTCCCCCACCAGCCGGTGCGCCGCCATTGATGTATTGTTTGTTGCCCAGTTCATGATTGTCGTAGGTCGTGTAGTTGCCCTGGCCAGCGAAAAAGGGTTTCAGACAGTTCTGGCCGCCGACGTTTACCGGAAAAAACTGCTCGCGGTATTTGCGAGAAAAATCTGTAAACAACTGCGAATCCGTTGCCGTCGCCACCATTACCGTCGGGTCCGGAATGTTCCCCGTGCTGTGGACAGCCGGCGATCCAATGCTCGCGGAGGTTTCGTACTCAGTGTCCCCATCGAACATGAAAAAGTCGAGATCCTTCGCCGGCACCTGACTCGCGAGGGCGTAAGGCCGAATCAGACCGTCGCAATCACCGCTGAATGCGAAATGCACTGCCACTTTCGCCTTCGCGTCGGGTGCTGTTTTGAATTTCCCGACGTTGCTTGTCACCGAAGCGTCAAGGGTCCGGAATCGGTAATAGTAAATGGTTGCTGAATGCAAGCCGGCAACGTTGGTCTTCACGGTGTAATCGGTCGGTGCGTCAGCGGTTCCAGCCAGAAGCGTAGTCACTCCCGTGGTAAAGGTCGGGTCTGTGCTGATTTGCACGTTGATCGACGTCGGTCCCGGACTGGATTCGTCTTTGGCCCGAGTCCAGACGGTCACGTCATCGGTTGTTGCGTCGCCCGCAGCGACGCCGAGAAAACTGACGCTCGCATCTGCGCACGTCACCAGAGTGATGAAGCCTGCGATAAACGCGAAGGCTATGATCCGAAATGAAACGAAGTTTTTCATACGCCAACTAAATCCGGCGAATGTGCCGATTTGATGGCTTCTGTGTGAAAGATTCGTGACTTTTTCCCGCCTAAGAATTCCTAACCACGGATTACTGCAAACGGCGATTTTAACCACAAATGGACACGAATGAACACCAATTCAGAAAAGTATTTCCGAAACCATTCGTGTTGATTCATGGTTAGTCCGATGGAGAGCGTCTTGCGATCATCCACGACGAAGAAAGCCGCCAGAATGCAGATACGAACATCGCGCGATTGCGCGCGGTCTCGGAAAGGATCGCCAAGTTACAAGAGGCGCTTCCCCAGTCAGTCGATTCGATTCTCGGTTGGCGCATTATCTTCAGCGCAAAGCCACGACAGAGCGCTCGAATACCTTGAAGGTACGGACGATTGACCTCAATCGTCCTTGGGCGATTCGGTGAATCGCCCCTACCGCGAATACAGCTCGACGATGAGCTGTTCGTTCACGATCGGCTGCATCTCCTCCCGAGACGGGATGCGGGCAACTTTGCCGCTGAGCGCGTCGCGATCCGGCGTCAGCCAGTCGGGCACTGGAACAATTTGCGTTAGATCAAGATTGCGCAGCACCAGTTGGCGAGATTTTGGTTTATCTTTAATCGTGATTTCATCGCCCGCCTTCACGTTGTAGGAAGCAATATTCACGGTGCGCCCGTTGACCAGCACATGGCCGTGCGACACAAGCTGGCGCGCAGCGCTGCGGGTGTTAGCAAGGCCAAGTCGGTAAACGACATTATCGATACGCGTCTCCAATAGTTGAAGAAGTGTTTCACCTGTCACACCGCGCTTCTTCAGCGCCTTCTCGAAAATCCTCCGAAATTGCCGCTCGAGAAGCCCATATTGGTAGCGCAGCTTCTGTTTTTCGCCGAGCGCAATCGCGTACTCCGATTGTTTGCGTCGGGAACCTCTCGGGCCGTGCATGCCTGGAGGATAATTTTTCCGCTCCAATGCCTTGGAGGAACCGAAAATCGGCACACCGTAGCGCCGGCTCACTCTCGTTTTTGGTCCTGTGTATCTGGCCATTTAGAAAGTTGATGGTTGAGAGTTAATAGTTGATAGCATCAGACGCGGCGTTGTTTCGGCGGGCGACAACCGTTGTGCGGCACGGGCGTCACATCGCGGATAACCGTGAGATCGAGCCCGATTGCCTGCAAGGCGCGCACCGCGGATTCGCGTCCGGCTCCCGGCCCTCTGACCAACACTTCTACTTCTTTCAGGCCGTGGCCCATCGCCTGACGCGAGGCGTCCTGCGCGACCATTTGCGCGGCGTAGGCCGTGCTCTTGCGCGAACCTTTGAAGCCGACCTTCCCAGCGCTCGACCAGCCGATCACATTGCCTTTCATATCGGTAATGGTCACGATGGTGTTGTTGAAGGTCGCCAGCACGTGCGCAATGCCGGAGTGAACATTCTTGCTGCCTTTGGCTTTAACAATCTTTGGCTTCCCAACTTCGTCGGCCGAAAGGGAAAGACTTTCCGAAGCTGCCGCGGTGGGAGCTGGCTGTTCTTTCTTTGGCTTAGCGGGTTTTTTGGCGGGTTTGGCTGCGTCAGCCTTTGCAGCCGGCACCTTCTCGCCTTCCTGGGACTTTGCGGGTAGCGTCTTCTCCGCTTCCTGCGAAGCCGCCGGAGCCGGCGTCGGCTTCGATTCCTCCGTTTTCGGTTCTTCCGGAGTTGGATTCTCTGGCTCAGCCATAATTCTAATCAGTTTCTTAGACTTTGCCGGCTTTGGCTTCCGGATTGCGGATCACGCCGACGGTCTTGCGCGGTCCTTTGCGCGTCCGGGCATTCGTGGACGTGCGTTGTCCGCGCACGGGCAGACCTTTCCGGTGACGGATGCCGCGATAAGAATTAATTGCCTGAAGACGTTTCAAATTACCCTGAACGTCGCGACGCAGATCGCCTTCAATCTTGATCTTGTTGTTGGTGATGGCGTGAATGATTTCGTTTAGCTGCTGGGGCGTGAGGTTTTTCGCGCGAATGTTCGGGTCAATGTTGGTCTGCTCAAGAATGCGCCTGGCCGTGCTAAAGCCGATTCCGTAAATGTATGTAAGCGACGCTTCGATGCGCTTGTCCGCTGGAATTTCAACTCCGAGTAATCTTGGCATAATTCAATACTCCGCTACTCCAATAAAACTACCCCTGGCGCTGCTTATGGCGCGGGTTCTTGCAGATCACGCGCACAACGTTCTTGCGCTTCACGATCCTGCAACTCGCACAAAGTCTTTTTACTGATGGTCGTACTTTCATAAATCCGCGAAATGGAAAACGCGGGGCAGCCGCGTCATCATTTTTGGCGATAAGTAATTCGCCCTTTCGACAAATCGTAGGGTGAAATCTCTAGCATAACTTTGTCTCCTGGCAAGATCCGAATGAAGTGCAGCCGCATTTTCCCGGAGATATGCGCCAGAACACGATGGCCATTGGCCAGTTCGACCCGAAACATAGTATTAGGCAGCAACTCGACGACTGTGCCTTCTACTTCAATTGCGTCTTTGCGCGCCATGTCAGAATTTCCGGGTCATCCTTTGTGACCAGGACAGTGTGCTCGAAATGCGCCGAGGGCATTCCATCCGCTGTGCGCACCGTCCATCCGTCGTCGAGCAATCTTACGTCGGAAGTGCCGATGTTAATCATCGGCTCAATTGCCAGCGTCATGCCTGCTTTTAGCTTCGGGCCGCTGCCGCGTTTGCCGTAATTGGGAATTTGTGGTTCCTCGTGCATTTTTCTTCCCACCCCGTGTCCAACAAATTCGCGCACGACTGAAAAACTAAAGCGGCGCGCTTCATCCTCGATTTCGGCACAAATGTCACCCACTCGCCGACCTTCGCGGGCGACGGTGATTGCACGGGCGAGCGCATTTTCGGTGACGCGCAGTAGTTGATCGGTGCGCTCGTCAATGATTCCGACGGGAACAGTCGTGGCGTTATCGCCTACCCAACCATCCTGAATGATGCCGATGTCCAGCTTCACAATTTCGCCATATTGAATGCGCCGTTGGCTGCCGATGCCGTGAACCACTTCGTCGTTAAGCGAGATGCAGATGTTGCCAGGAAAAACGCGATGCCCCAGCCGATAACCGAGAAATGCACTCTTCACGCGAGCTTCGCTCATGAAGTCCGCTGCCGCTTCGTCCACCTCTTTGGTTGTAATACCGGGACGAATCAGATCGCTAACACGGTCGAGAATGTCGCTCGCTGTGCGACATGCCTGCCGCATTTTCTCAATTTCCCGGGCGTTTTTGATCGGAATCATCGTTTGTCTTCAATCAGTCGCGAGATGTCGCTAAAGACTCCCTCGCGATCGCGATTACCGTCGATCCGATGCAAGATCGACATTTTTTCAAAGAAAGACGCAAGCGGTTCGGTCTTGCTGCGGAATTCCTGCAGGCGCGTCTGCAACACGCTCAGATCATCGTCGTTGCGGCGCTCTAATGGACCATCGCAATAGGGGCATATGGGACGGTTGGCAAACTGTGCGCTGGATGAGCTGGTGGTGAAACCACATTCGGCGCACTGAAGCCGGCCGGCGATGCGGTCGAGCACCGTCTGCTCCGACACCTCCAGCCAGATCACCAAATCCAACGCGGATCGTAACCTTGCCAAAATTGACATCAAGCTCTCAGCCTGCGGCAGTGTCCGAGGGAAACCATCGAAGACAAACCCGTGGCCACCATGCAAACGCAACCAGTCCTCGATCAGTTCAATAATGATTTTGTCCGAGACGAGCCCACCGCTTCGGAGCGCTTCGGCAGTCTCCTGCCCCAAAGGCGTTTCGAGATCTCGTTCGCGGCGCAGGATAGCGCCCGTTGAAGTGACAGGAATGCCGAACTGGCGCGTAATCATTTCCGCCTGGGTTCCTTTGCCGGAACCGGGCGCGCCGAGAAGAACGAGCCGCCTATTCACTTTAGGAGTCTGTTGGAAAATTCAGCCGCGCCGCGCGAGCGCGGTTTGGGCTGTATGGCAAGGCGAGACCGACGAACATGTCCGCAGACACCTCTGAGGAGGTAGCAACGCTGCCAGACAGCCCAAACCGCGCTCGCCCTCCGGGTTGCGCCGCTTTTTCGCCTCTCCTGCGGTGCTCGTCGGTCATCCCGCCGCTGCGGGACGGGTATGCTTCCTCCTCGCGCCTCGAAGAGACGAAAAATCGGCAGCAACGCGGCATGGCTGAATCTTCCAAAAGACTCCCTTATCGCCCGTAAAGAAAAAAGGCGACCCCCGCGATCACGATGACCGCGATCCCCACATAGAGCCACATCAGGGTTCCGCTGGCTGCCGCCTCCCCGCGAGCATACGACGCGCGATCAAATGATCGCCCCCGAATCCGGCCCTTCCTCAAAAAGCCGTCGTAATGCCGTTGAATGAGGTGGGTTTCGACCTGGCGCATCGTATCGAGCATGACGCCCACAATGATCAACAAGCTGGTGCCGCCGAAAAATTGCGCTGTGATGATGGGCACATTCAACCACTGGCTGAGGAGACTTGGAAAGACTGCGATCACCGTCAGGAAAGCCGCACCAGCAAACGTCAGCCGCGTCATCGTGAAATCAAGAAAATCGGCAGTTGGTTTTCCTGGCCGAACGCCCGGAATGTAACCGCCGTATTTCTTAAGATCGTCGGCGATTTGAGTCGGTTGAAATTGCGTGGCAACCCAGAAGTAACTGAAAAAGAAAATCATTGCCGCAAGAACGACATAATGGAGCCAGCCGGTGGAGAGCGCCGCGGCGATCCGCGCGGCTGTAGGGCTGTTTCTAAATCCGTACTGAACAATGGTCGCTGGAAAAAGAAGCAGCGCCCAGGCAAAAATGATCGGCATCACGCCGGCGTAATTCACTTTCAACGGCATGTATTGCGTCTGGCCGCCGTACATTTTGCGGCCGACCACCCGCTTCGCATACTGCACAGTGATCTTGCGCACACCTTGCGTGATCGCAATCACCGCAGCGATGACAACGATCAAGAGGAACACGAGCAATACAAGGACCATCGGATTGACCTGGCTCGAACCTGTCTGCGCCGAGGGCACAAACGTCTTCCACGCCTGTGCGAGTGCAGCGGGCAGACGCGCAACAATGCCAATCGTAATAATGAGCGATATTCCGTTGCCAATCCCGCGCTCGGTGATTTGATCGCCCATCCACATCAGCAACAGCGTGCCGGTCGTCAGGGAAATCACCGTTATGATTCGAAATCTCCAGCCAAGATCGTCCACTAACGGAATGCCAAGGTTTCTGATCGTGTCGGTGATCCCCGGCAGCATGGTATGATACGATTCAGGGTGCTGAAACGACAGCGCCAGCAGATAGCCTTGGAAAAGGCACAGCCCAACTGTCGTGTAGCGGGTTAGCTGCATGATCTTTTGCCGGCCACCATCTTCGCGCGCCAGTCTGCCAAGCTGCGGAATCACTGCGGTGAGCAACTGCATCATGATCGATGCGCTGATGTAAGGCATGATGCCCAGCGAGAAGACTGCGCAATTTTCAAGTGCGCCGCCACTGAACAAGTTAAAAAGTGCTGCCAAACCGCCGCCAGTCCGCTGGCTCAGCGACGTGCGAAACCATTCCTGCAAAACGGCCTGGTTGACTCCCGGAGTTGTGATTGCAGCTCCCAAACGCACAATCACCACCACCGCCAGCGTAAACAAAATGCGCCGGCGCAATTCCGGTATCTTGACTGTGTTGAGAAACGCCGAAACCATCCGCTAAATCTGGATTATTGCCTGCCGAGGCGCTAGCTCTCCTGAGATGTTTTCTTCTTTGCTCGCGACTTCACTTTGGCCGGCATCCGCCTGGACGATTTTTTCTTCCTTCCTGCCTGCAAAGCAGGTTCAACGGATCCTTCGCCCGCCGAGGTCGCAGCCTCGCCGGCGGCATCGATTAGACCTGCTTTCGGTGTTCGCCCCTGACGCAGCGTAATTGTTCCCCCAGCCTTTTCGATTTTTTCCCGGGCTGCTGCACTAACTTTGTCCGCTTCTACCTTCAGGTCATGCTTCAATTCCCCGTCACCTAGGATTTTTATTCCTACGAAATGACCGCGAACCAAATTCGACTCACGCAGCAGCCGTTCGTTTACCACCGCTCCGGCTTCAAATGCATTGAGGTCACTGAGGTTCACAATCGCATAGCGCTTGTGAAAGGCAGCATTGTTGAATCCGCGCTTCGGCAATCGTCGAATGAGCGGCATCTGCCCGCCTTCGAACCCCAGTCGAATGCTCCCCCCAGAGCGCGCCTTTTGCCCTTTATGACCCTTGCCGCTGGTCTTTCCGTGCCCCGAGCTCTCGCCGCAACCCAGGCGTTTGACGCGATGTCGCGATCCCGGGCGCGTCCGCAAATTATGAAGACGCATCATGTTGGTCGCCCTTTCCATCGCTAAAGTGAATTCCGCGGGCTTTAAAAATTTCTTCCCGCCGGCGAAGTGATCGCAACGCGGCGATCGTCGCCTTTACTACGTTGGCGTGATTACTTGATCCGAGCGACTTGGCCAGTACGTCGCGAATACCCGCCGCCTCAGCCACTGCCCGTACGCCTCCACCGGCAATCACGCCGGTTCCCGGCGATGCGGGACGCAATAGCACCCGCGCTCCATCGTATTCGCCGATCACTTCGTGCGGTATCGTATTTTCATTCAATGAAACTTTTTCCATCGATTTGCGCGCTGCCTCGGAGGCCTTTCGAATAGCCTCTGAGACTTCGTTGGCCTTGCCAAATCCGCATCCCACTTTCCCATCGTGATCTCCAGCCACGATCAACGCGCTGAAGCTAAAACGTCGCCCACCCTTCACGACCTTCGCGCAGCGGTTGATAAACACGACTTTCTCGGTCGTATCACCCTTTGCTGCCGGAGCTTTATCTGTCCTGCGCGAGTCTGGCCGCCTGCCTGAAGTTGTTTGAGCCATGAATCAAAATTTTAAGCCAGTCGCACGCGCTGCGTCTGCTAATGCTTTTACTTTTCCGTGATACAAGAACCCGCCGCGATCAAAAACGACGCGCTCGAGTTTTTTCGCCAGCGAACGCTCCGCGACTGTCTTGCCGATCAATTCCGCCGCTGCCTGGTTCGCAGCCGCTTTATCTTTGCCAAGCAACCCCGAACGCATTCGGGGCTCTGTAGTAGATGCCGCGGCGAGTGTCCGTCCAGCGTCGTCATCGATCACCTGGGCATAAACATGTTTGCCGGAGAAATGAACCGCCAGCCGCGGTCGTTGCGCCGTGCCTGCGACTTTTTTCCTGATCCTTCGATGAACGCGCTGCCGCGCTGCCTTACGAGTCGTCACCATACTATTGAACGGTCTTGCCCACTTTGCGACGAATCTGCTCGCCCGCGTAGCGAACGCCTTTGCCCTTGTAAGGTTCAGGAGGGTAAAAGCCACGGATGTCCGCCGCCACCTGTCCGACCAGTTTCTTATCGGCGCCCTGGATTGAGATCTTCGTATTGTCCGTGACTGTGATTTTAATGTCTTTCGGAATTGAAAATTGAACTGGATGCGAGAAGCCGAGGCTTAAGTTAAGGGTTGACCCCTGCACGGCAGCCCTGAAACCGACTCCTTCGATCTCGAGTTTTTTGGTGAAACCTTCGCTCACGCCCTGCACCATGTTATGCACGAGGCTGCGAGAAAGCCCGTGCAACGCTTTCGCGCTGCGCGTTTCTGCTTCACGCAGCAGGGACACCTGGTTCTCCTCGACGCTCGCGCGGATGTCGCGCGGCAGTTTCCAGTGGAGTTTCCCCTTTGGTCCTTCCACCGACACCGCTCCGTCACCGCCAATGGTCACCTTGACCTTTTCGGGAATCTCGATCGCTTTATTTCCGATTCGTGACATAAATTTTACCAGACGTACGCCAGCAGTTCGCCGCCCACCTTTTGCTTTCTTGCTTCGCGCCCCGACAAAATGCCGCGTGAAGTGGACAGAATCGCCAGGCCCATTCCACCAAGAACTCGCGGGATTTCATCTGCGCCAACGTAACGGCGCAATCCCGGGCGGCTCACCCGTCGCAACCCCGCGATGGCGCTCGATCGGTTCACAAGCTTATTCGTTACCTTGATGCGCGGATGCGCAGCGCTCGTGTCGATCGAGTAGTCGGTGATATAGCCTTCATCTTTCAAAATGCGTGCAATCTCGGCCTTGATTCTCGAGTACGGAATGAGCATCTCCGGTTTCTGCGCGCGCGTGCCATTGCGGACACGCGCCAAAAAATCGGCAATAGGATCAGTAACAGTGCTCATCAAAAAATCAGGCGGGTTGGGCGGCGGGCTTCCTTACCCGGTCGCTAAACGGCATGCCCATTTCGCTCAACAGCGATTTGGCTTCCGCATCCGTTCGTGCCGTGGTGACGATTGTAACATCAAATCCGATGTTGCGCTTGATTTTATCAAGCTCGATTTCAGGAAAAATCGATTGATCCGAAATTCCGAGGGTATAGTTGCCGTGGTTGTCAAAACAACGCGGCGAGACGCCGCGAAAATCGCGAATCCGCGGCAACGCGGCCTTGATGAAGCGCTCTAGAAATTCGTACATGCGTTCTCCGCGCAGGGTCACCTTGGCGCCGATGGCCTGATCTTTTCGTAATTTGAAATTGGAAATGCTTTTCTTAGCCAGAGTCTCCACCGGGCGCTGGCCAGTAATCAACGCAATCTCGGCTTTTGCTTCTTCCAACGCCTGCTTCACATCCGATTGCGACCCGATCGAGGTGTTGATCACCACTTTTTCGACTTTCGGAATTTCGTGAACGTTTTTGTACCCGTGCAGCTTTTGCAGCGCAGGCATCACACGCTCTTTGTAATAGCGATGAAATTCGTTTTCCATTTTCAACAAAATGTCATTCTGAGCGAAGCGAAGAATCTCACAATCGACGCCCAGGCTTCCTTGCGGGTTCCCTCGTTAAGCTCGGGATGACAGGCTTGTTTGCTGTTCTCCATCATGCCGCCTTTTTCTCCGTCTCGCGTTTTGGCTTCTTTTCTTTCGCCGTTTTTTTCTCCACGTTCTTCTCGCGCTCGATCAATTTCACATTTGAAATATGAATCGGCCCTTCGCGCTCGGCGATTTTGCCGCTGGGATTGTCCTGCGATTTTCGAAGGTGTTTCTTGATAATGCGTACGCCTTCAACCAAGACACGCTGTTTTCCCGGAAACACCGCCAGGATCCGCCCTGAAGAACCGCGGAAATTCCCGGAGATGACCTCGACTTGATCGCCTTTTTTAACGTGACATTTGATTCCATTCATAAGACTTCCGGTGCGAGCGAGACAATTTTCATGAAGTTGCGCTCGCGCAACTCGCGGGCTACGGGCCCGAAAATGCGCGTGCCGCGGGGATTCAAATCCTTGTCGATAATCACGATCGCATTGTTATCGAAGCGCAGCACAGAGCCATCCTCGCGCCGGATGGGCTGTTTCGTGCGAACAAGAACCGCGCGCACCACTTCCCCCTTCTTCACGGTTCCTGTCGCGCTGGCTTCCTTCACGTTTGCAGTGATCACATCGCCGATCCCGGCGTAACGAGTGGATTTACCGATCACGCCAATCATCGTCGCCATGCGCGCGCCGCTGTTGTCCGCCACATCTAATCTGGATCGAAGTTGTACCATCGAAATCTTCCGCTGCCTCTGGTTCTTCTCTCTACTTTTGGATGACCTCCATGAGACGCCACCGCTTTAGCTTGCTCAATGGCCGCGTCTCCATGATGCGAACGGTGTCGCCGGTTTTCGCCTGGTTCTGCTCATCGTGCACATAAAATTTTTTCATCTGTTTGACGATTTTTCCAAACTTGGGGTGCGGCACACGCGCGACTGTCCGCACCACAATCGTCTTGTTCATGCTGCTGGAAATCACTTCACCGGTTCGTGTCTTGCGTGAACCACGAGTCACGGACGCGGGCTGCTGTGAAGTAGCTAACGAAGGTTCTTGCTCGGCCATAATTTATTTTTTCTCCGCCTGTTTAGTCCGCTCAGTCAGGACTGTTTCGAGCCTGGCAATATCGCGCCGTAGCAAGCGCAATCTGCTTGGCTGTTCGAGCTGGCCACTCTGCTGCTGCAAACGCAGGTGCAGGCTTTCCTGGCGCAAGTCGCGTCTCTTGGTCAGCAACTCGTCCGTGCTCAGCTCGGTGATCTCTTTCATTTTCATGGTTGTTAAGCGGCCCTGAGATGGTGCCGTGACAGCGTCATCCCGAACGGAGTGAGGGATCTCACAAACGTGCGCTCGTTCTCCCGGAGCATCACACTCGATGACGTCGAGAGATTCTTCGACTCCGCTTCGCTTCGCTCAGAATGACAAAAAAGGTCCATAGATCTTAAGCGGCCCTGACGTGATGACGTGTGAGAAACTTCGTGCGTACCGGCAACTTGTCTGCGGCAAGACGCAGAGACTCCCGTGCGACCGATTCCGGCACGCCATCCAGTTCAAACAAAATGTTGCCAGGCCGCACCGTGGCGACCCAGAATTCGGGTTGGCCTTTCCCCTTACCCATGCGCGTTTCCGGCGGGCGGGCGGTTACCGACTTATCAGGGAAAATGCGTATCCACAGTTTGCCTTTTCGCTTCATGTTGCGAGTGAGTGCGACACGCGCGGCTTCCAGTTGCGTGTTAGTGATCCAGGCGCGCTCGAGTGTTTGCAACCCGAACTCGCCAAAATCGATTTTCAGATTGCGCGAAGCAGTCCCTTTCCGGCTTCCCCGCTGGGACTTTCGATACTTCACACGTTTTGGCATCAATGCCATAAATTCTCTCCTTAGACTTCAACCGGCTCGGGTGGCGGTGGTGGCGGCGGCGGTGGTGTAGCCGGCTGAGGGGCTGGTTCTTCCTTCTTACAAATCCAACATTTCACACCGATCTTGCCATAGACTGTGTTTGCTTCTGCGAAGCCGTAATCGACCGACGTGCGCAAGGTGTGCAGCGGAACTTTTCCCTCCCGATACCATTCCGAGCGCGAGATCTCCGCGCCATTGAGCCGGCCCGAACATCGCAAACGAATTCCTTCCGCGCCAAAATCCATCGCGGTCTGGACGGCTTTTTTCATTGCGCGGCGATAAGCAATTCGCCGCTCGATCTGCAGCGCGACGTTCTCTGAGACGAGCTGAGCATCCAGCTCGGGCGTTTTGATTTCCTGGATATCAATCTTGATCTGTTTGCCCTCGGCCATCTTGGAAATTTCTTCCGTCATCTTTTCGATCTCTGCGCCCTTTCGCCCGATCACAATTCCGGGACGCGCGGTGTGAATGGTCACCCGAATGGAATTCCACGCCCGCTCGATCACAATTTTCGAAACCGCGGCGAACTGCAGCTTCTTCTTCACGTAATTCCGAATCTTCAGGTCGCTGTGCAAAAACGAAGGAAATTCCTGCGACGAAGCGTACCAGCGCGACCGCCAGTCACGATTCACGCTCAGGCGAAAGCCAGTTGGATTAACTTTTTGTCCCATAAAAATTATTTCTTTGCTTTTGTGCTCGGCTTCGCAGGTTCTTTCTCAGCCACAGTTTCCGCGCTTTCACTCGCCTCGTTCTTGGTCTCCTTCTTTGCCGCCTTCTTTTCCTGTTCCCGTTTCGCTTTTCGTTTTTCTCGCGTTTCGATTGCAATGTCGTCGGATAGGACGATCCGAATATGACTGGTGCGTTTCTGAATACGGCTCGCGCTGCCGCGGGCGCGCGCCATGATCCGCTTCAGCGTTGGCCCCTCACCAACAATCGCTTCCTTCACCACCAGCCCATCTGGTTTCAGATTGGCATTGTTTTCCGCATTGGCGATTGCGCTCTTCAACGTTTTGCCAATGAGAAACGCCGCCTTCTTCGGCGTGAAAGCCAGCAGATCGAGTGCTGCCGAAACCGGCAGACCCTGGATCTCACGCGTGACTTCGCGCGCCTTAAACGGCGAAATCCGCGCATACCTATATATCGATCTGACTTCCATCGCTTCGCGAGGTTAAAAAGTTAAGAGGGTTACAACGTTACAACGGTCCCTCTTCCGTCCCGTTTTAACCTTGTAACTCTTTTAACATTTTAAACTCTCTATCATCTCAAACTCACATCCCCCCGCGCATCCACCTGGAGGCGGTCCCCTACTCTTATTTTTTCCTTCTCAGAATCCATTTCCTGAATCACCGCACCACAAATCTTCTGCCGTACATCGACTACTCGCAGTGTCGCGATCTTTCGATCATCGCGCATCACTCGCATCGGCATCCCAATCTTTATGCCTTGTTTTTCGCCAAGGTTGCCGACTACAAACGACCACTCGTCCTTCACGCTGATCACGCTTCCATCCATCAAGCTCGACTCGGGTAGCTCCGGCTCGCTGGTGGATTTTGTGATCAACGTGTTTGTGCTACGCAACTGCGCCTCCACGTCCATTCGCGCCTTCGCATCGCCGGCCTGCGACGTTTTCAAATAACACAATACTGCTTCGTTGAGGCGCAACATCTGGTCGCGATACTCGTCGCGCTCCTTGTGCGCGAGTTGAAGGTCGCTCACGGCCGCCAGCAAACGCTGTTCCAGCTTCGCCCGGTCCTTGTTTGCCGAAGCCAATCCCAGCGCTTCCATTCGCAATTCCAAATCGGAATACTTGCGCCGGAGCTCTTCCGCTGCAGCATTCGATTCCGCGAGGCTGCTCGTCAACGCCTTGAGCGATTCCTGCGCAATGGACAATTGTTTTCGCAATTGTTCGTTTTGCTCCAGCAACGGCTCAGCGGTCGCCGTCTGCACCGCGGTATCAATTTTGGATTCTGACAAAGAACCGTCCCCTGCATCGCTGCCGTAGCAGACCAACGCCGTCCCGATCGCCAACCCCGAAATAATCGGGGCTCGCGAAACTTTTCGGAGTTGCCAAATGCCAATTGCCAATTTCGGCAACCGCCAATCGCCAATCGCAAATTGCAAACTCACTTATTTCGTCACCTTCGCCGTATGCGAACCGTGTTTCTTAAACACCCGCGTGGGCGAAAATTCGCCGAGCTTGTGGCCCACCATGTTCTCGGTGACGAAAACGGAATGAAACGTCTTTCCGTTATGCACCAAAAACGTGTGGCCGACAAAATCCGGCGTCACCATCGAGCGCCGCGACCAGGTTTTGATCGGTTTCTTGGCGCCCGAGCTGTTCATCTTGTCGATCTTCTCCAGAAGATACGATTCGACGAAGGGTCCTTTCTTTAATGATCTAGCCATAAAATTCAAGTGATAAGTGCGATGCGAATCGTGAGAGGTAAGACCCACCTCTCACTTCTCACTATTCATATCTCACGATTTCTTCTTCGGCCGTCTCCTTTCCAAAATGAAACGATCGCTGGGCTTATGTTTGCTGCGCGTTTTGAATCCTTTGGCCAGTTGTCCCCATGGACTGACTGGATGATGACGGCCGCCTCCTCCTTTTGATTTGCCCTGGCCGCCGCCCATTGGATGATCGATCGGGTTCATCACCATGCCGCGCACATGCGGCCGGCGCCCCTGCCAGCGAGTGCGTCCCGCCTTGCCGCTCGACACGTTCATGTGATCGACGTTCCCCACCTGGCCAATCGTGGCGAAACAGTTTTCGTGAATCCGCCGAATTTCACCTGAAGGCATTTTCACCAGGGCGTAGCCCGCCTCGATGTTCGTCAGCGTCGCCTGTTGACCCGCGCTGCGCGCAACCTGGCCACCGCGACCCGGGGTCAATTCAATGTTGTGAATGTTTGCACCGAGGGGAATGGCACGAAGCGGCAGCGCATTTCCCAATTCAGGAGCAACATCGTCGCCAGCAGCAACCGTCGATCCCACTCGAAGTCCGTTCGGCGCAAGAATATAACTCAGCTCGCCATCCGCGTATTTGATGAGAGCAATGCGGGCAGAGCGGTTTGGATCGTACTCGATGCCGATGACCTCTGCTGAGACACCGCGCTTGCGCCGTTTAAAATCGACCTTGCGATATTTCTGCTTATGACCGCCGCCGATGTGCCGCGACGTAAGCCGGCCGTAGCTGTTCCGGCCGCCGGTTTTTTTCTTCGGCTCAAGGAGGCTCCTTTCAGGTCGCCACTTCGTGATTTCATCGAAGGCAGGCAGCGACTTGAAACGCAGCGTCGGCGTGAGTGGGCGAAATTCTTTTAGTGCCATAACAATCAAAAATCCGAAATCCGAAATCCGAAATCCGAAACAATTCCGGAAATCGGAATGTTCGAAACGTGCGTGACGTTTCGCGCGATCTGTTTTGCATTTTGGATTTTGTTCATTCGAGCCTGTTTTGGATTTCGATATTCGACATTCGGATTTCTCATCTTTAGATAAGATCGATCTTCTCGCCTTCCTTCAAGGTCACGATGGCTTTCTTCCATCGCGGCCGTCGTCCCAGGGGTCCCCGCACACGTCTCTCCTTGCCGGCGTAGTTGCAGGTGTTCACGTCCACGACACTCTTCTGAAAGAGCCGTTCCACTGCGTTCTTGATCTGAACCTTGTTTGCCTTGGGACTTACGCGAAAGACATACTTGTTCTGCTTCTCGCTCATCAATGTTGACTTCTCAGTCAACGAAGCGGTGTGAATGATCTCGTGCGGCTCGCTCATTTGGTTCTTTCTGCCAGTTGTTCCAGCGCCTTCTCTGTGACGAGAATTTTTTCGAAAGCGAGCAACTGTTCGGTGTTTACATCTGAAGCAGTGGCGAACGTCACCGGTTTGACGTTGCGTCCGGATTTCAAGGTGTTCTGATCAAACGCATCCGAAATTAATAAAACTTTGCGCGCGTCTGTTTGCTTCTTTAGCAGCGCGATAAACGACTTCGTCTTGAGCTCTGGAACGACGAACTTGTCCACGGTCAGGACATCTCCTGCCATGATCCGCCCGCTCAAAGCTTTTTGAAAGGCGAGACGCCGCACAGATTTTGAAATCCTTTTGGAATAATCGCGCGGCTTTGGCCCGAACGCGACGCCACCACCACGCCAGATGGGCGACGATTTGTAACCGGCCCGGGCGCGACCGGTCCCTTTCTGCCGCCACGGTTTTGCGCCGGACAGATCCACTTCCGCTTTGGTCTTGGTGTTTGCCGACCCGGAGCGCCGCGCCGCGCGCATGGCAACCACTACATCGTGGACGGACTGCGTACCCCGACCATCTTCGATGATGTCGATCTTCGCTTCCTTCGCTGCGGCTTTGGTTAAAACTTTCGCGCTCATTTTTTCTGCGCCAACTCAGCTATGGTTTTGGGCTTCTTCGCCTTCTCCTCTTCCTCGTGCTTTCGATGCTCAGCGTGCAACGCCACGAGCCGCTCCGGATGCTTAACAGCCGGCCGAACGACCACGTAACTGCCGTTCGCTCCAGGCACAGCGCCACTGATCAAAATGATTTTTTCCGATTCGCGCACCTGCATGACCTGAAGATTCTGAACTGTCACACGCTCGTCACCGAGGTGACCAGGCATTCCCTGGTTCTTCCAGATGCGTCCTGGTGTAGAACGATTGCCGACTGCGCCGATGCGCCGGTGTGTTTTAGAACCGTGCGCCGCGCCTTGTCCGTGAAAATTGTGCTTCTTCATCACCCCTTGAAATCCTTTTCCTTTCGATCGGCCAATCACATCCACATAGTCGCCCGCTTGAAATTGGGTAACGCTCAAATTGATCTCGCCTTCGGGAAGATCAGTTGCCAGGCGAAACTCCCGCACCAATCTCTGCGGCTCGACCCCGGCCTTCTTGAACTCCCCAAGCATCGATTTGGTAACACGCGATTCCTTCTGCGCGCCAAACCCAATCTGCACCGCCGAATATCCTTCGCGCTCTTTGGTCAACCGGCGCAGCAAAACGTTATCGCCGGCCGCTATCACGGTTACCGGACGCAATCGCCCCCTGGCGTCGTAGACGCTGGTCATACCGATTTTTTGTCCAAGAAGTCCGATGCTCATGACCGTGCGATTGCAAATGTTTCAGAAGCGCCTCCGCTTAAATCTTAATCGTAATGTCAACGCCCGCAGGCAAATTCAATTTCTTTAATTCATCCACCGTCTTTGCCGTCGGTTCAATAATATCCAATAGCCGTTTGTGCGTGCGAATTTCAAATTGTTCCATCGACTTTTTATCCACGTGCGGGGAACGGTTCACCGTAAACTTCTCGATCAATGTCGGCAACGGAATCGGCCCGGCCACGCGCGCTCCGGTGCGTTTGGCGGTCTCCACGATCTCCACGGCGGATTGATCCAGCATGCGGTGATCGAACGCCTTCAATCGAATTCGAATGCGCTGGCCATTGCTCATTTGGCCTCTTTCTGATCGAGAATGGCCGCAACCAGGTTGGCTGGCACCGGTTGGAAATGCGAGGGTTCCATCGAATAACTGGAGCGGCCCTTCGAAAGTGAACGAATGGCAGTCGCGTAACCGAACAACTCGGCAAGCGGAACCTCGGCATGAATAATGGCGAGATTGCCGCGTGTCTCGATATTGTGGATGCTGCCACGGCGGCGGCTTAGATCGCCGCAGATATCTCCCTGGAACTCATCCGGCGTGATGTTTTCGACCTTCATGATTGGCTCCAGCAGAATCGGTTTGCCCTGTTTAAATCCATCTTTCATGGCGAAGATCGCGGCCATCTTGAACGCCAGTTCGCTGGAATCGACTTCGTGGAATGATCCGTAAACAATATCGACCTCAACATCGACAACAGGATAACCGCCCAGCACGCCGTTGAGCACTGCTTCTTGGATGCCTTTTTTGACGGCAGGAATGTATTCGCGTGGAATGATGCCGCCGACGATTTTGTTCTCGACGACTAGGCCTTTGCTGCGCTCGGCTGGGCGCACGTCCACCTCCACGTGTCCATACTGGCCGCGGCCGCCTGATTGCTTAATCAACTTGCCGACCCCGTGCGCACTGGCAGTGATCGTTTCGCGGTACGCAATCTGCGGTTTACCCGCGTTAGCGTCCACTTTGAACTCGCGAAACATCCTGTCGCGGATGATTTCCAGGTGCAACTCACCCATCCCGGCGATGATTGTCTGGCCAGTGTCTTCGTGCGTATAAACCCAGAAAGTCGGGTCTTCTTCTGAGAGGCGCTGCAACGCAGTGGCCATTTTTTCCTGATCCAGTTTTGTCTTGGGCTCAATAGCCATTGAAATCACTGGGTCAGGGAAAGACGGCGGCTCGAGAAGGATCGGATGGTCTTCATCGCAGAGCGTGTCGCCAGTGGTGATATTCTTAATACCGACGATGGCGGCGATATCGCCGGAGTAGCAGGTCTCAATGTCTTCGCGTTTGTCTGCTTGAATCTGGATCAAGCGCGAAATTCGTTCGCGCTTGTTAGTGCGCGGGTTGTAAACCGTGTCGCCCTTACTCAGCGTGCCGGAATAAACTCGGAAGAAAACCAGCTTCCCGACGAACGGATCGCTCCAAAGTTTGAAGGCCAGTGAACAAAAGTTGCCGTTGTCATCCGTCGGCACTTCCACCGGCTCACCGGTATCTGGGTCTTGGCCTTTGGCCGGCGGAATGTCGAGTGGACTCGGCAGATAATCGACAACCGCATCGACCAAATACTGAATGCCGATATTCTTCAACGCCGACCCGCCGATGACCGGCACGAATTTGTTGGCGATTGTTTGCCGCCGAATTCCAGCCTTTAACAGTTCCGCCGTGACCGGCTTTTCATGGATGACGGCCTCGGCGACGTCGTCATCGATGTTGGAAACATGTTCGACCAGATCGTTGTAAGCTTTATCAACAAGATTGACATACTCCTTTGGCACATCAGTGACTTCATATGTCGATCCATGTTGATCATCCTCGGAATAAATGATCGCCTTCTTATTAATTACGTCGAGCTGGCCGCGCAGCTGATGTTCGCTGCCTAGCGGCAACAAAACCGGCCACGCGTTCGCGCCGAGTTTCTTGTGGATGCTGTCCACCGACATCTCGAAGTCCGCACCGACGCGGTCCATTTTGTTGATGAACGCCAGGCGCGGCACATTGTATTTGGTCGCCTGCCGCCAGACTGTCTCCGATTGCGGCTGAACACCTGCAACGCCGTCGAAAACTGCAATCGCACCGTCGAGCACGCGCAACGAACGCTCCACTTCGGCCGTGAAGTCAACGTGACCCGGCGTATCGATGATGTTGATCCGCTGCTTGACGCCTTCGAAAATTTTGTAAACGCCTTCTTCCTTGCGTTGCGACCACGTGCACGTGGTCGCGGCGGACGTGATCGTGATACCGCGCTCCCGTTCTTGTTCCATCCAATCCGTAACGGTGGTGCCTTCGTGCACCTCTCCCATCTTGTGGATCATGCCCGTGTAAAACAGGACACGCTCGGTGATCGTCGTCTTGCCCGCGTCGATGTGCGCCGCGATCCCAATGTTCCGCGTTCGTTCCAGCGGAAACTTGCGATTCGGCGAGTTCGGATTTTTTGCCGGGGCCTTTTTTTGTTCCATCGTCGCCGTCGCCATAACCAATTAAAATTCGAAATCCGAAATCCGAAGCTCGAAACAAATTCGAAGCACGAAATTCCAGGTTGCGAAACGCGCATTGCTGCGTGTTTCGAACATTCGATGATTTGGATTTATTTCGGATTTCGACATTCGGATTTCGGGTTTCTGTTTCACCACCTGAAATGCGCAAACGCGCGATTCGCTTGCGCCATTTTATGTGTGTCTTCGCGTTTCTTGATCGCGTTCCCCTGTCCTACCGCCGCGTCCTTAATCTCCTGCGCCAGCGCCTCCGCCATTGGCACGCCCTTACGATTGTCCGCATATTGGACAATCCAGCGAGTAGCGAGGGAAATTTGTCGTGCGGGCGCCACCTCCATTGGTACCTGATACGTTGCCCCACCGACGCGGCGCGATTTTACTTCCAACCGCGGACGAACGTTTTCGATCGCTTTATTTACTACTTCCAGCGGATCGACCGAATCAGAACCTTCGCGCGATTTATCGATCGCAGTGTACACGATTCGCTCCGCGAGCGATTTCTTCCCGCGCTTCATCACAGTGGTGATGAGTCGGGCCACTGCCGGACTCCCATATCGGGAATCGACGTGCTCTTCCTTTTTGTAAACTCTCCTTCGTCGCGACATTGTCGGATCTTCCTATTCAAAATTATTTCTTTTCGGCCGCAGCTTCCTTCGGTGCCGCTTTCGGTGCAGCTTCCCTCGCTGCGCTAGCCTTTGGGCGCTTTGCTCCATACTTGGAGCGACCGCGCCGCCGCCCATCCACGCCCAGTGCGTCGAGCGTTCCGCGCACAATGTGATAGCGCACGCCGGGTAAATCCTTCACGCGTCCGCCGCGCACGAGCACAATGGAGTGCTCCTGCAAATTATGCCCCTCGCCTGGAATGTAGGCAATCACTTCCTGGCCATTCGTCAACCGCACTTTTGCCACTTTGCGCAGGGCGGAGTTCGGCTTCTTGGGCGTGCGCGTCATCACCTGTACGCACACACCACGCCGCTGCGGACAGCCGACCAGTGCCGGCGACTTCGATTTCATCGACACCTTCCGGCGTCCTTTCCGAATTAGTTGATTAATCGTGGGCATTGTAAAAACAAAGCGCCGCCAAAAGCCTCGTGCTCGGGGCGACAAAAAACCCGCTCAGGCCGCGCAAAAAAATTTCTCACGCTCCTGTGCGGTGAGTCGCGAATATAGAGGGGAAACACCACTCCGCAAAGAATATTTTACGCTGTATTTGTCATCCCGAGCGAAGTCGAGGAGTCTCTAGTTCGGATGCAGAAAAACTTCGTACTTTCGACGACCGATCGACATTCAAAGGCGAGGCGTGGACAGTTAACAATGGCGCATGGCGTGATCGATACGCCGGCGTTCATGCCGGTGGGAACGCAAGGTTCTGTGAAAGGCGTAAGCCCACGAGAACTGCGCGAGATGAATGCACAAATCATTCTGGGAAATACTTATCACTTGTTCGTTAGGCCGGGGCTGGATGTGATCAAACATTTTGGTGGGCTGCATAAATTCATGAATTGGGATGGACCGATTCTGACCGATAGCGGCGGTTACCAGATCTTTTCGCTGGCGAAGCTGCGCAAGATCACGGAGGAGGGCGTCGAATTTCAAAATCACATCGACGGAGCGCGCGCATTCATTTCTCCGGAGGTCGCAATGGAAATTCAGGCTGCGCTGGGTGGCGACATCGCCATGGCGCTCGATGAATGCGTTCCGTATCCATGCGAATACGATTACGCGGCGCAAAGCGCCGAGTTGACGACGCGCTGGGCGAACAGATGCCTAGAATGGAAACGGCGAACCGGCGAACCGGCAAAACGGGGACTCGCCGACTCGCCGGATCGCCGATTCGCCGATTCGAAGCTTTTCGGTATCGTCCAGGGCGCGACGTTTGATGATCTGCGGAAGCAAAGTGCGCAGGCAATCGTCGATCTTGGTTTCGATGGTTACGCGATCGGCGGGGTAAGCGTAGGTGAGCCGGAAGAAGAAATGATGACGGCTATCGAATCGGCAGAGCCGTTTTTGCCAAAAGACAAGCCGCGTTACGCAATGGGACTGGGCACACCGCCGCAAATGCTGGAGATCATCGCGCGCGGGATGGATATGTTCGATTGCGTGCTGCCGACGCGTCTGGCGCGAAATGGAACGGCGTTCACCGCGGCAGGCACGCTCAATCTAAAAAACGCAGAGTTCGCGCTGGACAAACGACCGATAGAAGAAAACTGCACATGCGATGCCTGCCGGGAATTTTCACGTGGCTACATTCGTCACCTCATCAAGGCGGAGGAGATTCTCGGGCTTCGCCTGATCACGCTCCACAATTTGCACTTCTATTTGAATTTAATGAGGCAAGCGCGCACCGAAATCGAAAGCGACACATTCGATCAATTTCGTAAGGCGTTCGTCGCGGGATATAAAACGCGAGATATATCGACGCTTGAATAAACTAGAAGTCATCAAGCTCTCGTACTTGGCGCTGTCATGTTGAGCGAAGCGAAACATCTCTGTTCTCTTCCCGAGAAAGATAGCTCCAAAATTGATCCGGGATTCTTCGCTTCGCTCAGAATGACAGTACGAGGTAGTTGCTGTTTTATTCTTTGCCACCTGCGCGTAATGCGGTGCGAAGGTCGCTGACGAAATGCTTGTATTCGCGCTGGCGCGAGGCCTCGTCTGGCTGCCGAAGAAGCGACGATGGATGCACGGTCGCGAGAACGCTCCGCGCAAGTTTAGACGACAATACCTGGCCGCGTTCGCGCGTGACTCGAAACGTCGGTCCGAAAATCGTTTGTGCTGCCGTCGCGCCCATGGCGACGACCAGCTTTGGCTTAATAATTCGCAGCTCCGCTTCAAGCCAGGGCCGGCATGCGGCGATTTCGCGGGAATTTGGCTTCTGATGGATACGGCGTTTCCCGCGAGGCTCCCACTTAGAATGTTTCACCGCGTTCGTCACATAAACCTGGGATCGATCAATTCCGGCTTCCTCAAGCGCCTGGTCCATAATCTTCCCGGCGGGTCCAGCGAATGGTCTCCCCGAGATGCTTCATAATCCCCCGGCTGTTCGCCAACCAGCATGATAGAGGCGTTCTTTGGGCCTTCGCCAAACACAGTTTGCGTTGCGCGCTTGTAAAGATGACATGCCGTGCGATGCCGCGACGCGTCCTGTACTTCGATTAGACTCGAAGTATCCAGCGGCGTCGCCGGTCGCGCATATTCTTCGTCGGTTGACATCCTGATTATGAATCGCAACTCGTTGAGTGTTCGTGTTCACTAACTGAGTGGCGGTCCTCGAAACATTACGTCTTAGTCTTCGCCCGTTCCGCGAAGAAGATATTGATCGTCTGGCGGAACTGATGGCGAACCGAGATTTCATGCGCTTCTCGCCGGGCCCATACACGAGGGAGCAAACACAAGGTGTCCTCGATAAATTTCTTTCCTGGGAGAAGGCCGGTTTACCTTCGCCTTTCGCAGTTGTTCTTCGCGAAAATACTGAGGTCCTTGGTTATTGCGGTTTTCACCATCACCCTGAGGTGCCCGGAGAGGTCGAAATTGGTTACCGACTCCATCCCGACTACTGGAATCGTGGTCTGACCACCGAAGCGGCGCAGGCCGTACGTGATCACGCCTTTCGCGACTGGAAACTGCCGCGCGTCATCTCACTCATTCATCCTGAAAACATCCCGTCACGTCGCGTGGCCGAGAAAAATGGAATGAAAGTCGAGAAGGAGATTACGTTTCGAGGTTTTCCGACGCTGGTGTTTGCGGT
>DATEZD010000134.1:0-6641 GCA_035255865.1 Candidatus Udaeobacter sp.
GGGCCTCCAGTCGTTACAACTAACCCCGCAACTTTCATCGCTAGCTTTTCAGTCAGACTCAATGGCTCAGTGGATCCCCACGGGTTGAGCACGAATGCTTATTTCCAGTACGGTACAACAACCAGCTACGGACTCAGCAGCTCTCCGCAGAGTAAGACTGGCAACACATACGAGAATGTGGCTGCCGGCATCAGCGGCTTGAGTGCGAGCACCACGTATCATATCCGGATCGTGGCCACCAACAGCAGCGGTACCGTCCATGGTGCGGACCAGACCTTTACTACGTTGAGCGCGACCGGGCCGCCTGTGGTCATCACAAACCCCGCGACGAGTGTGACAAGTTCTTCAGCCACACTGAAGGGGACAGTTGATCCCCATGGCTTGACCACGAGCGTTCACTTCCAATACGGCACTACGAGCAGTTACGGATTGACCACAGCCAATCAGAGCTTTGGCGGAAACACCTATCAGAGCGTCAGTGCGAACATCAGCGGCTTGAACGGGAGCACGACCTATCATTTTCGCATCGTCGCCACGAACAGCGCCGGTACCACCTACGGCAGCGACAAGACATTTAGGACACCTTAGCGAAACGGGGCTACCCTCGTGCGCCGCGAGGCGGCTCGCCATTCGACGAGGCGGCAATCTGGGCTAACGGTCTTGGCGATGACCAAAGAGGAGATCGCCGTCGTTTTGGAGCAGATCGCAACACTACTTGAATTGAAGGGCGAGAATCCGTTCAAGATTCGCGCCTATACTAACGCTGCGCGCGCAATCGAAACCTTTGGCGGCAACGTTCCGAATCTTCATGATGAAGAAGCGGTGGCGAAAATTCCGGGAATCGGGAAGAGGATTGCGTTGAAAATCAAGGAACTGGCCGCGACCGGTTCACTCAAATACCTCGAAGAGTTGAGTGCGGAATTCCCGAGCGGAATCATGGAATTGTTCTCATTGTCTGGACTAGGTGCCAAAAAGATAAGAGCTCTTTATGATCAACTCGGCATCAGTTCGATCGAGCAGTTGCAGAAGGCGTGCGAAGAGGGGCGCGTCGCTGAATTGCCGGGTTTTGGGCAGACCACGCAGCAAAAGCTTTGCGACGCCATCGCGAAACGCGCCGCGCACGCCGGCGCGTTCCAGTTCGGACAAGTCGCGGCGGAAGCGGAAACGTTGCGCGAGGATCTGGCGGCGCATCCCGACGCTCTACAGGTGGATACCGCTGGAAGTTATCGTCGGCGAAAAGAAATCGTGCACGATTTGGATTTGTTGGTGGCGACAAAAAAACCCGAGGCGATCACGAAATTTTTCGTTTCCCATCCGCTGGTGGAATCGATCATCGCTCAAGGGCCGACGAAATCGAGTGTGCGACTTCGTTCCGGAGTGCAGTGTGACCTGCGGGTAGTCAGCACGGCGGAATATCCTTTTGCGCTCGCTTATTTTACCGGGAACAAGGAACACAACATCGAGCTACGCAGCCGCGCGCTTAAACGAGGGTGGACGCTAAACGAGTATCGGCTCGCGCCGTTGCCGCCTGATCCGAACGCGAAGAGGAATATTCGGCCCAAAAAGATCCCAAAGGCGTGCGACGAAACCGAACTTTATCGGGCGGTTGATCTCGATTTTATACCGCCGGAGCTACGGGAGAATTGGGGCGAGTTCGAAGCTGCCGAGAAACATTCTCTGCCAAAATTGATCGAGAAGGAAAATTTGCGGGGCACGTTTCATTGTCACACTACTGCAAGCGACGGACACAACTCCCTCGAAGAAATGGCGGAAGCCGCGCAGGCGCTTGGGCTGGAGTATCTCGGCATTGCCGATCACAGCCGAAGCCAGATTCAGGCGCACGGGCTCGATGAGAAAAAATTGCTCGCGCAAGTCGCGGTGATTCGAAAGCTAAACAAAAGGTTCGACGGCTTCCATCTCTTTGCTGGAGTCGAATGCGACATTCTTCGCGACGGTACGCTTGATTTTCCCGATGAAGTTTTGTCGCAACTCGATTTCGTAGTCGCTTCCGTTCATTCTGCTCTTGGTCTGAGCGAAGCGGACATGACCAGACGCATGATTCGCGCGATGGAGAATTCGTTCGTCACGATGCTGGCGCATCCGACCGGTCGTTTGCTTTTGAAACGCGAGCCTTACAAAATCGATGTTCCCAAAATTCTCGATGCCGCTGCGCGCACGGGGACATGGATTGAACTCAACGCCGCTCCGAAACGGCTCGATCTCGATTGGCGCTGGTGGCCAATGGCGAAACAGAAGGGCGTCAAATGTGTGGTCAACCCGGACGCGCATCGCGCCGAGCGTTTGCTGGATTTATGGTTTGGCATTGGCGTCGCGCGCAAAGGCTGGCTCACGAAAGACGACGTGATGAATTGTTTGCCGCTGGGAAAGATAGAGAGCGCCCTCGCAGCGAAGAGACGGGGGTAACCAACGAACTTTCACCTCGGTCGCGCCAGTCTGCCGGCGTGCTGCCAGCTATTTCCTTGACTGGCCTCTGGCGGATTTGCCATTGTGAGGTTTCGCCCTACACATGGCTCAGTCAGCAATAGAGGCTATCGATGCTTGCCCCGCGAAGCCGTCAGGACCGAGAAATCCATGGCTCGCCTACGCGGCGCTCTATCGTGATCCGCTTGGCTATCTCACGCGCGCGGCGCGCAAACACGGAGACATCGTCCATCTAAAGATTGGAGGTAAGAGCGATTTTCTGCTCAATCATCCCGATCTTGTCCGTGCCGCCCTGCTTGATCACGAGAATCTGCGGCGGTGCGTGCACCGCCCACTGCGACGGGTCCTTGGGACGGGTTTGCTGACTTGCCGCGGCGAGCGCCATAAGAAACAGCGCGCTCTCCTGCAACCGATGTTTAGTCGTGAACGGATCCTTGGGCTCGGCGATGTCATGGTTGATCAGATCGTCCGTTGGACTGACAAGTGGCCCGACGGCGCCACGGTGGATATGGCGGAGGAGATGACGGATTTGGCCATATCCATTAGTGGAAAAGCGCTGTTCAATGTTGATTTCAGCTCGAAAGGGGCCGAGTTGCGCAACGCACTCGTCACGATCTTAGAAGCCACTCGCTTCAACAATCTGGCGCTGGCCAGCAAGAAGTTCGAGAAGCTTTCGCTCCCCTCCCATCGTCGCTTCGCCCGCGCCGCGGCGAAACTGGACACGGAGCTTCGCGCCATGATTGCCGAACGTCGAAAGGGCGCGTGCGACGATCCGGATTTACTCTCGGTGTTGGTGCGTCTGCACAAACAATCGCGAAAGGGGATTACCGACCAGAAGATACGTGATCAGGTGCTCACGTTTTTCATGGTCGGCAATGAAACGCCTGCCACTGCTTTGACGTGGACGTTGTATTCGCTTGCGAAAAATCCGGATGTGGCGACGAAGTTGCACCATGAAGTGGATCACGTCCTGGGTGATCGGCTGCCGTCAGGGCAAGATTTCGACCGCCTGCGGTACACACGGATGGTCTTCGCCGAATCGATGCGGCTGTATCCGCCTGTCTGGATGATGACCCGGCGAGCAGTGCGCGATGTGAAGATAAATGGTTTCGTAATCCGCAGCGGATCGTACGTGCACGTTAGCCCGTTCGTGATGCATCGCGACGCGCGATATTTTCCGGAACCAGAGCGGTTCGATCCCGAACGCTGGACGCCGGAAGCCGCGGCGGGGCGCCCGAAGTTTTCCTATTTTCCATTCGGCGGAGGCAGCTTGCAATGTATCGGCGAAGGCTTTGCCTGGATGCAGGGTGTGCTGACAATAGCCACGCTCGCCCGGCGGTGGCGGATGCGCCTCGTACCGGGCCACCGAATTAAGCTTGATCCGCATATCTCTTTGCGTTCGCGATACGGCATGCCGATGATCCTCGAGCGACGAAAGTGACTCGCCGACGCGTGCGGACGCGCCAACGCCATTGTAGTCATTCCGATCCCGCAGCCGCGGGAGAGGAACCCCACAGTCGAAGTTTGGGCCACGCAATTTTCCCAGCGTGATCAATCAGCCTGTCAGAGGTCCCTCGCTCCGCTCGGGATGATGGTGCGTGTTTACGACACGCTTTCACTTTGCGGCATGAACATGACCAGACATTTGCAGGCGCCGCCGGCTTTGATGAATTCGCTCATCGGCAACGCGTGGCAGCGATAACCACGATCTTCCAGCTTCGTCGCAAGCTGGGGCGCGCCTTCCGGCAGAACAATGTCGCGCTCGATCACCACGGCGTTACACGAAAAGTGCACCGCCTCTTCAGGTGCAACATCGATCAAATCGGTCACGTGCTCCCGGATTGCGCGCTGGCCGTACTCGTCAAAGGCATCTGGAAACCAAAATGCGCCACCGTCGGGTAAGGGGCAAAAGCAGGTGTCGAGATGATAAAATCGGGGATCCACAAGTTCGACCGAGACGGTGAGACAACCAAGCATCTCAGCGATCGCGCGGTGTGATTGGATGTCCGAACGAAATTTGTAGCCGCAAAAGAGAACGTCGCCGCCAAAGAGTGCATCTCCTTCGCCCTCGAAATAGAGATTCTCCGGCAGCCAGTGCACTTCGTATCCGCGTTGCTGCATCCATTTGGCAAAAAACGGCTGCTCACCGGCGCGTTCCTTATGGCGGAAATTACTGGGGATGAATTCGCGCCCGACGGTTAGCCCGGCGTTGGCGGTGAAAACCATGTCGGGAAATCCCCGCTGCGGCGAGATCAGATCAACTTTGCACCGCAGTTCTGAAAGCGTCGCATGCAATTGTTCCCATTGCTTTTTGGCGAGCGCTGCCTCCGCTCCACGCGCGACGCTCATCCAGGGATTAATCTCGTATTCGATGCCGAAATAATCCGGCGGACAAAGAAGCAGCTCGCGCATACGATCCCGAAATCTACTCGATGATTCGCGCTGGTCATTTCGGAGAATTGCCCGATTCGCCAAGGTAATCGGCGAGTTCCCTGAGAAATGGTTCCACGTCCGTGACCAGGCCAATAGATTGCAACGGCTGATGCTCGACCGCTCTTTCTACTGCGGACGAATCGATATCGACGCAGACGGTTTTCACAGTGGGCGCCAGCATGCTTGCCACCGCGAGCGAATGCTGAAGTGTCGCCAGTAACAGGGCGTGCGTCACGTCGGTCAGTTTTTCGCGCATCACTTTTTGGGCCTCGATTGCGTCTGTCGTTACGCCAGGAATCGGTCCCTCGTCGCGAATCGAGCCGATCAGCACGATATCGACATCGTGCCGGACGCACGCGTGCATGATGCCGCTGGTCAGGATCTCTTTTTGAACAGCCGCAGCAATTCCGCCGGTTTCACGAATTGCATTGACCGCGCGAACAAGGTTCTCGCGCCCTCCGCGCGCGAAGGCCAGGTCGGGACTTATTCCCAAAGAGGTACCAAACAATGCGCGTTCCAAGTCGTAAGCGGCGAATGAATTTCCGGCAAAAAGGCGATCGACATATCGCGATTCGATCAGGCGCACCAAGTGCTGACCGGCGCCGGTTCGCACGATCGCAGGCCCTACGACTACTGCGATTCTTCCGTTTGCCGTGCGCGCGCGTTGCAATTCCCCGGCCAGCTCGCGAATGATGGCCGACTTCGGTTCGTCGGCGTCGATGATCGTGTTGATGAACTGAAAAACATCCGTGCCCGAGGTCGCGCGCTGCACAGGCACCACGCGCACACCCTGGTGGCCAACGACAATCTCGTCGCCTTTGCGGACGTCGAAGAATTTGACGGCCCGCGCGGCGCCTCGTTTTCGATCCACTGAAATGGCGCTATCCATCATGGCAGGCCGCACTTCGATTTCTTTGCCGTCAAACCGGACAAAGGTTTGCTGGTTCGTCGTCACGTAGAAATCGCGCGGGAAAACGCCCTCCGCCGGCGCTGGAGCGAGCTCGGCGTCTGCCTTTTTAGGTATTTCGGCGCCCTGCTGCCGCAGGCGCAAAATCAGTTCATCGAGCGCTTCGGTCGTTTCGGCAGACACCTCGATGCGCGCGAAGCTTTGGTTCGCTCGCTTTTTGCCGATGTCGATCTCAGTAATTTTGAAATTCGCGCCATGGGTCAAAATTTGATCCAGCACCTTTGGTAAAATGAGCGAGTCGATAATGTGCCCGCGTAGCTCGATCGTTTCCGAAAACATTTACAGAATCTAGCCCTCCGGCACGACCGCGCCAGTCAGTGGCGTGCCGGGAACATAGGCGTGTCGCCTGTGCGCCCAGCGGGCATGTTGCCCGCTGCCCATTTCAGCGGAGTAAAACTCCGCTGGCCGCATAGACCTGGAGGTCTATCTTCCTAGCTACATTCGCCATGGAAAGACCAAGCGCACGCGGGCCTTCTCCGAGCCGCAAAGCGCATCTCGCCTTGAAAGAAAGATTAAATCGAAAAACGAAACGTCCGCCGCCGCTGCCCCCGAAGAAAAATTCCGGAAGCGCTGGTGGCGCGATTGATCGTTAGACCGGCAACACGATGGACAAAGAACTTCCCGCACTGGCCGCGAAAATCGCGCAAGCACTGTCGCTCGGGTCTGAGTACGTTGTCACGCAGCCCGCAGAGCTGCGCGTGCTGCGAGCAATTTCCGATGCGGAGGTGAGTGAGTTTGCAAACAGTCACGGCTGGCGCGTAATACGTCGCCTCGGCGGGCGGCAGATCGAATTTTATAA
>DATEZD010000135.1:0-10067 GCA_035255865.1 Candidatus Udaeobacter sp.
GCCGAATCCGCCTTCGCCGACCCGTCCTCCGTAGCAGTACTGCGGAGGGTGGATGCTACGGCGGACGGGGCAGGATCGGCGACACTGGCTGAGACCAATCTTGGGGCCGTACTGGGAACCGTTCGTTATATGTCGCCGGAGCAGGCGTGCGGAGCGCACGTTGACAGGAGCACCGACATCTGGAATCTCGGCGTAGTCCTTTACGAGATGGTAACAGGCCATGCGCCATTTACCGGCGACACACCAAAAGAAGTGATGTCTGCGATTCTTGACAGGGAGCCACCGCCGCTCATGCGCTACGTCGCACACCCGCCCGCTGAGCTTCAACAGATTATCAGCAAAACGCTGCGCAAAGAGCGCGAGGAACGGTATCAGAGCGCACACGAACTGTTTGAGGCGCTCCAAAGTCTCCGTCGCAGCATGGAATTCAAGACTGCGTTGGAACGCTCCACTGCGGCTCCTTCATGGCTGCGCTGGACACGATCGCCCATTGCTTCGGTGCTCGTATTGTTAGTAGCTGCTCTGGCGCTGGCGTTTCCATTCTACTGGCATCGAAACCCAACGAGGAGCTCAATTCCAGAGAAGAGCATTGCCGTGTTGCCCTTTGAGAATTTCAGTGACAACAAAGAAAATTCCTACTTCGCCGCCGGGATTCAAGACGACGTGCTGACGAGCCTCGCGCAGATTCACGATTTGAAAGTAATCAGCCGCACGAGCGTGATGGCTTATCAAAAACCCGGCGGGCGCAATATGCGTGAGATCGGCCAGGCGCTGGGAGTGGCGAATGTTCTCGAAGGGACCGTACGCCGCACGGGCAACCGCGTGCTCGTTAACGTCCAGCTGATCGACGCACGCAACGACCGCCACGTCTGGGCGGAGCGCTACGACCGCGCCGTCGCCGATTCGATCGGCCTTCAGGGCGAACTGGCCACGCAGATCGCGGCCTGTCTGAAAGCGAAACTCGCACCAGAAGAAATGGCCCGCTTTGTTGCCAAACCTACCGCTAACTCAGAGGCCTACGTGCTTTACCTGACAGCACTCGGAAAGGAAGGAGAAGATTTATTTGCGGAGGAGGAGCTCTACATGCAAGCGACTGCGCTTGATCCCACGTTCGCCTTGGCTTACGCGCGAGCTTCCCTTCTCAATAGCCAGATCTCAAGTAAGGGCGATTACCGGGCGCGTAAAGCGAAAGCGCGTGCCCAGGCGGAGGAAGCTCTGCGATTATCGCCAACCTTGGGCGAAGCACATATGGCTTTAGGTCTTTGCCTCTATTGGGGGGAAAAGAATTACGACGCAGCTCTTAAGGAGTTCGAGCTCGCCGCGGCGACTTCTCCCAATAATGCCGAGATCTACAATTATGTTGGTGGCATCTATCGCCGGCAGGGACGCTGGCGCGACTCGGTGGCCAGCTTCGAACGCGCCCTGTCCCTCGATCCGCACAATGCCGACATCGTTTGGTTCGCCGCCAACAATCACCTTTTTTTGCGTGACTGGTCTGCCGCTACTGCCTGTTACAATCGCGCGCCGGACTTCGCGTATCCCAAGATCGGCCTTGCTTACCTGGAAGTGTTTCGAAACAGCAATCCCGCTGCCGGCAGAAACATTCTGCAAAACATTCCTGCCGGCATTGATCCCGATGGATCGGCGACTTTGGCGCGATGGGACCTGGCCATGCTGGAGCGGGATTATGCGGCCGCGGAAAAGGTTCTGGCGGATTCTCCGTTGGAAGCTTTTCCTTGGGCATTTCACGGCCCGAAGACATTTTACCGGGGCCGCACCGCCCTCGCGCGCGGCGACATCGAATCGGCTCAGCGCTATTTTGACGCGGCGAGACCAGCTATCGAAAAGCGGGTGCGCGACGATCCAGACGATCCGAATCACCACGCTGACCTCGGATTACTTTACGCCTACATGGGCAGGAAGGAGGATGGCATCCGAGAGGGTCGCCGGGCCATTGAACTTGAGCCGGAAACCAAGAACGCATTTCATGGCGCCCTCAACGAGGGCAATCTGGCGCTGGCTTATGCACTCCTTGGCGAGCCGGATCAGGCGATCACGCTAATCGAGCGTCTCCTTTCCACTCCCGGGGCAGCTATTTACCCGGATTTTCCGGGTAGCATCACGCTCGCCGAGCTTCGTCTGCGGTGGGAATGGGACTCGCTTCGAAACAATCCACGTTTCCAGAAGATTCTAGCCGGACCGGAGCCGAAGACGGTTTATTAGAGCCATCTTATAAATCGTCCCGCTGTAGAGCGGCGGGCCAAAGCCGCCAGCAGATAGCTCCTTAGAACTTCTTGATCAGTCGGACATACCAGAATCGTCCCAGGTTATCATAGGCGAAGCCCGGATAGCCTACGGTGCTGCCAAATTCGAACCCAAACTCGGGCGGTGGGTCCTCACCAAATATATTGTTCACACCAACGGTGACCGTGGAGTTGTTCACGATCTTTTTCCAGCACGGCATGGCGTAAGCAGCTGTCGGCGGCGCTTCCTTCTCTTTGCCCACCACTTCCTTGCTATCTTTTGAGTACCCGGCCACCGGCGCCGCTTCCACCGGTGGCGTGAAGATCAGGCTGTAGGAGAGCTGCGCGTCTGTGAACCAGGTCGGATGCACGTAGTGCTGCTTCCAAACCCCATCAAACTTCTTGGCAAAAATCTCTTCCCAGAATCCATCGAGCATATGCACGGTCGCGTTCAAGTCGAAGTTGTGCCACGTCCAATCAAGTGTCGAGAGTCCCTTCCATTTGTACCAAGCGTCGCCACCGATCCCGAAATCGCTGCCTCCCCACCAATCGCCGTTGGTACGCCCGGCCACTTGCCATGCCCTGTCTCCCTTGAACTGGAAGACGAACTGATCCAGATAAGTCGCCCGGGTTAGAGAAGTAAATGTTCCGAAACGAGTCTTGAGTTGGTACTCAACGCCAAAGTCAACACCGCGCGCGCTCTGACGGCCGCCGTTGATAAAAGGACTTACCACCTCTGATACGAAGTTTCCTGAGGGGTCGAGATAAACCGCTTCTCCAGGTTGCAGTTTGCCGGCTAAAAAGCGTTCAATCACGCTCTGAGGAGAATCCGTCATCACAACGCCCGTCCGTTCGATATCCCACAGGTCAATCGTCAACGTCAACGTACCGGCCGGAATCCACTTCGGCGTATAAACAATACCCCCAGTCCAATTACGGGAACGTTCTGGCCCGAGGTGTGGGTTGGGGTTGTTTAGAGTTGCTGTTTCCGGGTTGCGGTCGCCCATGAAAGACGTTGCATCGAAACCGAAAATTCTAGGTCCATAAAGCTCGGTGAGCGAGGGCTCAACGAAGCCTTCACCCCACGTGCTGCGAAGGGTGAGCTGTTCGTCAAACGGCTGCCAGCGCACCCCCACTTTGGGCACTAACGAATTTGTATCGTTGTTGAAGGCCTCAAACCGGGCCCCGGCCGCGAGCTCCAGCGAGTAGAACAACGGTATCTTCCATTTGGGACTGAAAATTGGAATAAGCGTTTCCGCATACAACGCGTATTCTTTGCGTCCGACCTTAACAGGGAACTCTTGCCCGACACCGACGCTATCTTTATTGCGGTTTTGGTCATCCGGATTTTCAGTCAAAGATTCCCGAATAAAGACGCCGCCAAAGGCGAGTCCGACACCGCCTGCGGGCAAATCAAACAGATCGGTGGTGTAAATATTTAAATCCAGCGTCGCCAGTTTGGATGTATTAAGGTCCCTCGTATGTATGATCGCGAAGTCGATCAATGGCAGGTTCGTTGGGATCGGTACGCGGAAGTCTCCGAACGGATTGTACGGCGTGGTCTGTCCGATAAAATCCGCCGAGGTAGGATTATAGATCGAGTCCGCCGCGTTCAGAATGCGATTGAAGCGCGAGACCGAGACATTTCGAAGCTCAGAAGTATCCTGGATTTGACTGCACCGGAATGCTCCGTCGTAACCCCAGCTTCCGTTAAAGAGCTTGTCGCCTTTTACACCGACCGTGAAAAGCTCGGCGATGTTTTCCTCCTCGACCAAGCGGTTACCGAAATCGGCAAGGCGTGCCATAGTGTCGCCGGAGATGATCTGTTCAAATGGATTGAATGGATTGAATGCATCCGAAGGCATGCCGGTTTCCGCAATGGTCGGCGTGTTCGGAGGCGCGGCCCCTCCCGGCAGCGGGTGATTGGGGGGGATGGCGATTACACCCAACCCAGGGGCTTCGAATGGACCCGTAGCGGGCGGCGCAAGTTCGTCATGCGTCTTCACGCGGGCATAATAAAAATCGCCGAAAACCCGAAACTGATCATCACAGATTTTGGTTTCGAAAGCCGTATAGCCGCCCCAGCGTTCCTGGGTGGGAAAAGAACCCGCGAACGCGTTAAAGTTAAAACCAGGTAGCAAAGCGCCGAACACCCGATTTCCCCTGACATGTCCGGGAAAGTTATAGAGGTAATCGCTTGGCGGAGCCAATCCGTTGGTAAAATTTGGCGGACTCGCAAATTCAAACCCTCCCGGACTTAAATTCGTTCCGCCAGCGGCTGCCGCCACATCGCTGCTCAACTGGAGATTGTACGGGCTGGAGCTCGAGCTCAAAAATGGCCCGTGATTGGAGTTGCCCCGGTCGCGATTAAATAGCGAGTTACGGTGGTAGAAAAAGATGTCGCCGGTGATACTTGTTTTGTCGTCGCCCGTGCCGAAAAGAATGTCGCCGCTATACTCGCCCGCGTCTTTATCCAGCGTGTTGCCATAATAGAGAGTCACCTGGGCGCCACGGTAGTCTTTGTACAGCTTGAGGTTCACTACGCCGGCAACCGCGTCCGCCCCGTAAGTGGTTGAAGCGCCGTCCTTCTGAATTTCGATGCTCTGGACAGCGGCAATGGGAATCGTGTTCAGATCGAAGAAAGCGGCGCCAGAGGGCGCTGTCCCCGGGTACGGCGCGACACGGCGGCCATCGATGAGAACCAGTGTGGCGCCCGGGTCGAAACCACGCAGCGACACCGAAGCCGCCCCGGCCGGCCCCCCTATGCCGACCGCGTTATTCTGAACCGGAATGCTGTTCGCACTCGCCACCGGCAGACTCTTGAGAAGCTGTTCCGTGGTAGTGCCTTGACCCGCCTTGTTAATCAAATCGCGGTCGAGGGTAGATATCGGGTTCGGGCCGACCACCTCAGAGGTTGGAATGAGGGAGCCAGTCACAGTCACGGGCTCGCCAGTCACGGTCACCCGCTCGGCTTCCACCTCTTGAGCAAATGCGTTCGCTGCGAAAATGAAACAAAAGGCGAGCGTCCCCGCAAGGGTGGCGCAAGCGGCTGCCGGCCTAATCGGCGCGTTCATGGTTAGATCCGAAGATCCAAGCAAATTGCGATTAAGCCGATTTCCACGAAAACTTTCAATCTAAATCGCGTGGAAAAAGTTGTCTGACGCCTCCCTAAACGACGCAGTATTTAGCGAAAGTTCCGCTGCAATTCGGCCTTGGTCCCACGCTTGGTTACCTGGGAAGCTTCTATGATAACCTGGGGCGATTCTGGTACGTGAGGATGATCAAAAACCAATAGCCCATGTAGATCTTGTAAATCACCAGGCCGGGCTCTAGCACGATCGTGTGCGGAATCATCGGATTGTGATCAGGATCGGTGTATTCGCGGATATCGAGATCTTTTTGGACAATGCGCCGCGTATCGGAGAGAAAAGGCCAGTGTGCGCCGACCCCCGTGCGAAATTCGTTAGTCTCAGTGATGTTGTCGGTGCTAATCGTGACTAATCGACAATAGCCAACGTCTAGCTCTCGATGCAGCTGAAGCAGACCTTCGTGTTGTCGCCGATCTTTCGGGCAGAAAGCTCCGCGGCTAAGAACCACAACCATCGGATCCTGCCCTTGCAATTCGGACAATTTTCGATGCTTGCCGGTATGATCGGCAAGTTCGTAATCGGGAAACTTTGCCCCAGCAACAATGTCAGGTTCCATTCCGGATCGGCTTGGAAAGCGTGCTCCGATAATCAGCCACAAACTTCTGAATTCCCGCAGTTGTAAGTTCATGCGCGGTGTCGAAGCTCTGCCAAGGCCGGTCGAGATCCAACGCCTTGTACGGAATCGGCTTCAGGGGCTTGCGACTCGCATCAACAGCTTTGTAGCTGAAGTCTTTATCCGGCATCGGAAAGTCTTTTGTGGCCCATTCGATCAGGACCTTCTCGGGAACTGTGGCTAGCTCAACGCCGAGCGCAAAGGAAGCTAACAGATGATCGAGGTGCCGTATGCTCGCGGCCAGGACATACACGTGACCATCGCCGTTCTTGTACATTTCCTTAATGTTCTTGATGAGGTCGATGCCGTTTTCGCCGCGGTCATCAAGCCTCCCAACAAATGGCGATACATAGACCGGCTCTCTTGAGCCCCTTGTCGCGGCATGCACCGCAGCTGCCTGTTCTTGAGAGAAACACAGCGTCATGTTCACGCGAATTTGTCGGCCACCGACATTTCTGCGGCTCGCAGGCCTTCGCGCGTGCACGGATATTTAATGTAGGCATTGGGAATCCAAGAGAACATTTCCTCGCCCTGCGCGAGCATATCCTCGGCTTTCGTGTCCAGGTCCGCAAAAACCTCAATCGAAACGTCAGCATCGTCGACCAATGGTGAGATGGCCTGAACAATCTTCCTGTACTCGTCTTTCTCCTCCTGTGGGCTCAAGGTGTGGCCCGACGCAATTCGCTCCTGAATCTCCGGATTTTTTGCGATCAGGCTTGGGTTCGTGGTTTGACCATCAACAAACCCTAGCAATTGCTTCACTCTTAATGTTTCATCAGGGTCTCCACCATCGACGAGAATTTTGGTTTTCGGTTTGTTTGCTAACATATTGTTAACCTCAAGCAGTGGCTACCGATTCGTTAGGCTAATCCCAGCCAAAGCGATTCCCAGATCAATAGCCCGCAAATTCATCACTTCGGATGTCGTCTTCATCGACACTGCATTCAACCAGCATCTTTCTCATCCCGCTGACCATCGCGGGGGGACCGGCGATATAGTAAATCGGACCTCGCAGATCATTCAGATACTTGGACAGCATTTCTTTGTTGATTCGCCCGGTCTCGCCATTCCAGATTTTTTTCGAGCTCGGCATCTCCGTCATGGTGGGAATGAAACGGAAGTTTGGGTTTGTCTTCTCCAGATTCTGCAGGACTTCGATAAAGGGCGCGTCCTCGGGCCGCCGGTTGGAATAAAAGAGGTACAACTTGTGTGGCGCGCGGTCATGGTCGGCCTGCCGAACCATACTGGAAAACGGTGTAATTCCGATTCCACCGGCAAGAAACACGGCCGGTTTAGCGGAATTCTTATGCAGCGTGAAATCGCCCATTGCCGAGTCCATCTTCACGACGGTGCCGAGCGGCACTTTCTTCAGTGAGCGCTTAAATGCCGTGTCACGCATGCGGGTCGCGAGCCTTAGCTGGTCTTCAAATGGAGCGCTGGCAATAGAGAAAGTGCGAATATTTCCTTCGGAGTCCGTTTCTGGCGGATTCAGCAACGTCAGGTCAACGGATTGTCCGGGCTTGAAATCAAATCCCGGCGGTTTCTCAAACTGGAACGCCACGGTGCCTTCCGCAGCATCAGCTCTATTCAGCAGCTTGGATGAGTATGCAGATACCGGAATTTCTTCAGCAGGCATGATGAGGTCTACGGCTGGTATCCGTCCTTCTGCCACTGTGCGAACAACGCGAGCTGGTCCTCTGTCCAATAGGGCCCGCTGGGTGGCATGGAAGGCGGATGGCCATCGTGCGGCGAAAGCGTTCCAAGCACTTTGTTAGCATGGTCCGGATTGGACATGAAGGTGTAGTCATCCAAGTTTATCTTGTAACGCTTCATGTGCGCTATATCGACGGCGCGAAACAACGGCTTGATGTCACGCGCGAATGAAACATGGGGCATATGTTTTCCTTCCTCCCGATAGGAAGCTTCGGGCAGCTGGTTTGTTTGTATTAAGAGAAAATTCTATTTGCATTGTGGCTTATCTGGTTGATTGCGCGGCGGGCATCAATGGTGCAGCGCCGAAATTCTTACTAAACCGTTTGCACCACACAGAAACGGTACGGTACTTCGCCAAGTCTAGATCGGAGCCGAGAATGTAGTTCTGATCGCCGATGTTTCCCTTGATGAGTCCCAGATCGACGAACGCGGCGTGTTCCACGCTTGCATTGTCCCTGGCGTCTTCGGCAGCCACCATGTAAATGTGAACGTCAGGGCCGTTAGATGTCTTGAAGTTCGTGAACCGAAGAACTCGGCTCCCATTCTCGATGCTGTAGATTGTTGCGGTTCCCTCGGTTGGATGCGTGCCGCTATGGAAAGTACCCGACTCAAGGATCTGTGCGGCTGAATCGTTGGTCGCGGGAAATACTTCAGCGACTCGACGGTTGGTGACAAGCCGATCCGGTCGAAACCAATACCAGCCGACGACCAAAGCGAAGATGATTACAGGAATAACAACTCTCCACTTTTTGCTGTGTGAGTCTCGTGTGTTCATTAATTCTCCTTCATGCCCTTCGGCGTAAAACCATGCGGCGGCCCAAGGTATGGGAACTCATCTAGCAGGTCGCCGTGCGGCCCAACCTTGTCTATCACCTCCCGGTTCGCGTAGATAGAGAAGAAAAGATCGACAACATCATCGGTTAGTGTTCGGCCATTGTTCGGATACCGCACCGGCTCGCGAGGGTTATAGGAAAGAATGTCTGGCAGCAACTTTCGTGCGACGGCCTTTGCGTCGTCCGGCGTATAGCCGCCCGAGTGTTCCAGTTCGTGTGCGAACACGCCGATGAAGCGATCATCGTTCGCCGGCTCTCCGAGGAGGTAATCCTCTTTCTTTTCTCCCGGGAGAAAAACCGCCTGCAAAGGTCTGCCACCGCGGTCCGCCTGGATCCAGCCGTCTGCAGTTTTGTCGACCGTGCGAGTCCAAATTCCGACCTTGTTAGTCCCGAGTTCTGAGTTGGGAAGTTCAAGCACGATGCTGCAAACATTTTTGTCTTTGAAGAAATCGTCTCCGGTAAACTGCATGTGATTGAAATTGCCGTTCACGTCGAAAAAGAAAGGATCGCTGCGCCAACCGAAGAACAAACAGTAGTCGCCGGCTTTCGTCACCACGGCTTCTCGTCCGACTGAGACAGATGCTTGCTGGACGATGACTTCGCCCTGCTCGCCCACGCCAGCTGCTTGTTTACCCTCGAGACGGCGAACAGTCGCAGTCTGCTTCCCATCTTCGGAAGACGCGAACTGAACGCTGTAACAAATATCGGCGATGGCATCACCGTTTGTGTCGATCTTGAATTCGTACAACGCTCCCGGTTTAAAGGGCTCGGTAGTCGTCGGCTCCGGCGAGTCCAACCTGAAAGACGGGTGCACATTGAAGACGATTATCGACTTGGAAGGATCTCCCGGCTTGGGGAACGCGTAGAGATCGGTCATGTCCAACCGAGCATCTCCGCGCGGAAATCCAAAGTTGGGACCTGAAGCGTGGTGCGACATTTACATCCTCATTTCTGCGGAGACGTGACGCCGAGTTGGCCGACGTGATAACCCAGCCGCGTTTCTACATCTCCTGCTTTGTGAAATCCTCGCTCCAGTAACATTGCGATTCTCTTTTGCGCCGCCGGCCGCATGATCGATGCAACACAAACGTCCCATTCCGGGGCAATTTCGTAGTCAGGCGGCAAACTGGCGACATCGACGAAACGCTTCGTCTCGCTAACCGCCCGCTTGTCGAACGACGCGATTCTAGTAGCTAACGAATCGACAAACTCATCCAGCTCGCCATCCGGCAATGACCGATTCACGTACCCATAGCGTTCGGCCAGATCGCCCGGAATGTCGTCGGCCCCGAGAAGAACTTCCAGTGCGCGTCCTCGTCCCATCAGACGCGGCAGTCGCGCCATCGGACCGCCGCCGGGTACAATGCCAGCGCCGACTTCAAAGTGCGACAAGATCGCTTTTTCACGGCTGGCGAAACGCATGTCGCAGGCCAGGGCTAATTCACTTCCGACGCCGGTTGCGCGTCCGCGGATTGACGCGATCGACACAACCGGTGCACGGCTCAGCCGCACCAGC
>DATEZD010000136.1:0-34095 GCA_035255865.1 Candidatus Udaeobacter sp.
TTCGAAATCCTTGTGCCGCTTCTCGATCGACTTCTTTGGGATGACGTCCGCATGATCATTCTCGGAGAAGGCGATCCCGCCTATGAAACTGCGCTAGCGGTCGCAGCCAGAAAATTTCCAACCAGGTTTGCCTACCAAAAAAATTACGACGAGAAGCTGGTGCACCTCATTGAGGCAGGGATGGACATCAGCCTGATTCCATCGCGTTTCGAGCCAGCGGGCGTGAGCGCAATGTACAACTTGAAGTATGGCGCCCTTCCGGTAGCGCGCGTGACCGGCGGAATCCAGGAGATCATTGAAGACTACGATCCAGCAGCCGACAGCGGTTACGGCTTTCTTTGTTATGGATATTCAAGCGAAGCTTTCTGGGACGCGATCAAACGCTCACGGCAAATCTTCCGTGACCGGCGCCTCTGGACGCGACTGATGAAACGAGCGATGGCACGGAATTTTTCGTGGGACGCGTCCGCGCGGCGCTACGAAACTCTGTATCGAGAACTGGTCGGCGCAACCGGCGAAGCCGCCGCGTAGCTGGAAGCCGTAACCCCGAGCGCCAGCGGCGCGACATGTCTATAGAATTCGCAAAAGGAATCTTGAGCTCCTTTAGGAGCGCCATGTTCAGGGACGAGAACATGTCGCCCCTAACGGGGCTAAGGTTTTGTAGACGGCCTGTTCTACAAACATGTCGCGCCTCTGGCGCTTAAAATCTGAGGCGTAGCGCCTCCGCTAAGCGATCTCGCCGTTTTGCTAACCAAGCTTTGCGTTTGCCAAACCCGCCCACATGTGGAATTGTGGCCGGCTTTTTCTCCCCAGAGAAACTATGGCTTACGCAATCATTAAAACCGGAGGCAGGCAATTTCGCATCGCAGAAGGCGATACGATTGATGTCGATATCCTCGATGTTGAGCCCGGCAAAACCGCCACGTTCGGTGACGTGCTGATGTTCGCCGATGGCAAGGACGTGACGCATGGCAGCCCGCTCATCTCCGGAGCAAAGGTGACTGCTGAAGTCGTCGAGCAACGGAAGGATAGAAAGGTTATTGCGTTCAAGTACAAGCGACGCAAAGGCTATCACCGTACCGTTGGGCATCGGCGCAAATTGACGCGAGTAAAAATCAAAAGCATTAGTGTGGGAGCGAAAAAAGGCGCCGCGAAGAAAACCGACGAATAACGCCCGTACTGGCTCTCAACTCTTACCTATCTCCAATGGCTCACAAAAAAGGACAAGGCAGCGTTAAGAATGGCCGCGACAGCGTCAGCAAGCGGCTGGGTGTGAAAAAATTCGGCAGCGAAATGGTCGTGGCTGGCAACATCATTGTGCGCCAGCGCGGGACAAAATTTTTGCCCGGAAAAAATGTCGGATTGGGCCGGGACTACACAATTTTTGCGCTGCTGGACGGCAATGTGCGGTTCGATCGCGGCGGGCGGCGGGTAAATGTCGACCCGCTCGTGACCGGGAAGTAGCCGTTCGGATTCTGCTTCCCCATTCGGGCCAGCCTGCCGTATAAGCGTATTTCGCCGATGATGAGATACAACACCTTTATTCTTTTTGGCGCGCCGGGAAGCGGCAAAGGCACGCAGGGCAAAACGCTTGGCACGATCCCGCGCCTTTACCACTGCGCTTGTGGCGACGTGTTCCGCTCCATCGACACTCGCACGAAAGTCGGGAAGGCATTCCTTGAGTACTCCAGCAAAGGTCAGCTCGTCCCCGATGACATCACGGTGGAACTTTGGCGACAGGCAATCGATTCGGCCGTGGAAGCGCACAAGTTCAAGCCGGACATCGACACGCTGGTGTTGGACGGGATTCCACGGAACCTTGGCCAGGCCAGAATCATGGACGAAATGATCGACGTAAAAAAGGTGTTTCATCTCGCCTGCCCAGACCGTGAGACGCTGTTTCACCGACTCAAGAAGCGCGCGTTGAAGGAGAACCGCCTCGATGACGCAAACGAACAGGTCATCCAACGACGTCTCGATATCTACGAGAAGGAATCGAGGCCGGTGCTTTCATATTATCCGCAAGAACTGGTTACCGTGGTTGACGCAACTCAGCCGCCCGCCAAAGTTTTGCTCGAGATTCTACAGAGCGTGAACGACGGCGCGTATGAACCAGCAGCAGTTTGAAAATTTCACCGCTTCAAGTCTCTACTGCGAAAAGTGCCGAGCCGCGATGCCCGTGCGCGAGCGGCTGCTCTTAGTTCTGCCTGACCGCGAAATTTTCGATTATCTCTGCACCGGGTGCGGATCGTCGGTAGGCCGGCGTGAGATCACGGCCGGAGAGAAAATGCTGGCGCAAGCGATGGCCCGGCGACGTCCGCGTCGCTCCGTCCCATTGCGGCAGCGGACGCCGTAGTTCGAAATGCGCATCGTTTTCATCGGCACTGGCGAGATCGGCGTGCCGACGCTGGAAGCGTTACTGAAATCAGAACACGAGGTTGTGGCCGTGGTCACGCAACCCGACAAGCCGGTCGGGCGCGCCCAGCAAATCGAGCCGCCGCCGATAAAGAAAGCACTGACAAGGAACGGCGGTCTCCAGACCGTCGCGGGTCAATCGGCGGCTGGGAAGCCGCCGCTCCCTGAAATCTTGCAACCGGCAAAAATCAGAGACCCACAAGCGATCGAACAGATTCGCGCGTTGGTTCCAGATGTAATTGTGGTCATGGCCTACGCGCAAATCTTACCTCGCGACGTTCTGGAAATTCCAAAGATTGCCTGCTTGAATCTGCATGCATCGCTTCTGCCGCGCTGGCGCGGCGCCGCGCCGATTCAGGCAGCCGTCGCGGCGGGAGATCAGGAGACCGGCATCACCGTGATGTACATGGATCAGGGACTCGATACCGGCGACATCTTGTTGCGACGTACGATCGACATTCTTCCGGCCGATACGGGTGGATCGTTGCACGACCGACTGGCGCAGATTGCGTCCGAAGCATTGCTCGAATCTTTGCGAATGCTTGAAAAGAACAGCGCGCCGCGCGTTGCGCAGGATAACGCACACGCTACGTCGGCTCCGAAATTGAAGCGTGAACACGGGCGAATCGATTGGTCGGAACCGGCGGAAGTAATCGAGCGAAAAATTCGCGCGTTTAATCCGTGGCCGGGTGCGTTCATGCCAATCAATAATCGAAATCTGAAAATTTTTTCTGCATCCGTGGTGGATCTTAGCGGCAGGCCGGGAGAAATTTTGCGTAGCGAAAAAGAGCTGATTGTCGGGGCTGGTAAAGGCGCGCTGTCACTGGGAGAAGTACAGCTCGAAGGGAAGCGCAAAATGAGCGCCATGGAATTTCTCCGTGGACATCATGGGCGGTCATCCTGAGCGAAACGAAGGACCGCACAAAGGCCGCGAGGGTTACGCAAAAGTATCGTTGCGTGACCAATCAGCTTGTGGGAGGTCCCTCGCCCCGAAAGCTTTCGGGGCTCGGGATGACCCGCGTGTTTGTGCTTTCCAAGTTTCCATATCTTCTGTTTGATGGTGGTCTGGAGCCCATGCAAAAGGAAACGCCAGCGTATAAACGCATTGTGCTTAAGCTCAGCGGTGAAGCGATGCAGGAGCGCGGTGGACGCGACAACATATCGCTTGCGGTTGTGCGTGAGATCGCCGAACGAATCAAGGAAGTGCGCGATCTGGGAGTGCAAGTCTCCATCGTGATCGGTGGCGGAAACATCTGGCGCGGCCTGGCGGCGTCGCACCGCGGCATGGATCGCACGACTGCGGATTACATGGGCATGCTCGCTACGGTGATTAACGCGCTGGCATTGCGCAGCGCGCTTGACCAAATCGGGGTTCAGACGCGTGTGCAGACCGCTATCGACATGAGAAACGTGGCCGAGCCGTTTATCCTCGGGCGCGCCATTCGACACTTGGAGCTTGGGCGCGTCGTGATTTTTGCCGCGGGCACCGGCAACCCTTACTTTTCCACCGACACAACGGCAGCTTTGCGCGCGAGCGAAATTCGGGCTGATGTCATCTTGAAAGCCACCAAGGTTGACGGCGTCTATGATCGCGACCCAAAGACGGACGCGAACGCGCGACGCTTCGATCAACTCACTTTCTCCGAAGCGCTTGCGAAACGTTTGCAGATCATGGACTCGACGGCGTTCAGCCTTTGCATGGACAACAAAATACGGATCGTGGTTTTCGACATGAATAAGCCCAGCAACATCCGCGATGCCGTTCTGGGTCGTAAAGTCGGGACCGTGGTTTGCGATGAACTTCCTTCAGACGTAAAAATTCAGACGACATGAGTAGAGATGACATTCTTCTCGAGGCCGAGATGTCGATGGAAAAAAGCGTCGATTACATGGTGCACGAGTTTGCCGCAGTGCGCACCGGCAAAGCTTCGCCTGGGCTAGTGGAAAACGTCGATGTTCACGCTTACGGCTCGAGCATGAAGCTCAAGCAACTCGCTTTGATCACGACACCGGAGCCGCGATTGCTGGTGGTTCAACCGTTTGACGCTGGCACGGTCCCGGACATTGAGAGAGCGCTCAAGGAATCGAAGATCGGCATTACGCCTGCGGTTGACGGCAAGATCATTCGGTTGCCCATCCCGGAGCTCTCAGAAGAACGTCGAAAAGAACTGGTGCGTTCGCTGGGCAAAATGGCCGAGGAAGCCCGTGTGCGTGTGCGCGCGAATCGGCACGCGGCGCTCGACGAAGCAAAGAAGCTGAAGGCCGCCGGTGAACTAACCGAGGACGGCTTGCGCGATGTTCAGAATGAAGTGCAAAAGCTTACCGATCGCTTCGTCAAATCCATCGACGATCATCTCAAACACAAGGATGCCGAGGTCATGAAGGTGTGACGTGAATGATTCGCCGAACTCGCGGCGTCGATCAGGTTGTTGCTTTCGATCAGGGAGTGATCGTTCTTAATCCGGCGGTGTTTGCCAGCTCTATCTGTCGTTCATCGTAACTGATCATGTTCTTCGCGCCGAGCTCCAACGCGGATGCGACATGAAGGACGTCGAGCATTCGACTGCCGAGCTCGGGAGTATGTTCGCGGCTCAGTTCTACTGCTCGATCTATGGCTGCGCGCCAGAGAAGATCGACCATGACAACACGCTGAGATTTCAGATCGCTGTCCAGGTCCGCCAAGGCTGCTGCAAATTGTGCTGTCGAGATATCTTTCCGGAATACCGCGCCAGCCATGGAGTTGACCAGCTCCGCATATCCAAAGCGCGTGATACGAACAATCCTTCTGTGCCGCTGAATGTAGCGAATTACCTTTCGGGATCGCTCCTCGTGAATGAAGAGCGGACGCAACGCGCTGGTATCGAAATATGGAGCTCTAACGCTCACCGCGGTTCAGCTCGTCAATGGCGCGGGATTGCCCTTCCGTGAGTATTTTTGGCATCCGAGCAATAAGTCGTTTGTAGAAATCCCCCGCAGGCGCTCTTCGGGAAGGTTTAGCCTGATAGGGGCGCAACAGAAATCGCGGCTCGCCACGTTCGGTCACAATCACTTCCCCTTTAGTTTCGATAAGATGGCGAATCTTGGGAAACTTCGTGCGTAGATCACGAATGGTGGCGGTAGTCATACTGTGAATCAAACGTGATTCACAGCGAAAAGCAAGGCAGGATTACACGGCAAAGCTCTCGCCACAGGAGCAGTGAGCGACGGCGTTGGGATTCGTGACTTTGAAGCCGCCTTTTTGCAGGTCTTCGCTGTAATCGAGGACCGAACCGCTGACGAAAAGCGCGCTCTTTGGATCGACAACCAAACGGACATTTTGCGTTGGCACGAGAATATCCCGCTCCTTTGGGCCATCCACTAAATCCATGACATATTGCAGACCGGAGCAGCCTCCTCCAACCACCTTGAGGCGCAACGCACCGTTTGGCTTGCCCTTTTCTTCAAGCAGCGATGCTAATTTGGTCACAGCTTTTTCCGTAACGCTGATCAGGCGTTCATTACCGATTTTGTAATTGATCGCGGGTGTTTCCGTAGTCATTAGCAGGTTACGTGTCGGTGTTATCGGGTTTTGCCGCTCCACGAAGCAACTGAGCGACTTCGTTCTGTACGGTCTCCAGTTCGTCGAGGCGCAATTGCGGATCTGGCACGACGAACACGTCGCCGGTTGTGCCCTGTTCGTAGATCAGGACGCGCCCATTCGCACTCGGTTCTGTCTTTACCTGTTTTAAGACGCGTTTGCGTTCCAGCATTGCGGCGAGGACGTAGCAGGCGTTTACAGGCGGATTGTTCGATTCCATCAACCGTCGGAAGAGTTGCTCCGCATTTTCTTTGGGAACGGGTTCGGCCGGCTTTGGTGGCAACGGCTCGTAACGTGATTTCCAAAACGAAAACGGCCGGATGTTTGCATTCCGGTTTTGCCATGCCTCTTCGCTCAAATCCTCGCGCCGGTAGCCATCGGCGTCGTGATAGAGCAGCGTATAAAAATATTCACCGGGAACGAACGACCGCTGCGTCGCGGCGCAGACGTCTGCGCGATGCTTAATCGCCCATTCGTTTGGCAGAGGGTTCATCATGATATCATACAGCGCGGCACGATTGGAACATAGACCTTCGGTCTGTGCGCCCAGCTGAGTTTTACTCCGCTGCATAAAGATGCGTCATCACGCGCAGCAGAAAATATTTCCGCTGGCCGCACAGGCCACAGGCCTATGTTCCTCTTTGGGTTCATCGCGCAACTATACGCCGCGCGGTGAAAAGATGAAAGCTGGGCGGCTCGCGATTGGAGGCCCGCAGATAGAGCAAGTAGAGGCCGATTACCGTGAAAATAATGTTCGGTGTCCACGCAGCGATCCATGCAGGAACGCGGGCGCCTTCGCCCAGTGCCAGAAAAAGGTGGACCAGAAAGTTCATGGTGAAGACGAGGAGGACTGCTGCGGCAACGCTTGATAGAACGCCACGGCGGGAATAGCCAATTCCAAGCGGCGCGGCGATACATACCACCACAAGGCAGGTCCATGGTAGCGCGAGCCGATACTGCAAATGAGTGCGGAACGGCGCGAGCAACGTCGCGGGAAAATCGGAATTGTAATGCAGATACTCCCGCAGCTCAGGCAAGCTCAGGAATTCCGCGCGCTCATTTGCGCTGCCCAGCCGGAACGGGGTCTCGCTCCAGTGCTCGATTTTCAGTGAAGGATAAATCTGCTCGTCAACGATATTTCCCGCGTGATCGTAATGAACGACTTTCACATTCTCCAACTCCCAGTTTTTTGTCTCCGGGCTGTAATTCGCGCGGCTTGCGATATAATTTGTAACGATGTTGTCGTTGGCGTCCTGTTGCAGCACCTGAACGTTATTGAACGTATTGCTGCGCGGAAGGAAATTCTGAATGAACCAGGTGCGCGAATCGGTTCGATTGCGGAAAATTTGCCCCTGAATGTAATGACCGGGACGCGACTGCGCTTCGGCGAGAAATGTTTTCCTCGCTAGTTCCGAGTGCGGCGCGAGCGAATAGTTGAGGACCATGCTCGCCGCGACTGTGAGCAGCCCCATGCTAATCAACGGCAGCAAAACGCGGGGCAAACTTACGCCTGCCGTGAGCATGGAAACGATTTCATTCGCACGCGACATGCGACCGAGCGCAAAAAGAAGCGACAACAAGAGCGAGACTGGCAGCAGAATGATGAAGACCTGCGGGAGCTGGGTCGCGTAATAGCGAATCACAAGCAGAAGACCTACGTGTTCGTCGATGAACGTCGAAATATTGTCGCTGACGTCGAAGATCAGCCAGATCGAGATGAATCCGGCAATGCAGTAAAAGTAAACCTGCAGGAAATTGCGAATGACGTATCGATCGAGGATTCTCATTGCGATACAGGAATTTCGATTGGGATTTAGCAATTACAACAGCATTGCGGGTGCCGACAGTTGCCTGACAGTGCCCAGCGTTTCAAGGCTGGGTCTTCGGTAAGAAAACGTATCGAGTCCTGCAGGGACGAAAGAAAGGCATCAAGGCAATTTCTGTCGTCCCTTTCGGGACTTGGCAAATATCGCTATCGTGGCCCAGCGTTGAAACGCTGGGCTATTTCTAAATGATCGCGTTAAAAAACAACATCGGCAGCGAATTTGTTGAGCGTATCCGTACATTCTTTTCTAAAGACGGGCCGCTCTCCAAAGCGAAGAACTTTGAGTTTCGGCCACAACAGCAGGAAATGGCGGCGGCAGTCGCGAAAGCGCTGGAGGAAGAACACCATCTGGTGATTGAAGCGGGAACCGGCGTGGGCAAATCGCTCGCTTATCTCGCGCCGTCGATCCTTTTCGCACTCGAGCGGCACAAAAAGGCGATCGTTTCTACGCACACAATCAATCTTCAGGAACAACTGCTTTATAAAGACATTCCGATTTTGAAAAAAATGCTACCGGTCGAGTTTGAAGCAGCGTTAATGAAAGGCCGGCAAAATTATCTTTGCCCGCGCCGGCTCGAGCGCGCGTTGCAAAGCTCGAAGGAACTTTTCACCGGCCCCGAGGAAAGTGAATTGCGACGCCTTGCCGAATGGGCAAGCACGACCCGTGACGGATCACTCAGCGATTTATCAGTGGAGCCCGATCCAAAGGTTTGGACGCAAGTTTGCAGCGAAGCGCACATCTGCACCCAGAAAACGTGCGGCCAGAATCCGCGCTGTTTTTATCAGCAGGCGCGCAAACGTTTGCTGGCCGCGGACGTAATCGTGCTCAATCACACGTTGCTATTCATCTTGCTCGGCTCGCCAGATGCACAGCAAGAACGCGAAAGCGGTTTTCTTTTTCCGAATGACTTCATCATCTTCGATGAAGCGCACACAGTCGAGCAGATCGCATCCAAGCAGATCGGTATCGGCGTTTCGCAGTATGGACTGCGATCCACGATCCAGCGGCTTTACAATTCGCGGACGCGCAAAGGACTGTTCACGGTAATGCGCGACGCGGACGGCGTGCGACTCGCGGCGGAACTGATTGAGGATGTTGAGAAATTTTTCGCTGCGGTCGAATCGAAATCGAATTTTCGCAAAGGACGCGAGTTTCGCGTCCGCGATGTCGATTTTGTTCCGGACACAATCACTGGCCGGTTGACCGCGCTTCAGGCACGGATCGCCGAAGCGGTGAAACGCGCCGATGACGAAATTTTGAAAGCCGAGCTGCAGGAATACGGCCGGCGGATCCGCGACGCGCGGGACGGCATCGCCATCTTTCTCGAGCAAAGCGCGCCGGAACACGTTTATTGGGTCGAGCGCACCGGCAAAACGGAACGATTTCTCGCGCTCAACGCTGCGCCGGTCGATCTTGCCCCGGTGCTACGGCGAATGCTCTTTCGAGAGAACTGCTGTTGCGTGATGACCAGCGCCACGCTGGCCGTAGGCCGACCCGATCTTGCCTATTTTCGTGAGCGCATCGGCGCGAGCGAGGCAGAACCGTTGCGGCTCGGAAGTCCCTTCAATTTTCAGCGGCAAATGAAAATGTTTGTCGTCCAAAAAATGCCCGACCCGCGCGACGCCGCTTATCAGAGAGAATTGGAGCGATGGATCGCGCATTTCGTTGAAAAGACCGATGGGCGCGCCTTTGTCCTTTTCACAAATTACCGCGACATGCAGCACGTCGCAGGCGCGATGCAGAAATTTTTTGTGGAGAACAGAATGAACCTTCTCGTGCAGGGAGCGGACGCGCCGCGGAGCAAGCTGCTTGAACAATTTAAATCAACGCCGCGTAGTGTACTCTTTGGCACCGACAGTTTTTGGGGCGGCGTGGATGTTCCGGGGGAAGCGCTTTCGAATGTGATTATCACACGGCTGCCATTTGCCGTGCCCGATCATCCGCTCATTGAAGCGAAACTCGAGCTGATCGAGGAACGCGGCGGCGATCCATTCACCGAATACTCCCTGCCGGAAGCGATCCTGAAACTCCGCCAGGGCGTAGGCCGCCTGATCCGAGCCAAAACTGACCGCGGCATCATCGTTATTCTCGACAATCGCATCGTCAACAAGCCATACGGCCGCGCCTTCATGCAGGCGCTGCCAAAATGTCCGCTTGAGATTGTCTAGTAAACTGTTCACTTGAACATATTGGATAATTTGTCGTAGATTGAGCCCATGGAAGGGCAGCCGGGCAAGCGGAAGGCGGAAAACGCCCAACGCTCAACGTCCAACGCTCAACTTTCAACGGCAGAGATTCTCAGAATCCTGCACAAATGGGGAATTCATACGCTGGGGCAGCTGTCGGCGCTTGATAAGGAACAGCTGGGAGCGCGACTTGGCCCGGAAGCAATCCGAATGTGGGAGCGCGCCAACGGGCGATCCATTCGAGTTCTCAAACTGGTTCGACCGCCGGAGTCGTTCGAGGAGAGCTTTGAATTTGAAAATGAGATTGAAACAGTCGAGCCGCTCCTTTTCATGCTCCGCCGTTTTCTGGAGCAGCTCACGCTGCGGCTGACTGAAATCTATCTCGTAACAAAAGAACTGACGCTGCAAATTACGTTCGCGAATTCGCGCCAAGTCCGCCACAGGACGGATTCGTCCGAAAGGCGAAACGAACCCGTCGTGGCGGGCAAACAATTTTACGAACGCGTTTTCAAAATTCCGCAGCCGACTAACGATGTCGATCTTCTGTTTCGCATGCTCCAGACGCATCTGGAGAATTTTCGATCCGAACATCCGATCGTTGCTGTGTCGCTCAGTGCGCAGCCGATTAGACCTGCGAAAGAACAGTTCGGATTATTTGAAACGACACTCCGCAATCCGCATCAACTCTCAGAAACGCTCGCGCGTTTGACCGCCCTGCTTGGAAGCGAACGCGTCGGCACCCCAGTCATCGAGGAAACGCATCGGCCAGATGCATTTCGCATGGAGCCGTTCGCGTGGCATGGGCTTCCAGCCCATCCGATCGGCAGGATGCCGATGTCACGTCCAGCTCTGCGTCGATTTCGGCCCGCAGTGTCTGCATCACCCTTGTTGGATGAAGATACCCTCGCACACGTTCGCAGTGCGGAAATTTCTGAGGATGTCATCGAGCAACTCGGGCCATATTTACTGTCTGGAAATTGGTGGGACGAAAAAGCTTGGGCGCGCGCCGAATGGGACCTGCAACTGCAGGATGGCGAGCTCATTCGATGCCACGAATCGGAGGGAACTTGGGAGATCGACGGCGTGTATGACTAGTCATTTCGGCGGTCATAGACCGCCGCTACAGCAAAATGCCGATTTAACGCTTCAACGTTTTAACCGAACCATGCCCTACATTGAACTTCACGCATGCAGCGCCTTCAGTTTTTTGCGGGGTGGCTCTTTCCCCGAGCAATTAGCTGAAGTCGCAGCGGAACTGAAAATGCCGGCGATGGCGTTGCTTGATCGCAACGGCGTTTACGGCGCGCAACGATTTTCCGTAGCCGCGCGCGAGCACAACGTGCGCGCGATCATCGGCTGCGAATTGTCGATGGAAGACGGCAGCATTCTCCCGGCGCTGGTCGAAAATCGCATCGGTTACAAAAATCTCTGCGAACTGCTGACCCAAGCGCATTTGCGCAGCGAAAAAGGAAAATGCGCCGTGCGTTGGGGTGAACTCCCGCAGTTCGCAGAAGGATTGGTAGCGCTCTTTGGATCGGGTAGCGCACGCGTCTCGCGTGCTGGTTTCGGCGTCGCGCGGAAACAATCTTTCGAAAGATTCGCAACTCGCCATGAATTTCGCGCGTTCAGAAAAGTTCACGATGGCGAAGACGCTCCGGCCAGCACGCGAGACGCGTGCGCTACCCAGAATTGCGCAGATCGCGCCAAATTACTAATCAACGCGTTTGGCCGCGAAAATATTTTCGTTGAAGTCCAGCGGCATTTCATTCGCGGCGAGGAACGGGTCAATCGCGAACTGATTTATCTAGCGCGTGCACATCGCGTGCCGCTTATCGCCACGAATAGTGTCCAATATGCGAAGCCGTACGGACGCGAAGTGCTGGATGTTTTCACCTGCATCCGTGAACACACGCACCTCGATGCTGCCGGCAAATTGCTGGCGCAAAACGCTGAACGCCATCTGAAGAGCGATCGCCAAATGCGAGCAATTTTCGCGGATTTGCCCGAAGCAATTGAAAATACATCCCGTCTGGCGGAGCGGCTCACGTTTTCACTTGAGAATCTCGGGTACGAATTTCCCGAATATCCGGTGCCGGCCGGACACACAATGGATTCATTTTTGCGCACCATCGTTTGGTTCGGCGCGCAGCAACGTTACGCCGCCATCAGCGCAAAAGTGAAACGCCAGATCGAGGAAGAACTGGCGCTGATAACCAAACTCGGGTTCCCGGGTTATTTTTTGATTGTCTGGGACATCGTTAATTTTTGCCGCGAACACAACATCATGGTCCAGGGACGCGGCAGCGCCGCCAACAGCGCGGTTTGTTATTGCCTCGGGATCACGCCGGTTGATCCGGTTGAAAATCATCTCGTCTTCGAACGATTCTTGAACGAGAGCCGCAAAGGCTGGCCGGATATCGATCTGGATCTTCCCAGTGGGGGTCGGCGTGAAGCGGTGATCCAGGAAATTTATCGCCGCTACGGCCAACACGGCGCGGCGATGACCGCAAACGTGATCAGTTATCGCGGACGCAGTGCCGCGCGCGAGATTGGCAAGGCATTGAATTTTTCGCCGAGTATTATCGATCGCTTCTCACATCTGTTTGCGAGCGGTGATTTCCCACACACGATGGAATTGGAAGCGCAGATCGAGGCGGCCGGTTTACCGAAAAATCATCCGCGGATGCCGGCATTCATTCGATTGTATCACGCCATCTACGGCTTGCCGCGGCATCTGGGTCAGCACTCAGGCGGGATGATTATCTGTCAGAACAAACTGAGCTCATTCGTCCCGCTGGAAAATGCGTCCATGCCGGGCCGCGTCGTCGCCCAATGGGACAAGGACGATTGCGAAGATCTCGGCATCGTGAAAGTCGATCTGCTCGGGCTCGGGATGATGTCCGTAATGCAGGATGCGCTGGAGCTTTGTCGCGAGCGCGGGCGACCTCTCGATCTGGCGCACATTCCAAAAGATGATCCGGCGACTTTCGAAATCATGCAGCACGCGGACACGATCGGCGTGTTTCAAATCGAAAGTCGCGCGCAAATGGCGACGCTGCCGCGGATGAAACCGGAATGTTTTTACGACGTCGTGATCGAGGTGGCGATTATTCGACCGGGGCCGATCCAGGGTGACATGGTGCATCCTTATCTCGCGCGACGCGCCGGAAAAGAACCGATCACGTATTATGACGAACGATTGAAGCCCGTGCTGCAGCGCACTCTTGGCGTCCCGTTGTTTCAGGAACAAATGCTCAAGATCGCGATGGTCATGGCGGATTTTTCAGGCGACGAAGCCGAAGAATTGCGACGCGCACTGAGTTTCCACCGTTCCGAAGAACGAATGAACAAAGTGAGCGTGAAATTGCGCGCAGCCATGGAGCGAAAAGGCGTGGCGCCGGACAAAATTGAGAAAATCGTTCAATCGATCTCGTCGTTTGCGCTTTACGGGTTTCCCGAATCGCACGCGATCAGTTTCGCCATTCTCGCGTACGGGAGCGCGTATTTGAAGGTGCATCGCGCGCCGGAATTTTACGCGAGCCTCTTGAACAATCAGCCGATGGGTTTTTACACGTCGGCGACGATTGTGAAAGACGCGCAGCGGCATGGCGTAAAAGTGAAGACGGTGTGTGTCATGAAATCGGACTGGCGCTGCACTGTTGCGGACGACAACACGTTTCGACTGGGGCTGTGCGTCGTGAACGGATTGCGGGAGGAACACTCCGAAGAACTCGTCAGACAACGGCAAGATCGCCAATTTGAGTCGTTGGAAGATTTCAAGCGGAGAGCTCCCCTGACGAAAAACGAATTGCGCACGCTGGCAGAATTGGGCGCGCTCAATTGTTTTGCCGAACATCGCCGCGCCGCGATGTGGGACGTGGAAGAAGCTGTGCATGACGATTTGCTTACAAACCACGTCTCTCATCCTGAGCGAAGCGAAGGACCTCTCCTACGAAGCTTCGATTACGCAACGTACCGAGAGTATTCCATCACCCTTTGCGAGGTCCCTCGCTCCGCTCGGGATGACGGCGCTAAAAGATCGGCATTTTCATCGCCGCTGGCAGCCATGACCTTACCTGAACGTGTGCGCGCAGATTATGAAACCATGAATCTGACCACTGGGCCGCACCCGATGAAACTGCTGCGCGAAAGTTTGCCGAATATTTGGCGCGCGATCGATCTTGTTCACGCGCGCCATGGCTCGACCATTCAAATCGCCGGAAACGTGATTTGCCGACAACGTCCCGGCACAGCGAAAGGATTTGTTTTCATCAGTCTGGAAGACGAGACCGGCGTCTCAAATGCAATTGTCGAACCAGACTTGTTCGAACACTTCCGGCTCGTCATTACGGAGGAAGCGTTTCTGCTTATCGAAGGGGAAGTGCAGAATTCAGACAACGTGATTTTGATCAAAGCGCGCGACATCAGGCCGCTCGCACACGAACAACTCATAGGAAGTGAGTCGCACGATTTTCACTGATCTGTAGCCGCTTCGCTGTGCGAAGCGAGCGCGCCGCCCACAGGGCGGCGGCTACAGATTACTCACCCGCGTGATGCGGCGGCGGCGTTTTCGCCTCGGTGGGTCTTTCGGCTGATTTTTGATCGGACTCGATCCATTCGGTGTGAAAAAAGCCGGGCTTATCGATCCGCTCGTAAGTGTGGGCGCCAAAAAAGTCCCGTTGCGCCTGCAGGAGATTCGCCGGCAGGCGCGCCGAGCGATAGCTATCGAAGTAAGCCAGAGACGCGGAAAATGCCGGGGCAGCCACGCCATGTTTGATAGCGGACGATAACACCAGACGCCATTTGGGCTGCGCTTTCTTGATGGCCCTCGTGAAATAGCGATCGAGCAGAAGATTGTGCAGTGCGGGATCGCGCCGATACGCTTGGACGATGCGGTTCAAAAATTTCGCGCGAATGATGCACCCGCCTCGCCAGATGGTGGCGATGTCGCTCAGGTTCAGGTTCCACTTGTATTCGGTGCTTCCAGAACGCAGCAGCTCCATTCCCTGTGCGTAGGACACAATTTTCGAAGCGTAAAGTGCGTCGCGCACTGCATCGACAAGACGAGCGCGATTGCCTTTAAACGTCCGGGCTTTCGGTTGCGGGAGGATTTTCGATGCAGCCACACGCTCTTCTTTTCGCGAGGAGACAACGCGCGCTTCAACCGCAGCGTTTATCGTTGATATCACAACGGATTGCCGGATCGCGGCCTGAAGTGTCCAGATGCCGGTGCCTTTTTGGCCGGCTTTGTCGAGAATCATATCGACCAGCGGCTTACCGGTATCAGGATCAATCTTTCGAAAAATCTGCGATGTAATCTCGATCAGGTAGCTCTCGAGCTCGCCTTTGTTCCATTCTGTAAAAACTTCAGCCAGTTGCGCAGCGTCCATCTCAACGACGTCCTTAAGGATGGCATAGGATTCGCAGATCAACTGGATATCGCCGTACTCGATGCCGTTGTGCACCATCTTGACGTAGTGCCCGGCGCCATCTGGTCCCATGTAGCGGCAACACGGCTCGCCATCCACTTGCGCAGCGATCTTGCGAAAAATCGGCGCGATGATTTCCCATGACTCACGCGACCCGCCCGGCATTAGCGAAGGACCCTTGAGCGCGCCTTCTTCACCGCCGGACACGCCCATGCCGACAAAATGGATTCCTTTTCCCTCTAATTCTTTGTCGCGACGCTGTGTGTCGGTAAACAGCGAATTTCCTCCGTCGATGATGACATCGCCTTTTTCGAGCAGCGGCGCGAGTTGACCGATCACAGCGTCCACAGGGCCGCCGGCTTTGACCATTATCATCGCTATGCGCGGTTTCTTGAGCGCGGCCACCAATTCCTCCACTGTGCGCGTCGGTTGAATGTTTTTTCCCTGGGCGCGGCCGGCAGCGAATTTGTCGGTAATTTCGGTAGTGCGATTAAACACGGCGACAGAAAATCCCTTCGACTCCATGTTGAGGACGAGATTTTCGCCCATCACACCCAGGCCGATCAGGCCAATATCACATTGATTGGTTGTCATTTTAGTATCTTGTTTTGTTAGGTTTCATGATGTCATTTGAGCGATGCGAAGAATCTCTGTGTATTTCTGGATCGCTGCCGAAAACAAACCGAGATGTTTCGCTTCGCTCAACATGACAGCTCTATTCAATGGAACGAACATTCAAGCGCATGGCAAATTTCGTTTGCGAAGTTTTATTGACTGAAGGGCCGCTTGAGGTGCCGCCGCAAAATCATCATGGCGATGCAGGAGCAACGGTCGATTTTTGGGGAGTGGTGCGAAGACTTGAAGATGGACGCGAAATCGAAGGGATCGACTATGAAGCGCATAGCGAGATGGCCGAGCATCAGCTGAGACAGATTGCCGAGCAGGCCGTGGAGAAATTTCGGCTTCAGCTTGTAATCGTTCACCACCGGATCGGCTTTATCGCCGTTGGGGAACCATCGCTTTTTGTGCAAGTGACCAGTTTGCATCGGGCAGAAGCGTTTCGAGCCAGTCAATGGATCGTCAATGAGTTGAAGAAGAAGGTGCCGATTTGGAAGAAGCCACGGTTTACAACAGGAAAACAGCCTCACGCGGTCCACAGGGCCGCGGCTACAGCAAGATGAACTGGGCGAACCGAATTACTTTGGGCCGCCTTGCGCTGACAGTTCTCTTCGTGGTCGCGGTCAATTCCTCCTGGCAATACGCGCGCACTGCAGCGCTCGTGATTTTTCTGATCGCAGGCCTTACCGATTTTGTTGATGGAGAAATCGCCCGACGCTATGGAGTCGTCACGAATTTTGGCAAATTGATGGATCCGCTGGTCGACAAAATCATGGTGGCCGCGGCGTTCATTTCGCTCGTGCCTCTTAAAGCCGTGCCGGCATGGGCAGCTACGACGGTCGTGGCGCGAGATTTTCTCATTACGGGCCTGCGCCTGATGGCCAGCGCCAAAGGCCGGATTCTTCCGGCGGAAAGTCTCGGCAAACAGAAAACGTCGTGGCAAATCATTACGATTGTTTTCTTTCTGGCGCTCCTTTCAATTGTGGAACTGCGATACGTGAGTGAAACATCGACATGGTGGGTGCGGGCTTGGAGCGAAGCCGGTCCCGTGCTGGTGTGGATTACGGTGGCGCTGACGGTTTACTCCGGGTTCGGCTTCACCTGGCGTAATCGTGAGTTGATTGCGCCAGATCAATGAGCGGGCAACAGGAAAGCGGCGTTGACAACCTCGACCGTCCGTTTAGCGCGCAGCGCGCGCGCGAGCGGCGGCGAGGTTGGCGCGGATGCTTTCGCTGTCGGGCGCGAGGCCTTGCGCGATTTCTAATTCGCGAACCGCGTCGGCGTAGCGGCCGAGGTTGAACAGCGAGATTCCGAGATTCTCGTGCGCGGAAACAAGCGCGGGCGCGAGCCGCAGCGCGGCTTCGTAGTGCGGCAGAGCGTCGGCAAAACGGCCGATGTGGGCGAGAGTGTTGGCCCAGTTGTATTGGGCATCAGGAAGATTCGGGTCCGCGCGCACTGCAGCCGCGTAATGCGCTAGCGCCTCATCGGTGCGGCCGAAAATGGTGAGGATGTTGGCAGCGTTGTTATGGGCGAGGGCAAAATCGGGACGAAGGCGGATCGCAGCTTCGTAGCACGCGAGCGCCTCGGCATTGCGGCCTTGCTCATGACGCACGTCGCCGAGCCCGTAATGCGCGTCGGCGAGTGTGGGGAGTTGTGCAAGCGCGAGGTCGAATTGCGCGGCGGCTTCGTCGAGCCGGCCCGCAGCGGCCAGCGCGACGGCGTAGTTGTGGCGCACCTTGGGGTAGTTCGGCAGCAAACGCACCGCAGTCTCGTAGGCAGCAAGCGCTTCGGGGACACGCCCAGCGTCAGAGAGCGCGCTGGCCAGTTCGCCGAACGGGCGCGGGCTATCGGGCCGCTTTGCGATGTTGTCCTGCCAAATCGAAATGGCAGAGCGGTAGTCGATGTTGCGCCGCGCGGTCAGCGCGCCGAAGGCAATCGCGATTGCAACGAATGCGACCACGCTGTGACGGCCGAGGATATGCCACACGCCAACGACGATGGCGGCGATAATCGCGGCCAGCGGCAAATACATCCGGTGTTCCGCGACGGTTTGTGTGGCAAGTGGCAACACGCTCGAAGTCGGCGCGAGCAGCAGAAAAAACCACGCGCCGAGAAAACCCCACGGCGGGCACCGGGCGAGCGCGATGAGCGTGGCACCGAAGAGCGCGAGCAGCAGGGCGGCTTGCAGCCAGACCTCAGCGAGGGAACTGGTTGTCGCTATGCCGTAATCGAGCACCAGCGGGGCGGGCCAGAGTGCGAGTCCCATGTAATGTATGAGCGCACCGCATTGGGTGAGCAGATAGTGCCACGGCGTGATGCCGAGGCCGAAACCGGCCGTCGCACCTCGATTGCCCGCTTGCATCACGAGCCAACCGAGTAACAGCCATGTCGCCGCGAGTCCGGCGTAGAACCATGGCCGTCGACGCAGCGCTTCGCGAAACGTCCCGGCGAAAAAAGTGCGGTCGTGCAGCAGCACGAGCAACGGCGCGGCATACATCACTTCTTTCGTTGCCATGCCCAGCAGGCACATGACAACGGCGAGCGCGTGCCAGCGCATGGGCGTAGGCGACTCCGCACCTCGAATCGACGCGTATAGCGTCAATAACAGGCACAACCCGGCAAGCGACTCAGCGCGTTGCGCAATGTAAGTTACGGACTCAGTCTGGAGAGGGTGTAGCATCCAAAGCGCGGCCAGCGCGAACGCGAGCGGCGTCGCGTCGGCCGCGAATTTCGCGGCGAGCGGTCGGGACCGCAACGTCCGGCGCACGACGCCGAACAGCGCCAGCGCAGCCAGCGCGTGGATCGCGAGGTTGAGCACGTGATAGCCGCGGATGTCGGCGCCCCCGACGGCCCAATTGAGCGCGAAGGAAAAATTGACGAGCGGCCGGCCGTTCGCAGGCTGACCAGTGTGGGGCGGTGCGAGTACGACAGGGAGCGCGAGCGTGCGAATCGTCGCGTTTTCGACGATGGCCGGAAGATCATCGAAAATAAAGGGCCCGCGAAAACTATTGGCCCATGCCGCTAGTGCGGCCGCAGTGAGTAGCGCAGCAGCAACGAAGATCCCGGCGCGGCTAGAGTTCGGGGCCGGACGTAGGATTTTGCCCTTGGCACGCACCATGAGTCACCTCCATTACGACCTTTCATATGAATCGAACAGCGAACACTGGCAAAGACTGATTTTTCGTTCTGACTGTTGCCGCCTGGCAGGCGTCTTTTGCTCCGTGTTCATAGATGAATGAGCGGGCAACGAGAGAACGTCGTGGCAAATCATCACGACCATCTTCTTTCTCGCGCTCCTTTCAATTGTGGAACTACGTTACGCCAATGAAACATCGACATGGTGGGCGCGGGCCTGGAGCGAAGCCGGTCCCGTGCTGGTATGGATTACGGTAGCGCTGACGGTTTACTCCGGGTTCGGCTTCACCTGGCTTAATCGCGAACTGATCGCGCCCGACCAATACCGGCGATCAAGTGCAGCGCATCGTCCAAGGGCCGCGAGAAATGCGAGGGCAGCGAGAATTGAAGTCCACTTTCCAATTGTGAGCATGTCACGGGCGTACTCGACCCGTAAATGGTGATGACCCGCCAGCAGCGGCACCGCTCGCAAGATGTAATTTGCCGGCAGCAATTTGTAATTTGTTTGAACGCTCCCGGGCAAAGCGACAGCTCGCCACGATGGCGTGAATGCATCGGTGATCAGCAAGATGGCCGGTTGTTCGGCGTCTGCTTCAATTTCCAGCATGTCAGTTGAAGCGGCAATAATTCGTGCCGTGCCGGCGCTTTCGGCTGGCAAGGGTTTCGGTTCCGGTTCGGATTCCAAAATTACTTCGCGCGCGGGGTCAAACGTAGTTGAGCGCAACGCGTCGAAGATTGCATTGCGATCCGGCAGGACACGATAGCTGGAAACAAGGTGGAGGTGCGACATGGCGGGCTCTGGCGCATCGCCGATTTCCAATTCATTTCCGCGTTGCCCTACGGCGTAGCGCAGACGCAGCATGGCGAAGAGCGGATCGTAGCGGACGAACTTCACGTACGACATCGCCTGGTCGGGATCACCGCCCTGGCTCCAGGTCATGAACTCTGCGTAGCGCCGCACCACGGTCGCTTCGTATCCCCACATGTCTTGCGCACCAATCAACATCGCGCTGTTCGGGTTCGCGACATTTATGATGCGGTAATCGCCGGTGTGCTCCTCGAGAAAGCGCTTTTCATCCGGATTCACGATGGTAGCGCTGTCAAATGTGGCATGCACGCCGTGCGCGAAGACAAACATTTCCACCGCGCCCAGCGCGATCACGCCAAAGAGCGCACGCGGTTCTCGTCTGGCGAAGGCCAGGATGATGCCAAGGAGCGCGCAAATTCCAGCGGCGAAAAACAGCGACATCGCTGCGAGATGCTGCGATTGAACTAGAAATTCCGTGTCCGCGTAGAGTTGGGGGAACAAGTACGATTGGCCGCTGGCGCGACTTGCGTTCATTAGTCCCGGCCATGACCCTGTGCTTGCGGTCCACCATCCGGCGACGCCCAGGGCCACGGCACCTGCGAAAACGGCAGCGATAAATGGAGTCTCGATTCTCTTTTGTCGAAACAAGCGATCGAGTCCGCTGGCCGCGAGCAGACAAAGAAACAGCGACGCCAGAAAACTAAACTTCAAAATACTACGGAAGCGATCGAAGCCGGGCACCCATGCATAAAGAAAACCGAACAAGGATGTGTAGGCGCCGAGGGCCAATAAAAATGCAATGCAAACAACAATCAGCGCGTGCCATTTCGTTCCGCGTTCGCACCGAATTGCACCGTAGGTGGCAAACGCCAAGCCTGCTACTCCGACGAAAAGTGACGTTTCCCACAGATACCAGCGTCCCCAGTATCTCGCTATGTGGCCAAAAAAATCCGGCGCGACCAACGTCACAAAATTCTCCGGCGGGAGCGAGAGCATGGAGGCAAATTGAAAAGGCAGCCTGAAGCCGCGCGTGGTTTCGCGCGTTGTCTGGATGGCGGGCAGCAATTGCACGGCTGCAAGGAGAGCGCCGGCCGGATAGATGTTCAGCAAGGCCGCTGCGATCCGCCAATTCCAGTGGCCGATCAATCGCAATGCGGCGTAGAGCCCGGCAATGATTGCAGTATAAAAGACGTACTGCGGAAATCCTGCCAACGTCTGCATAGCGATAGCAAACATCCCAAGCAACGACCAACCCCGAAAGCTTTCGGGGCGCTCAGTTCTGAAAACGGCGTCGATCGAACAAAAAATCAGCGGCGACCACGTCATTGCACTCAGCTGAGGCAAATGCCCGGCAAAAACGTGCGGAAAAAAGGCGCCGCAAAACATAACCAGCATTCCAGCAAAGAGACTGGCCGCATCGGAGAGACCCCGTTGTTTCATCCAAAAAAACATGAAGGCACCAATGGCGAAAATGTGCAGCGCCACTGACCAGTTGATCGCGACAGGCGTGGGCAAAACCAGGAAGAGCCAATTCGGCGGATAAAGCAGCGCCCCTTGCATCCCACCGAAATACGGCGCGCCGCTAAAGACATGGGGGTTCCACAACGCGAGATTTCCCTTGGTCAATTCGCGGAAACCGAATTCGCGCCATGCGAAGTATTGCAAGAACATATCGCTGCCGGGATGTCCAAGCACGCGCGTGCCGCCGGCGAACAGAAGATCGGCAAACATGGCCAGCGCCATTGCGAGCAAGAGGATTAGCGAAACGATCGTGGAACGCTGGCTTTCCATCAGGCGGAAATGGTGACCGCCAGAACTGGAAAAAGCAAAGCCGTCGTGAATTTAAAAGCGAACATGGATCGCAACATGACTGACCCGATGCGCCAGCGCGCATAGGCTACGGCGGGAGCGAACTCAAATTAAGGATTATGCCAGATAGGGAGGCCGTAGCCGCCATCTCGTTGCCAGATTAAACAGGCCTTGTTCTGCTTCGCACGATCACGCTAGAATCGCTCGCTGGTGGGAGGTAGCCAGGAGTTCACATGCCTACGAACGCAAGCGCGCTAATCACCCGATCACTTCAACTGGCTGTCCGGCCGTTTGTGCTCCTCTGGGCGTTTCTCAAGAAGATCGCTCTCGCGATCTTCGGCAGATTGCAATGGAGCCCGCCGCACTGGCTCACACGAAGCCGCGCTGCCACGTCCGATTTTCATCGCGTGCATCCCCGCGTCACGGCTTCCGGGATTGTCACGATTTTTCTGTTGTTGTGCGGCGCAGCTTGGACATTGCATTGGTATCAACATCGGCCCATCCCGCACAAAGTTACGGCGACGATCGCCTCTCCGTCGGTTACCAAGCTCGAGAAGGAACTCAAATATCCGCCACTCTTTGTCCGGTTCAGCGAACCCGCAGCGCGTCTGGAGGATTTGAAGAAACCATCACTGTTAGGCGTCGGTCTCGAACCAAAGATCACTGGCGCCTGGTCATGGAACTCGGACAAGGAACTGGCTTTTCGACCAACCCAAGACTGGTCGGCCGATCAAAAATTCAAAATCACTTTCGACAAGAAATTCTTTCCGCCGCAGGTGTTGATGGAGCGCCTTGCCTACGAGTTCCAGACGCCGCCATTCGACATTGCTATCAACGGACTTCAGCTCTACCAGGACCCGGCCAACCCGACGCAACGCCAGATCACGGCTACGCTTGAACTCACCCATGCGGTTGAGCCCGGCGAGTTAGATCGGCATATCCAGCTACAGATGATCGGCGGATCGAACGTTTTTCCGCCGTCAGAGTCGCCGCCGCACTTCACGATCACCTATGGGTTGCACAACCGTCTGGCGTATCTGCGCAGCTCGAACGTGACTCTGCCAGAGCGGGACGATTTCATGAAGCTCTACCTGAGCAAAGGCGTGCGCACATCGCAGGGCGGCGCGCAAACACGGAACCCCGCAGAGGATAAGGTGCGCGTTCCATCACAGGAAACCGCGTTTCAGATCGATTCGATTACCGGCACGATCGCGCGAAATAAGAATGGCGAGCCGGAGCAGGTTCTGATCTTAAGTACAACGGCCGATATCAGCAGTAGCGAGCTGGCCAAGGCTGTTCAGATACGTCTGCTGCCGAAACGCAACGCCGAAACGACTGAAGAAAGCGAAACCGAAGCGGCCGGAGAGACCGATTCTCAAAGTCCCGACTCGGAAACGGCTGAGCAAAGTAACCAAAGCAGCCAGACCGCCGCGTCGGAAGACGAGGAGGCGGAGGAGACGGAAGAACCCGATCAAGCCTCAAAATGGCAGAGTCCTGCCGAGGTGCCGGACGATGTCTTTGAGCAAGCCAAACAAATCGAATTCACGGTTGTGCCTTCGGAAAAGGCGCAGGATCGACAACACGCTTTTAAGATACAGATCGAATCGGAGGGCGAGCTTTACGTCCGCGTCCCGAAAGGCGTGCGCGCGCCTGGCGATTACCGATTGGCGGAAGACTACAACGCAGTCGTCGCCGTGCCGGAGTTGCCGCGCGAAGTGCAGATCGAAGGTCAAGGCGGCTTGCTCGCGTTGAGCGGTGAACGGAAATTGTCCATCCGTTCACGCGCTCTGGCGGCGATCGAATTCGAAATCGCGCGTGTTGCTACCACTCAGATCAATCACCTCGTCAGTCAGACCCAGGGCAAATTCGAGGACCCGGAATTTCGCGATTCCCATTTATTTAATCAGGAAAATATCTCGCGTATCGGAATCGAACACCAACCGATCGCGGTCGAAAACAAATGGAAAGCGAATTATTCAGCGTTCGATTTCTCCGAGCATCTTCGCAAACCAGTCGATGGCGGAAGCGAGCGCGGGCTTTTCTTTCTGACCGCGCGCGGCTGGGACCCGGCGAAAAAAAAACCGATCAACTTAGCTACGGACAGCAGATTTCTTCTCATAACGGACATCGGAATTTTAACGAAGAAAAACACCGATGGCAGCAGCGACGTCTTTTTAATGTCGATCAAAAATGGCCAGCCGCTCGGCGGCGCGACGGTTGACATTTTGGGCAAGAACGGCGTGCCGATCCAGACGGCCAAAACTGCGGCTGACGGTCATTGCACTTTCCCATCCGTTGAAAAATCCGAGCGCGACAAATTGCCGGTGGCGTTGGTGGCGCGCAATGGCGACGACGTCGCGTTCATGCCGTTCGCGCGCGAAGACCGCCTTCTGAATTTTTCACGCTTTGAAATTGAAGGGGCGGAGAACATCGCCCCGGAGGGTCTCGACGCGTTTGTTTTCACCGAGCGCGGTGTGTATCGCCCCGGGGACGAAATTCACATTGGGCTGGTGGTGAAACAGCGAAGCTGGGGCGGCAATCTCAAGGGCTTGCCCATTGAAACCGAGGTCATCGACGCGCGCGACCTGCGGGTCCAGACTAAGAAGCTCACCTTGCCGGAGACTGGGTTCACCGAACTGAGCTACCAAACCGCCAATGAATCGGCGACCGGGCTTTACACCGTAAATGTGTACCTGATCAAAAATAACAAGCGCTCGAGTTTGCTCGGTTCCGCCACAGCTCAGGTGAAGGAATTTCTGCCCGATCGCATGAAAATCGAGACACGGCTGTCCAAAGCTGCGCCGCGCGGATGGATTCATCCCAGCGAAACGCATGCTTTCGTTGCCTTGGCCAATCTTTATGGCACGCCCGCAACCGATCGGCGTGTGACCGGCAAACTTGAGCTCGCACCGGCGGCCTTTTCATTTCCGGAATTTCGCGACTTCACTTTTTTCGACCCACTCTTTGACGAAAACAAAACTCGACAAGAGCAAACGGTCGATCTCGGCGAAACGAAAACGGACAGCGAAGGCCGCGCCGATTTTGACCTGCAACTGGAACGGTTCGCCGACGCGACGTACGCGATGCGATTTATCGCGGAAGGCTTCGAAGGCGAAGGCGGAAGGAGCGTCATGGGCGATGTCGGTGCGCTGGTCTCTGCTCTGCCTTACGTGATCGGTTACAAAGCCGACGGCGATCTTCGCTACATCGATATGAAGAGACCGCGCGCGATCGACCTTGTCGCGGTCGATCCGCAACTAGACCGCATCGCCATCGAAAACGTCACTCTCAACCTCATCGTCCAGGAATACGTTTCCGTGCTGAAGAAACAGGAGAACGGCAATTACGCTTACGAGTCCGTCCTGAAAGAGCGGCCGGTGAAATCGGAAAAAATCTCCGTCGCGGCCAGTGGCTACCATTACGCGCTTCCCACCGATGAACCGGGCAATTATGTGATCGAGCTGCGCGACGATCAGAATCGCGCGTTAAGCAAGTTGCGCTTTTCGGTCGTGGGGCAGGCTGCGATGGCCGGGGCCTTGGAGAAAAACGCCGAGCTGGAAATCAAACTTAACGCCAAAGAATACCGTGCCGGGGATGAAATTGAGGTGAGTGTGACGGCGCCATACAGCGGCTACGGTCTCATCACGATCGAGCGAGAAAAGGTTTACGGTTTTAGTTGGTTTCAAACCAACACCCCCAGCAGCATCCAGCACATTCATCTGCCTCAGGAGTTTGAGGGCAGCGGCTATATCAATGTCGCCTTTGTGCGGGCGCTCGATTCCAAGGAAATTTTTGTCAGCCCGCTCAGTTACGGCGTCGTCCCGTTCAAGGCCAATATCGAAAAACGCCGACTGAAGATCGACCTGCAAACCGCAGCCAAAGCGAAGCCCGGCGAACCGCTGCACATCGGGTACAAAACCGACCGTCCCAGCAAGATTGTCATTTTCGCGGTCGATCAAGGAATTTTGCAGGTCACCAACTACAAGACGCCTGATCCGCTCGCTTATCTCTTTCGCAAATGCGCGCTCGGCGTGGAGACGGCGCAAATTGTCGATCTTATCATTCCGGAATTTTCGTTGCTCCGTTCTCTCTCAGCTTTTGGCGGCGACGGGGAAGGGGCGCAAAGATTAAATCCGTTCAAACGCGTCACGGAAAAACCGGTTGTGTTTTGGTCTGGAATTATCGATGCCGATGTGACTGCTCGTGAAGTTGTCTATGATGTGCCCGACTTTTTCGACGGCTCACTCAAGATAATGGCGGTCGGTGTTTCGACCGAAACAGCCGGCTCGGCCGAACGTGACGCACTCATTCGCGGGCCTTTTGTCATTACGCCGAGCGCGCCGGTGCTGACCGCTCCCGGCGACGAATTTGAGGCCGGCGTAACGGTCGCCAATAACGTAGAAGGTTCCGGCGCGGACGCGGAGATCGAGCTTCGCGTCGAGACGTCTGCGCAATTGTCGGTCTTGGGCGCGTCCACCCAAAAATTGCGAATCGCCGAAGGGCGCGAGCAAAGCGCAAAACTGCGCTTCCATGTCAACGACACGCTCGGCTCTGGCGAAATGAAATTTGTAGCCAGCCGAAATGGGATCGAGACACGCCGACGCGCCACCCTGAGCGTGCGGCCACCCATTCCGTATGCAACCGATGTTCGCAGCGGGAATTTCAAAAAAGGAAACGCGGACGTTCCGATTACGCGTGAGATCTATTCCGAGTTCGCCAAACGCGAAGCTGCGGTTGCAGCCGTCCCGCTGGGTTTGGCGCACGGTCTTTACGCTTTTCTCAAGGATTTTCCCCACGGCTGCAGCGAGCAACTCACCAGCGGCGCATTCTGCCGGCTGCTGCTCTCGGACGAGGCCGATTTCGGGCTCAGTCGCGCCGAGGCAAATACACAGATCGAAAAAGTCTTTGGGATTCTGCGACGCCGACAAAACGATCAAGGCGCGTTCGGTTATTGGGCGCCGGAAACGGACGAGAAGATCAGTTTCAATTCTGTTTACGTAATGGATTTTCTGAGCGCGGCGAAAACAGCCGGCTTTGCTCCGCCAGCGGACATGTTCGCGAGCGGGTTGCGCTATTTGCAAAAGATGGTCGCGCGCGAACCCTCGACCCTGGCCGACGCGCGGACCATCGCCTACGGGATTTATGTACTCACTCGCGAAGGCGTCGTCACCACCAATTACGTCCTTAATCTGCGCGATTATCTCGACCAGCATCAGACAGATATATGGCAGAACGATGTCACAGGCGTTTATCTCGCGGGCGCGCTCAAACTTCTACACAAGGACAAAGAGGCCGAAGATTTGATCGCCGCCTACAAGATTGGCGAGGGATCGGGCCGAGAGTACGACGACTTTTGCCAGCCGCTCGGGGCAAACGCGCAATATATTGCCATACTCGCGCGCGCCTTTCCGGAACGGTTGAAGAAAATTTCAGGAGGGGAATTCGAGCAAGTTCTCCAGCCGATCGGGCGCGGCGAATTCAACACGCTCTCGGCCGCCTACGCTGTTTCGGCGCTGAAATCGTACTCGCACATGATCGCGCAAAAGCTGCCCCAGCTCAGCATTGTCGAAATTCACCGTGACAAGCGGGAAGTTGGCCTAACGAGCGGCTCAAAGTTGCTGCAACGGACGGCATTTTCCAAAGACGCGATTGCGATTCGCTTCAAAAGCATCGGAACGCTCAGCGGTCCCGGCGCATTTTTCCAGGTCGTCGAAGCGGGATACGATCGACATGCGCCGGGACAACCGGTGGCGGCCGGATTGGAAGTTCATCGCGAGTTACTGGACAAAAACGATAAGCCGGTGACGCAGACAAAACTCGGCGAACCGATTCATGTCCGGCTGTATGCGCGCACTGTGCGCGACCAACCGGTCACCAATGTTGCCATTGTCGATCTTCTGCCCGGCGGATTCGAAGTTGTCGGGTCATCCTTGCAACCGGGTGTTTCAACAATTTCCGGCGTCGATTACGTCGATGTCCGCGAAGATCGCGCTGTCTTCTACGGAACCGTGTCTGGCAGCGCGCTCGAGATCAATTATCAGATCAAATCTACTAATCGCGGCGACTTCACAGTGCCGCCCATTTTTGCGGAGGCAATGTACGAGCGAAACATCAAAGGCCGCGGTGTTGGGGGGAAGATCAGCGTGACGGAATAGCACTTGGAGCAACGCGAAAATGAAAAACCGTGTCATCCCGAACGTAGTGAAGGACCTCTCAAGAGGACATGGGCTACACAAATTACTGTGTGTGATCCGCGCTTCGTGGGTGAGGTCCCTCGCGCTGCTCGGGATGACCGTGTGGTTCGCCTGGCTGCTACTCCCGAAACCGCCGTTGCTTGAGGGCATCTCATTTTCCCAATGCGTTCGTGATCGCAACGAAAAACTGCTGCGCGTCACGCTGAGCGCGGACCAGAAATTCCGCATCTGGATGCCGCTGCGCGAAATTTCAGCCGCATTGATCGATGCGACGCTGCGATTTGAAGACAAATATTACCGGCATCACCCCGGAGTTAACCCGCTTGCATTACTGCGTTCGGCTTTGAATCTGCGACCAGGTCACGCACATAACGGAGCCTCCACCATTACGATGCAACTGGCTCGGTTGCGTTATCATCTGCGCACCCGCACCCTCACGGGAAAGTTTGTTCAAATTGTTCGCGCGCTTGAACTGGAGCGGCATTACTCGAAGGACCAAATTCTTGAAGCCTACCTCAATCTCGCGCCCTACGGGCGGAACATCGAAGGCGTGGGCGCGGCCGCTCAGATTTATTTTGGCAAGACTGCCGAGCACTTAACCAGGCCTGAATCAATTTCGCTGAGCGTCATTCCGCAAAGCCCGACCCGGCGCGCGTTGTTTGTCGATCAGGATAACGGCGCGCTTAACGCCGCGTTATCGCGATTCGGCAGGCGAGATGATCGCCTGCCCTACAGCCAGGATGACTATGCTACGCTGGCGCGCGATTTTCGACCGCGCGCTTTAAGCGAACACAAACTTCTCGCCCCGCACTTTGTTCAGCAGGTGCTGGCGACCGAGAAAGGCCGCGACGAAATCGTTACCACACTCGATCTGGCCAAGCAGCAATTAATCGAGCGACGGATCGCCGATTATGTTCGGACAAATCACGGTCGCGGAATTCAGAATGCTGCCGCCCTGCTCGTCGACACGCGCAACATGGATGTGCTGGCACAGGTCGGCTCGGCCGATTTCTTTAACGCCGATATACAGGGACAAGTGGACGGAACACGCGCGCCACGTTCACCCGGTTCCACTCTGAAACCGTTCGTCTATGCGCTCGCCCTCGAGCAGGGATTGATTCATCCATTGTCGATCCTGTCGGACGCGCCCCACAGTTTCGCTGACTACAATCCGGAAAATTTCGATCGCGAATTCGTCGGCCCCATCCGCGCCAGTGACGCGCTCGCGCGGAGTCGCAATCTCCCAGCGATCGAACTCGCATCCCAGTTGCGTGATCCCACACTGTATGAATTCCTTCGGGCCGCGGGCGTTAAATTGCCACGCTCGGAACCGCTTTATGGATTGGCGCTTCCGCTGGGCGGGGCCGAAGTCACAATGGAAGACTTGGTGCGACTTTACGCTGCACTGGCTAATAACGGAGAACTGCGTCCGCTTCGCCGCACATCGCGCGAGCTAATCGCGGCGCGGGGCCGCTCGATCATGATGCCGGAAGCGGCGTTCCTGACCCTGGAGATGCTTAACCTGCCACGACCCGAAATGGGCCGCGTTTATGCGGACCATGCCGCGCCGGTTTTTTGGAAAACGGGAACCTCTCATGGTTTTCATGACGCATGGTCAATCGCCGTCTTCAATCATTATGTGCTCGCGGTTTGGATCGGAAATTTTGACGGTAGAGCCAATGGAACTTTTGTCGGGCGAATCGCCGCCGCTCCGCTCTTGTTTCAAATCATCGATAGTTTGCGTATGAGTTGGCCGGAACCGAACCAGCCGCATCTCCCGCCTGCGGGCTCAAATTTGAAACGTGTTTCTTTCTGCGCGGTCTCGGGTGATTTACCCGGGCCGCGTTGCGCTCAGCAGGTCGAGGGATGGTTCATTCCCGGAATTTCTCCGATCAGACCCTGCGATGTGCATCAGGAAGTGCTCGTTGATGCCGTGAGCGGACTCCGCGTGGCAAGGGATGACGGAACGCGCCAGCTCCGCCATGAAGTCTATGAATTTTGGTCGACGGAGTTGTTGTCGATCTTTCGCCGGGCTGGAGTGCCGAGAAAATTGCCGCCGCCATTTTTACCCGGAACGACCGCAGAATTTGTCGCGCGCAATGGAAATGCGCCGCGAATCGTTTCGCCACCTGATGGGCAAAAGATTTTGCCGGTACCGGCCGGCGCAATCCCATTGCAAGCCAGGGCGGATGCGGACGTGCGCGAGATTTACTGGTTCGCGGGCAAAACCTTTATCGGCAGAGCCCCGCCGCACGAAGTAATTTCGTGGAAGGCACCGGCTGGCCGATACGAATTGATCGCCTTGGACGACCACGGTCGCTCGGGCTCATCCGCGATTACGGTGCAATAAGAACACACATTTCAACTTCACCACTAACCTGAATACTGATCCCAAATTGAAGGAAGAAATCGGCCACATGGTGGACTCGGTGCACCGGATGTCAGAGATAGAAGTCGAAAAGATAGAGAAGGAATGTGAGAACATCGGAACTGAATTCATTCGCGTCTGACCGGGTGATTCGGAGGTGCGCTTGGTTAGCCGGAATTTTGGTTCTGTTGTTCTTTCCAAACGCTTTTGCACAGAGCGAGTTTTCGGCATTTTGGAAAAAATTTAGATCCGCGGTAATCACTGGCGATAAAGCGGCGGTGGCGGAGATGACCAAATTCCCACTATCGATGCCCTATTTGGTCAAAGCTGTAAAAAACAAGGAGGATTTCTTGCGCCGTTATAGCGAAATTTTCAAAGGCGAGGCAAACGCCGCCCAATGTTTTGCAACCACCGAACCGCGAAAAGAATCCGACCGGCGGTGTGAAATCTATTGTCCTTCTAAAGAAACTCCGGGCGACCGCGAGAACGCACCAATTCGCTTCGAGTTCGAATTGACCAAAAGCGGCTGGAAATTTGCCGGTCTCGACAACATTAATGAATGACGCGCATTAACGCCAAAGATTCAGACACGAATTTGAAACTCGCTCGCTCCCGCTCGATCCGCATTCCAAAAACTCGCTGCTTCGTCCCAGCCGAAACATTGATGTCGAGGTTAGCGACCAGCGCCTACAATCCTTTCCAATGTCGATTGAAGTGAACAAGGAGACCGAGCTGGAGATCGCCTATGTGCTCTTTATCGAGAAAGCTCGTTGCTATGCGCGGGCGGAAGTTAGGTGGTAAGCCACCTCCGCCTGAGTGGTCAACAAATTGAAAAGTTGGATTTCCACTGATCGCACTGATGCGATACCGAATTGTGATGGTTCTAACCGGTTTGGGCAATACGCCTTTGCGGTCAGCAACCACAATCCGGATTGCCGACGCACACCGGAGCAACGGAAAGCGTTCGTTGTGAATGAGGCGAAGCGGACCGCCAGGCTCCAGCGCTCCACCAAACTGATGCAAGAATCGCAAGAATGTAGAGCAACAGTGACAACGCAGAGATCATCCTGAGGCCCATCGTCTCGTGCATCTCTGTTACCGTGCTTGTCGCCAATCCCACTACGAGACTGACCAAGAACCCGCTCAGCCAATAGGAAACGCCTAACGAAAGTTGTTCGCGCGAGTGTCGGGCGAACGGCAAAACGACTGCGCACCTCGCACCTTTTAGCGCTCGGTCAAAATGACGGAGACGCGCAGCGAGTAAAGGGTCTACTTGCGAGTGAGATCGCGTTCCGTTCGACTGGAGGTAAGCATGGTCGCTCGGGCGAGAATTGAAACGTGCGGAAGAAACATTGTTGGGCTGAAGATTTCGGTGGCTGATTTTGAATGATTTGAAAAGAAGGCATCCGGTCGGGGCGAAGTTTTCGAAATTGTCAGCGACAGTTTCCACTTCAGCCTAACAAAGGAAAATCTCCATGAAAAAAAAATCCTCTTCACAGTCCGGTCTCTTTAATCCACGCGCCTTGGTAGCTCTTACTCTTTGTTCCGTTGGCGCCTTGCTGGCTATGGTCAGCTTCGCGGGACCTAAGCCTGCTACGCTCGCCTTCGGGCATCCGATCATCAGCGGCATTGGCGGGGTAGGTTTCGAGCAGGGCTTGCGGGTGGATCCTTCGAATCCGAATCGTCTCTACACCAGCGTGCCCGGCTCGCTTTCCTCCGACACCAGCTGGATTTGGCACTCCCTCGATGGTGGTAAGACTTTCAAATGGGTCGTCGGCGCTACGGCTCTTGAAGGGAAAGTCACCACCTGCTTCGGCGGCGGTGATACCGAAACTGGCGTGGACTCGGCGGGGCACCTCTATTTTGCCGACTTGACGCTCGCAAACTTTAGTACTTCCCGCTCCGACGACCACGGCGCGACCTTCACTTGCAGCAACACCGGCGTTCCGGACGCAGTCGTTGATCGCCAATGGTATGCGTTCGACGGCGACCCGACCAACGGCGGCAGCATCTACCTGGCGAATGACGAATTCGCACAGTCTCCCGCAATGTGCGGCTCACCGACAAACTTTGGTCAGAATATCCTCGTCATGTATCGTTCGCCGCTGCCAGGCGGGGAGGCGACCGCTGGAATCGAATTTGGTCCTGCAAACAAAGTCAGTAACCCGCTGGGTTGCGACGAAGGTATTATGGGCAACAACGAGGTGAGCCCTGTGGCCACCACACTCGGTCAGCCCAACGGCTCCGGCGGATATGTCACCCTCCCGACACCGGTTAAGCATGTCTTCGTCATCCACGATGATGCGCTCCTGAACAGGATTTTGATCGGCCGCTGCTTCCCGGTGGCGTTTGGCCCGCCTATCCCCAATGTAAGCGACCCGAGCGGCTTGAATTGCGTTGATCTGGCTGTGGCGGATCTCGGCTCGACGAACAAGACCGGTGCGAATTTTCCGACGATGGCGATTGACAGGGCAGGCAATCTCTACGCCGTGTGGGAGCAAGCACCTATCAATAACAGCGGTCAGGTGATCGGCGACACCGTGCTCAAGTACACGTTTTCCACCGATCAAGGCAATACCTGGGCCGCTCCAATTCAAATTCAAACATCGGGTTCACCCGTGGGCACCCTCCACAATAACGTGTTTGCGTGGACCGCAGCGGGAGACGATGGACGTGTGGACATCGCCTGGTACGGCACGCCAGGCGTCGCCCCGAATCCTTCTAACGGCCCCGACTCTTGCAACAACTGCGACTGGAGCCTGTGGATGGTGCAGACATTGAACGGGCACGCTGCTACTCCAACCTTTACCGCGCCAATCCTGGCGAGTGAGCACTTCATCCATCGCGGCACCATGAACACGCTCATTGGTGGTCAGAACGGCGACCGCACTCTGGGCGATTTTCTGCAAGTGCGGATGGGTGCAAATGGTGAGGCGGAAATCAGCTACGCCGACTCGAATAATGTTAACGAAGCCTCTGCCCCGCACGCTATGTTCGTCCGGCAGAACGGTGGAAATGGGTTATTAGCGGCAAGCTCGCCGGTAAACATTGCGGGACTTGCACCCTCCAACGCTGTGTCCGACCCAACAGGTGACGGCAAATACGAGGTAAGCGGCGTTAGCAGCGCGAATATGCCCCAGCTCGATATCACGAACTCGAGCGTTAGCCTGCTCACCACAGCGCCTTGTTCGAACGCCGCCCCTTGTTACCAGGTGACGATCCAGCTGAACAACCTTTCTTTTGCGCCGACAACCGCTCAGGATCCGGATCTCGATTTGGTCTGGCTGACGCAATGGTTGGTTCCGTCCACGACAGATCCGAATGGTGGAAAGAATTTCTTCGTTTATGCCGAGTCGTTCAACGGTGCCCCGATCCAGTGCTTTGCCGGCGAAAATGCCGAGCAACTAGTCGGCGGCGGTGTAACGCTGACATATCCCGGCGTGACGCAACTGCCTGCCGCCAATTGCCACGCTACGACCGGCGCCAATGGCAGAATCACCATTGACGTGCCGCTCTCTACTGTGAACGAGCCCGGTGCAATTGATAATCGGCTGCACGAAGTCACCGCCAGCACGATGACGCTTCAGCAGCGTGCAAACACGGTTCCTCCCGTCTCGGGTATTGGAGGTTCGCTGTTCAATCTCATTGACGTGGCCCAGGGATACACATTCACTCCGCCGGCGCACGGAAAATAAATTGCACCGGTCTGCGGTTGCATCCGCGAACGCTT
>DATEZD010000137.1:0-21154 GCA_035255865.1 Candidatus Udaeobacter sp.
GCCCAATTATGGCCAGTAGAACAAGAACAAGCGGAGCAAGAGAAAAAACTGTGTAATAGGCCAGCGCGGCCCCAAGTTGGGGAGCTTTATCTTCAAGCCATTCTTGAAACGTCTGCTTTAAGAGCGCCACCGAGACGCTCAAAAATGATTCGCGCTTTCGATTTCTAACCATCGCAAGACCCGGTGACGAGCCAGATGACATTGATGAGCACAGCCGCTGCAAAAATGCAGTCTCTGCAATCTTTTCGAAGTCAAATCACGGCCGCAACTGTTGTAACCCCCAGAACCTAAGACTTACAAATTTGATCGTCGGACATTATCGCGGTAAAGCGAATAAGCTTGGGAGACACCAGAGACCGACATGGTACGTTCCAAAACTCATTCCCGCCGGACACCGATTTCTTCTTTACGCGAAAGTCGCCAACCCAATATCTGGGACGAGCCGTCATTAACAAAAACCAATGGGTTAGCGGTTTGAAGCGGCGTCAGTCAGCTCTGTTTCCCGGAGAGCTTCGGGATTGACAACGCTTTCAGCCAGTTTGTTGAGAATCTCATTTGTTTCGGATTCTTCATCCAAAGTGGTTTGCAAAAGCTGGGCCGCTTTGTCTTGGCCAAGGAGGTGCGCAAAAGTGCGAACACTGCCGTAACCGGCCATTTCGTAGTGTTCGACTTTCTGCGCGGCGACGATAATGCCCGCGTCGAGGACCGACTCTTCGCCATCTTCTTTCAAAATTTCCGATCCCTCTTCGATTAGTCCTTTCATCGCGCGGCAAGTCTTGCCTTTAAGGTTTTCGCCAAGATCCTCAAAAATCTGTTCGAGCCGATCGACATGCCCTTTGGTTTGCTCGAGATGTTTCTCGAAACCATCTTTTAATTCCTCAGATGAAGCCGCCTTCGCCATTTTCGGCAAGGCCTTTAATAGTTGATTCTCGGCGTCGTAAAGATCGCGCAACTCGCTGACGTATAGTTTTTCTAATGTATCTAACTTCATAATCTGCTTCCTGTTGGATATTGGTGGAGTTTGTTTGCAAGTAAGAGTTCGCGAGCAGTCGCAGATCTGGTTCCCAAAAGATCCGGTCTCGAGGTCGGACTAGGGAATCCCTTATGGATTAATACTACGAAATAGCACATCAGGCCGAGGGAAAAAACTTAAGATTTGCCCCTGCAGCAAACACGCCTTCTTTCTTGTGGTATAACAAAATTGTTTCGCTTTGTCGTAAACAGCGCAAGCGTCAGAAAAGATTGCCATAGGGCGCCGAGTCCCGATAGCATCGGACTTATGCGCACAATTCTCATAATTATTCTGATTATTTTGTTACTCGGCGCTTTGCCAATGTGGCCGTATAGCTCTGGGTGGGGTTACTATCCGACCGGCGGACTAGGTCTTATTCTTTTGATTGTCTTAATCCTCTGGCTGATGGGACGACTCTGAGCCGTACTCGTCAGGATTGATCCGTTCGCAATCGATGGCGAAAAGTAAACGCCCGCAGAGGATGGGGGATTGAAGGCGAATACACTCAATTCTCCAATCCGGAAGCCTGTTCCAAGACGATTACTGCAAGACAAACCTTCATCGCAGACTGCGACGGGGCAAAGTCAGAAGTCAGTAAACAAAACAGAAAGGGTACTATGGAATCACAACACAATCCGAACGAACCGGGCAAACCTGGTGGTCCCGGACAGCAAGGCGGCCAGGACAAAGATCGCGAGAAACAGGAACGCGAGCGCCAACAGCGCGAGCGCGAAAAAAAAGGCGGTGGCGGCCAACAGGGTGGCAGCCATCAGCAAGGCGGCCACCAGCAAGGTGGACGATAAGTCTAGTTTTGTCGGAGTTCGGACGGCGGGGGGCAACTCCCGCCGTTTGTTTGTCCGTGTGCCAATCGCCTTGTTCAAATCATATTACCACCGCCGCGTTCATAATCGCGCGATTTCGTTCTCATGAAATCGAGCATAAAGGAGAAAATCAAGGGGGGATTCAGGAAAGCAAAGGGCAAAGTGAAAGAAAAGGCGGGCTCCCCACTCTCATCCAGACCCGCTTCGGCTTTGCCTGGACCGCGGCCGAGGTGATCGACGGCATCGACCTCTCGGGCCACCAACCTGATGCGAGACCTGGACCCTGACGTGCTGGCGCACCTCCGCGACACAGCGCCGTATGCAGAGACATTCGACGCCTCAAAAGTGAATACAAGACGATCGAGCAAGGCGCGGCGACAAGCGTCCTCTTGGCCACCGCCGCAACCCTCCATGCGATCGGCAAGAAAAACATCGATACGGCAGCGGACGCGGCCCGTGCTCTTGAGCCGGTGGCAGGACACTTTGCTGGGGTTATCTTTGCGGTCGGCCTTGTGGGAGCATCTCTCTTGGCCGCGGCGGTGTTACCGCTGGCAACGAGTTATGCGGTCAGCGAAGCGTTTGGTTTTTCCAAAGGAGTTGGCCTCGATTTTCGCAGAGCGCCGCTTTTCTTCACTTTATTCACTTGCCTGATAATTTTCGGGGCCGCCGCTGCGCTCATTCCAAACCTCCCGGTGATCAAACTGTTAGTGTGGATTCAAGTGCTAAATGGCGTCTTGCTGCCAATCTTCCTGGTATTCATTCTCCTGCTTATCAATGATCAACGGTTGACCAAGGAGCTCAAGAATACTCGTCTTTACAACGTACTAGGATGGGCCACGTTCGCCATCATCACGCTTGCCGTAGCGATTATGTTGCTCATGCAGTTCTTAGGCTTGTGGGGAATTAAGCTTTTCGGGTCCTAGTGCCGGATTCTCGCCTCTCCGGGCGCTTAAGTCCGAAGGCAGGACTCTCTCTGCTTTTTCGAGAGATAATCAGCAATTAAAGCAGGTATCAGAACAAGTTTTTAAGCTCTCGGGTGCCGCGACGGACGCAAGCACCGCGCGGAAAGTAGCCAGTCCAAACAAGCCGATACTGCGACTGCGCGCGCTTCGATATCGCCGGTTAGGCAGCGCGGTAGCGAGCGAGATACAAAATGAAAATCCGATGCGAGTCAGCGCATTTCATTACCGAAAGGCGATTTAATTCGAGAACATGGACCTATTTGATCGACTTTCTTAATTCCTACTTGCCCCATGCGCGCTTTCATTTTCGACATCGACGGCACTGTCGTCGATTCCAACGAGCTGCACGTCGATTCGTGGGACCGCGCCTTTCGGAAATTCGGCAAACAATTTCCTAGGGAAGCGTTACGCGCGCAGATCGGGAAAGGCTCCGATCAATATTTGCCCGAATTCTTGACCGAAAAAGAAATCGCAGATTTCGGGAAAGAACTGGATGAATATCGTTCCGAGCTGTTCCGGAAAGAATATCTGCCCAGGGTCCGGCCGTTCCCAAAGGTGCGCGAACTGTTTCAGCGAATCCGTGACGACGACAAACGCATCGTGCTCGCCAGTTCCGGTAAAAAGGCTGACACGAAATACTACATCGGGCTTCTTAAGATCGACAATCTCATCGAGGGCTACACTTCCGGCGACGATGCCGACAATTCTAAACCGGCGCCCGACATCTTTGCCGCTTCATTGAAAAAGCTTGGCGGCATTTCGGCTGCTGATGCCGTGACTGTCGGCGACACAAGATTCGACATCGAAGCCGCCAGAAAAGCGGGCCTGGCAACGATTGCGTTTCTCTGCGGTGGAACATCGGAATCAGTGTTGCGCGATGCGGGCGCAGTCGCGATCTACCGCGATCCCGTTGACTTTCTTGCCCATTACGATGAGCTAACCACATAGAACCTTGGGTGCCTGAGTCCTGTCGCGGCCGCATATGATTAACGATCTTTGGTACAAAAATGCGGTAATCTACTGCCTGTCGGTTGGTACGTACATGGACGCTAATGGCGATGGGACCGGCGATTTCCGGGGACTAATGCGACGCCTCGATTATCTGCATGGACTGGGCGTGACCGCGATTTGGCTCATGCCGTTTCAGACTTCGCCTTGCCGGGACGACGGTTACGACGTCGCCGACTATTACAATGTCGATCCGCGCTACGGCACGCTCGGCGATTTCATCGAGTTTACCCACGGCGCAAAACAACGCGGCATTCGTGTTTTGATCGATCTGGTAGTAAACCACACCTCGGACCAGCATCCTTGGTTCAAGCAGGCGCGCTCGGATCCAAATTCGAAGTATCGGAATTGGTACGTCTGGTCGAAGAAGAAGCCGGCACACGCGAACAAAGGAATGGTATTTCCCGGCGTACAAAAAACAACGTGGAACTACGATCGCGAAGCCAAAGCCTGGTATTTCCACCGATTTTACGACTTCCAGCCTGACCTCAATACCTCAAACCCGGAAGTGCAGGATGAGATACTTAAAATCATGGGCTTTTGGATTCAGTCGGGAGTCTCTGGATTTCGCATGGATGCGGTCCCTTTCATTATCTCGACCAAGGGACCGAACGTGCGAAAACCCAAGGAGCAGTTCGATATGCTGCGCGTGTTTCGCGAATTCCTCCAGTGGCGCCAGGGCGACTGCATTGTGCTGGCTGAAGCCAATGTGCTGCCGGAAACCGACATGGATTACTTCGGCGAAGACGGCGATCGCATGCACATGATGTTCAACTTTCAGGTGAACCAAAACCTCTTCTATGCATTGGCCGCTGCCGATACGCGCCCGCTGATCAAAGCGTTGAAAGCGACTAAACCGCGGCCGGCGACTGCGCAGTGGGGGATCTTTCTGCGAAATCACGACGAACTTGACCTCGGGCGCTTGCAAGAGAAGCAGCGGCAAACCGTGTTTGACGCGTTTGGGCCGGACAAAAACATGCAGCTTTACGATCGTGGGATCAGACGCCGCCTTGCCCCAATGCTCGGTGGCGATCAGAGAAGGCTCAAGCTGGCCTACAGCTTGATGTTCACACTCCCGGGAACACCGGTGGTTCGCTACGGCGATGAAATCGGCATGGGCGACGATCTCACGCAGCGGGAACGCGCCTGTACGCGGACTGCCATGCAATGGTCGGACGAACCGCACGCTGGATTTACGAAAAACCCAAAGCGGCACATTCCTGTAATCGATAAAGGACCTTACGGCTATCAACACGTTAACGCTGCGGTCCAGCGACGCGATCCGGAATCAATGCTGAACTGGACCGAGCGGATCATTCGAATGCGCAAAGAAGTTCCGGAGATTGGATGGGGAGATTTTACCGTGTTGAAAGTCCGCGATCCCGCAGTTCTCGCTATCCGGTACGACTGGCGCAATAATTCTGTGTTGTTTCTACACAATCTTCACGAACAACCGCGCGAAATTCTCGTCGATCCGGGCGTGAGCAGCGAACAAGGCAAACTGCTGGTTAATCTTCTTGCTGAGAACCACAGCCGGGCTAACAAATCCGGCAAGCACCGCATCATGCTGGAAGGCTATGGTTACCGATGGTACCGAATCGGCGGACTCGACTATCTGCTGCGTCGAACCGACATCGATCAAAAGGACACGGGCGCGGTTTGAAAAACAAACGCGACAAAGAAAAGCCGCCAAGGCATTAGTGCCCCGGCGGCCTCTCAAATCTAACCTTCTAATTTTTATTAGCTCATCCCGAGCGAATCGAGCGTTGGCTCGTCGATCGCCGCTGTCTGAGTGAGTCCCTGGTCGGCCTGGTAAGCGGCGAGCGCTTCTCGGGTCAACGGCCCGACGCACGCTGCCGGGCATCCTGTCCATCGCAAGCGTAATGGGGTTCAAGAGGTCGCGGGTTCAAATCCCGCCAGCCCGATAGTATCAAAACAAGGTATCGCAAGCGTCCCCGCTTGCGATTTCCCCGGCGCAAGCGAGACGCTCACGCTACATTGCATCATGCTCAGCGCGGGAATTGTCGGACTGCCGAACGTCGGGAAATCGACGCTTTTTAACGCGGTCACGCGCACTCACAAAGCGCCCGCTGAGAATTATCCGTTCTGCACGATCGATCCGAACGTCGGCGTCGTCACGGTGCCCGATCCGCGACTGGCTGGAATCGCAGAGATTTCCGACTCCAAAAAAATCACGCCAACGGCTATCGAGTTTGTCGATATCGCCGGTCTGGTGAAAGGCGCAAGCGCTGGTGAAGGACTGGGAAACCAGTTTCTCCATCACATTCGTGAAGTGGACGCAATCGTGCAGGTGGTTCGTTGCTTTGAAAATCCGGACGTTCATCACGTCAGCGCAACGATTGATCCAATCCGTGACATCGAAGTGATCAATACGGAACTCGTGCTCGCAGACCTAGCGTCTTTGCAGAAACGGCATGACCGATTACAGAAACAGCTGCATGCCGGTGACAAAGCGGCAAAAATCGAAGACGCAATCATCGAGAAACTCTCCGCGCATCTCGACGCCGGTAAGCCAGCGATCACTGCAGAATTGACTCCGGAAGAAAAGGCAATCGCGCGCGGTCTTTTCCTGCTCACATCGAAGCCAACAATTTTTGCATGCAACGTAGCGGAATCCGACTTGGCAGCGATTTCAACCGGTGATCGAGGAAGTGCGACCGCACGACATGTCGATCTTGTCCAGGATTACGCGCGCCATCACTTTGCCACGGAAGCCATCGTGATTAGCGCACAGATCGAGAGCGAACTCGTCGATCTCAGCGAGCAGGAGTCTCTGGAATATTTGCGGAACCTTGGCGTTGAAGACAGCGGGGTGCACGCGCTTATTCGCGCGGTCTATCATCTGCTCGGATTGCGCACGTTTATTACCACTGGTGAAAAGGAGACGCGGGCGTGGACAATTCATGAAGGCGAGAAAGCGCCAACCGCAGCGGGGGCGATCCATTCGGACTTCGAACGCGGCTTCATTTCCGCAGAAACGATTCACTACAATGACCTGGCCGCGCTCGGTTCCTTTGCGAAAGCTCGCGAAGCGGGCAAACTGCGGCTGGAAGGCAAAGATTACGTCGTACGCGACGGCGATATAATCTTCTTCCGGTTTAATGTGTGAGCAGGAATCGTTAAAAAAGTTACAATGTTACAAGAGTTGAAACGGGCAAAGCGGGCTGCGCGTTACACGCCGTTGTAACGATGTAACCGTTGTAACTCTTTTATCCTTTCATTGCGCGTCGTATAAAATCCGGCCGCAATTTTCACAGCTCACGATTTCTTTGCCGGCTTTGACTTGTGACGCAGTCGCAGTCGTTACCTTCATGTGGCAACCGGTGCAAACGCCATGCTCGACCGCGACAACGGCAGCGTCGCCTTTGCTGTTGAAAAGACGCTCGAACCGGCCAAGCAAATCGCCATCGACTTTGCCGGCTAGTTCCTCCCGCTCCTTAGCCAGTTCTTCTTGCCGGCTCTCGAGCGTTGTGGATTTCGTTTCAAGATCGCTTAATTGGCGCGAAATTGATTCTTTGGTTGCCCGGGCTGCTTTCTCCGCCGCTTCAAATTCGGCTTTGAGCTTATCGGCCTGCAGCATCACTTCCAGTTCTTCATCTTCGAGCCTTCGGATTTCATTTTCGTATCGCTCAATTTCGTGACCGATCGCCTGAAACTCATCATTCTTGCGCGTCTGATACTGCTGGGTTTTGAGACGCGATATCGTTTCGGTCCGCGTGCCTACATCGAGCTCCAATCTCTTGCGATCAATTTCAAGCTGCCGGCCTTTCTGCTTCAGCGCCTCAACGCCCGCTGTAGTCGCGGCTAGTTGGGATTCGAGATGATTGCGTTGCAACGGCAGCGTTTTGATCTCAGTCTGAATCTGTCTGATCTTTTGTTGTCGATCTTGAAGAACGAGCAGTTGTTCCAATTCAGGATGCACGTGCGCTCCAACGTATTGATTCGGTGGAGCGGCGTCAATCACTGCCGCCCGCCGGACCCAATCTGGTTGAAGGCATCGAGAACTTGCTCGGGCCGCGCGCGCACGGCGATGTTCTCGGTAAGATTGACCCAGCGAACTATGCCGTTCGGATCAATAAGAAATTCGGCAGGTCGGGCAATGTCCGCGCCTTTCGGTCCCGCCCCGGGATGCAACACATTGTAACGGCGAATGACTTCAGCCTTGGGATCGGAAAGCAGCGTGAAGGTGTAGCCGCGTTTTTGCGATTGACGCCGGTTGATCTCAGGCGGATCGACGCTGATGCCGACTATGCGGATCCCGCACGCATCGAAGTCCGAAAGCCGTTGCTGAAAACTCCGCAACTCGGAGTTGCAGAGCGGTCACCAGAAGCCCCGGTAAAAAATTAGCGCCACCGCTCTTGAGCCGGAAAGCAATTCCGCCAAGGCGACTGATCTTCCATTTTGATCGACCAACGTGAATTCCGGCGCCTTTTCCCCAACGCGCGGCGCCTGAGCAGAGAGTGGGACCTGGCGAAGGACGTAAAAAATTTCGTAACTGAAAAACGCGAAAAGAAACAGAGCGATCGCTGTGAATATCGAACCGAAGATTTTACCGCGATAAAGTTGCGGCCGGCCGAAAGCGCGAAAGAGGCCGACGATCAACAACGCACCGCCAATTCCAAAGAGCAAAAGATTAGCCCAGGGAAAATCACGGGTGATTGGATATCGGGCGAAGAACTCATAGGAGAACAATCCGCCGACGGCGACAACAAAACCGATCCAGATCGGCCAATTCCATTTCCGTTTCATGTCGATCTTGCCGCCGCCATTCGCAAGATCCAGCGATACAAAACGAAAGTGATCACCGCAAAAGCGACGCCGCCGATGATTATTCCGGCCGTCTCGTACGCCGGGCCAACCACGGAGAGCGGGAAATCCTTGCCTGAAAACACCACGAGTGCCGATATGACAACTCCAATAATGCCCTCACCGACGATCAAGCCCGATGCCAGCAGAACGCCAAGCTGTTTGGTCGCTTCGGGCTTTGGCGTGCGATTAGCGCGCTGATCGAAAAACCAGCCGACGATTGCGCCGACGACAATCATCAACGTGCTTTGCGTGGGCAGATAAATTCCCAGACCCACGGCCAGCGGCGGAACACGCATGTGTTTCGTCGTGCGAGCCAGGATTTCGTCGAGCAGAATAATGCAGATGCCGATCAAACCACCCGTGCGGATCAGACTCCAATCGATCTCACCGGTAATCACACCTTGACCCAGCGATGAGATCAGGCCGGCTTGCGGCGCGGGCAATGGATGCGGACGAAGTTCAGCACCGGGTGCGCCGACGAAACCATAAGCGTGATTCACGAGATCGAGAATGGGTGGAATCACGAACGCACCTGCGACCACACCGATCACCAGCGCCACCTGTTGCTTCCACGGCGTCGCATCCACCAGTTGTCCGGTCTTGAGGTCCTGAAGGTTATTGTTTGCGATCGCAGCCACGTTGAAGATCACTGCCGTTGTGAAAAGGGCGAACGCCATGAGCGCCTTTCCTGCGTCCGGACCAGCGTACGGTTTTACGCCGATCACGAGCAGCAGCGCCGCGCCGATCACCACTAAAATTCCAATACCTGAGAGTGGGCTGTTGGACGAACCGATCAGCCCGGCCATGTAACCGCACACCGCGGAAACGAAGAAGCTCATCAACACGATGTAAGCAACGCCGCCGATGATCAGCGTTGGCAGATGCGCGCCGAGCCCGCTGGTGTTGCCAAAATAACCGAGCAGCCAACCGATCGGCAGCATGCACGCCAACGTCGAAAGCCCGACGATGCCGATTGGAATGTCGCGCTCAGTGATCGGCAGCGTGTCGGCTTTGCCGGCTTTGCGCACGCGCGACGCTGCCATCGCGCTCGTGAGGCCACGCGCGACCGGCTTTACCAGTTTAAGCAACGTCCAAATCGCCGAGACGCCGATTGCGCCCGCTCCGACGAAACGCACTTTGTGACTCCAAGTGCTTTGTGCGAGCGTGGCCGCGGCCGTCGTGACATCGCCGGCGATGCCCGAAAAATGCGGGACACCCCAGCCCCAGCCAATGAATGCGCCGATGAGCATTGCAATGCCGACGGACAAGCCAACCAAATGGCCGATACCAAGCAGCGCGAACGAAAGAAAAAAATCGTAACCGCTGACTGCACCGCGTCTGCCGATTCGGAACGTCTGCGCTATATCCGACGCGAATACTTGCGTGGCTACAATTACTGCAAACACCGCGGCAACGATTGATCCCCATAACACGGCCAGCAGACCGGAGCGGCCGTGTTCGATGTCGGACGCATCCTTGGCCTCACCGCCGCTGCCGACCTTCAGCACTTCGGCACAGGCGACACCTTCCGGATACGGCAAATCCGAAGTCGTGACCAACGCACGGCGCAGCGGAATTGAATACATGACACCAAGAATTCCGCCGAGCGCGCAGATCCAAAACGAAGTCCAGAAGGGAAACTCCGTCCAATAGCCGATCATAATCAAACCCGGCAGCACGAAAATGATCGACGAGAGCGTGCCGGCGGCCGAGGCGACCGTCTGCACAATGTTGTTTTCCTGAACGGTCGCATCGCGAAAACCGCGCAGGATCGCCATCGAAATTACCGCCGCCGGGATCGATGTCGAAAAGGTGAGACCAGCCTTGAGGCCGAAGTACACGTTCGCCGCCGTGAACACGAGCGTGATGAGGATTCCTATGATCAGTCCGCGAATGGTAAGTTCGGCGCGCATATTTGCGTGGGATTGTGTAGTGCGGCCGTTCCGGCTTCAAGCACGACTTAAGGAGCACTACTGGTGCTACGCGCCTCCGGTGATCGCGTTAAGAGCGAATTGATGATTTCTGCAGCGAGGCTGGGCAGCGACTTACTGTCGTGATTATCGAGTAAAATAACGGTCCAAGTGTGATCGAGAAACAAAGTCATGCAGCTGTGAAAGCCGGGGAGGTCACCGGAGTGTGAGGCAAGCAACAGGTTGGCGCGTTCAGGCGCCGGCTGTGCGTCATAGTCGCTCGCGAGAAAAGTGCCAAGTTTCGCCTGATTAGTTCGTCCCACGTGCCAGCCGAATGAGTAGCCAAACGGCCGGATCGCAAATATCTCTCGCATCGCTTTCTCGCCCAAGACTCGCCCACCAATGAGCTCTCCGCGCCATCGCCAGAGATCTCGCACGGTGGAGTACGCGGCGCCAGACGAAAACGCGACCGACCAGTCGATGTATGGCGCCTTTATTCGCTGACCGTTTTCGACGACGTACGCTGTTGCTAACCGGGGCACAATCGCGCGCGGACCGCTGATACTTGTGTCCGTCAATCCGGCGCAAGCAGTGAGGCGCCGAAGTCCATCTGCGTAGGTCTCGCCGGTCACCCGCTCGTAGAGCGCACCTAAAATCAAGTAGCCGCAGTTGCTGTACTTGAACTGGGTCCCAGGAGTGAAGTCGAACGCGTTGCTGCAGTACTTACTAATTACCTCCTGCGGCGTGGCTGGTTCTTTCAGGATCTGCATGATGTCGGATCTCCGGACGAAGTCCGGCACGCCAGCTGAGTGCCCCAGCAATTGGCGGATGGTAACGGCGTCGGCTACGTCCCGCCGATAATCCGGCAAATAGGTCGACAACGTGGCATCGAGATTAAGGCGCCCTTGCTGCGCGAGCTCTAAAATAAGCGCGGCGGTAAACTGCTTCGTCAACGAGCCAATCTGAAAGCGTGTCGCAGAAGTGTTGGCGATTTTCCATGTCTCATCGGCCAGACCAAATGCTCCTTCATAAACAACCGTGTCCCCGTATCCGACTAGCACAGCTCCGGAGAACTTATCATTCCGGTGGTACTGTTGAAGGATTTGCGCGATCTCATTCTTCGCTGATGCAGCGCCGGTGCATGAGCATAGAATTGCCGTGGCCAAGCCAGCTCCGGCTGCTTTAAAGATCGTCGTCGCAGACCACCTTCGAAACATCGAAGCGATTAATAACGCTCCACCGGCGAGCGTTTGCCTTCTTCGACACTGGGCATGGCGGCGGGTTCTTCACCGAGAACAGCAACGCGGAGATCCCAGATCTCGCTGTCGATGTTACGAAAAGCCGCTTTGGAGAATTGGTCGGGTGGCGTGAGATTGTTTTTAAAGCGTGCCACGCTCTTCAGGGCGCGATCAATTTGCTTCCGCGGCAATTCGCCCAGAATCCGATGCACATTCTCAATCTCGGGAATGCGATGGCAAATCATGGCGAGATCATTTCCCGCGGCGATGACGAGACGAATAGTATCATCGAGCTGGTATCCTGTGAGAATCGCACCCATATCGAGGTCGTCGGTCATGATGAGACCCTCGAAGCCAAGTTCGTTACGCAACAAATCGGTGATGATACGCCTCGATAATGTGGCCGGCGTTTTTTTCGATTCAAAACACGGATACCAGCCATGGCAAATCATTATGCTGTCAACGTCGTCAACGAATTCTCGAAAGACGGCCAGCTCGTTTTGATCAAGTTGTTCGCGGGTGCGATCGATTCGCGGCAACTGGTAATGAGCATCTGAACTCGCGGCCGAATATCCGGGAAAATGCTTGCCGCAGCTTGCGATCCCCTGCCCTTTCATCGCTTCGTTAAATGCGCCGGCGTTTCGAACGACTTGTACGACTGTTTTGCCGTAGCATCGGCCGCGCAACGAATTGTCGGCATCGTCATTAAACGAAATGTCGAGGACAGGACACAAATCTAAATTGAATCCGAAAAGGCGCAGCAAACGCCCGGTGATGTCGCCGTGACGCCGGATCAGATCGACATCGTCCTTGTCGCGCAATTGTTGCGCGTTGGGCGGCTCGTTGCCGATCAAACGCAATCGCGAAACGCGGCCGCCCTCCTGGTCGATTGTGATGATCGGCTCGACTTCGCTCAGATCGCGCAAATCGTCGATGAGCTTTCGAAGTTGCGCGGCACGTTCGATATTGCGACCGAAAAGAATGAACCCGCCCGGTTGCACTTTGCGGAAAAGCCTGGCCGTCGCGGGGTCGAGCTCTTTTCCAGGCACGCCCGTTATGATGAGTTGACCGAGCGAGTCAGCTTTCATGGAGCGCAAACATGAACGTTCAACGTCCAACGTTCAACGTCCAACGCTCAATCGGCTTGTTTTAGTTGAACGTTAAGCGTTGAGCGTTGAGCGTTGGGCGTTGAAAAAAGTCGGCATTTACGGCGGCTCATTCGATCCGATCCATTACGGTCATTTGATTTTGGCCCGCGAAGCGCGCGAGGCTTTGGATTTGGAGACAGTAATTTTTGTTCCTGCCACTATGTCGCCGTTTAAAAGGCGCGCCGCGGCAGCGAGCGGCGATATTCGATTAAAGATGTTGCACGCCGCGATCGAAGGCGAAGAGGGATTTGCAATCGACGATTGCGAGCTGCGCCGGCCGCCGCCGTCGTGGACGATCGATACGGTGTTGGAAATTGGAAAACGCCAAACCGACTCCGAGATTTATCTCCTGATCGGCGAAGACAACGTGGCGAGTTTGGATCGTTGGCGACGGTTCGACGAATTAAAGGAAATGGTGCGCTTTGTAGTCCTCGACCGCACGGGCTCGCAAACGCTGTGTAATTACCGGATCGTGCGCCGGAAGATCGACATCTCAGCCACGGACATCAGAAAGAGAGTTGCGCGCGGACAATCGATCCGTTATCTCGTACCGCCAGCCGTGGAAGAAATTATTGAGCGCGAAAAACTTTATCGGGAGTAATCGAAATAACGCCGGAAAACTTAGCGAAGACCTGCGCGGAACTCGCCTCGAACAAAAAGGCCGAGGACATCGTTGTGCTGGATTTGCGCGATATCTCGACGTTTACGGATTTTTTTGTGATCTGCTCCGGCACGTCTGAGCCTCAGCTGAAAGCGATTGCAAACGAAATCGAAACGCGGCTGCGCGAGGACCATTCACTCCGACCCGTAGCGATCGACGGATTTCCAGCCAGCCAATGGATGGTGCTCGATTATCTGCAAGTGGTTGTCCACATTTTTCATCAGGACAAGCGCGCTTACTACAGCCTGGAAGACCTATGGGGCGACGCGCCCCGCATAGAATGGGAAACGGCCCTCAAGGAGTGACGGCTGCCCCGGCCTGCGCCGAGGCTACCGCGGGCAGGCAGCCGTCGTTCCTTGAAAGGGTCAAGCCGCTACGATTTCGGCGTTGGCTTGGGCGGCGCTGGCGGACCTTTCGGTGCACCCTGTGGGGCAGGCCCTGAGGCTTGCGGAGCGGGTGTCGGAGGCGGTTTAACCTCCAACAGTTCTACTTCGAAAATCAGAGTTGCGTTCGCAGCGATGTCCGGACCGACGGACCGCTCGCCATATGCGAGGTTCGACGGGACGAAGAACTGATATTTTGATCCCGGCTTCATCAATTGAAGCCCTTCCGTCCATCCCTTGATGACGCCGTTAAGCGGGAAAGTGGCCGGTTGGCCGCGCTTGTACGAACTGTCGAACTCCGTGCCGTCAATCAGCGTGCCGCGATAATTTACTGTCACCATGTCAGTCCCCTTGGGTTGCGATCCTGTTCCCTCTTTGAGGGCTTTATATTGCAACCCGCTGGCAGTAGTTTTTACTCCTTCTTTCTTTTTGTTTTCCTCGAGGAACTTCGCGCCGTCCGCCTTATTTTTTTCTCCAGCTGCCTTCTGTTTTTGTTCCATATCTTTCTCGAATTGCGTCATGATCTCCTTGACCTGGTCTTGTGTGAGCTGCGGTTTCCCAGCGATAGCGTCTTTTATGCCGGCGGCAAGCAGGTCTGGATTGATATCTACCTTTTGCCGGTTCAGGTTCGTTCCGATATTCATGCCGATGCTATAGCTGACCTTGTCCTTCTGGTCTTTTAGTTGTGGTGATTTCTCTTGCCCGAACAAAGGCAATGCAAGTAAGGATGCGCTGACAATAATAATAAAACGTTTCATAAGATGGTTTTTCCTGCGCCGCGTTAATTAAATATTCGCCGCAGAAACCCGCACGCTAATGGATAAATGCCGCCCGTCAAGAAAACAGCGTTACCTGCTGTCGTTGGCGAATTGTCACTTGGGACGTTCGGTTGGGGCAACGTGCAGTTTAGGGTCACCTCTCCCTGTTCCAAGGGAGAGGGGGAGGGTGAGGGATGACTCAGGCAACCAAGGGCAGCGCGTCTCAAACCCCTCACCTTCATCCTCTTCCCTTATCCAAGGGGAGAGGCGACGAAGACTAGCGTTCGGAGGCCTTTGTTCTTTGGCCGGATCGATCATTGCCGCCACAATTACGCTCTGGCCGCAGGTATCGTGCGCAATCACGTTCTCTCATGGTGAGATTCTGAGAATTGGAAAAAGAGTTTGGCAAAATGAATGCAACGGAACTATTTCCGGACTCACCGCGTGGAATCAGGGCGAAGACTTCGCGTCGCTGGGCATCGGCCATTTCATCTGGTACCCGAAGGGACGGCGCGGGCCTTTCGAAGAAAGTTTCCCGAAACTCGTAAGCTTCATCTCAAAGCGCGGCGCCAAATTGCCAACATTACTCTTGACGAGCGGCGAACAGCCATGTCCATGGAACTCGCGGGCCTCGTTTCTTCAAGCGCAACACACACCGGAGATGAATCAGTTACGCCAGTTTCTTGTCGATACCATCGATCTTCAGGCTGAATTCCTCATTGCGCGGTTAGAGGGCGCGCTGCCTAAGATGCTCGATGAAGCAGCGCCTGCCGATCGAGCAAATGTGCAGCAACAGTTCGAGCGATTGGAGCGAACGCCTCAGGGATGTTTCGCCCTTGTCGATTACGTAAACTTTAAAGGAGAAGGCGTCCTGCATACGGAGCGCTATCAAGGCCAGGGATGGGGCTTGCTTCAAGTGCTCGAAGCGATGCATGGAACTTCAGACGCCGGGGCGGTTGATGAATTTGCTCGCGCAGCGAAGGCGACCTTGATTAGACGGGTGCACAATTCCCCGACCGAACGTCACGAATCACGATGGTTATCGGGTTGGATTCGGCGCGTGAACAGCTACAGTGGCGGCTAATCTATGCGACCAAAGCTTCGCATACCGCTGTGCGCCGTCTTACTGACTGTTCTTACCGGTTCGGTCAGCGGTCAGTTCCATTTGTTCGGACCAAGATCACCCAGACCAACGCCACCGCCAATGCGCAAAGCGTCCGAGTTTTTTAGCAGGCAACCACCGTTAAAGGTGAATCAATCTTCACTTAAACAAGCGACGCCGGACAATACACACATCGTCGTCTCGATTCCAAAGCAGCGCGCTTACCTGATGATCGACGACAAAGTCGTTGCCGATGGTCCAATCTCGTCCGGCAGACGCGGACACGAGTCGCCCACGGGCCACCTGCACGTGCTTGAGAAAGACCCGGATCATCATTCTAATTTGTACGGCGATTTTGTGGACTCTTCGGGCCGCGTGGTACGTGCTGGAGTTAGCGCCCGGATCGATTCAGCTCCGAGCGGCACGCACTTCGACGGCGCGTCGATGAGATGGTTCCTGCGTTTGACCGAAGAAGGCGTCGGTATGCACGTGGGAATTTTGCCCGGCTACCCCGCTTCGCATGGCTGCATCCGTCAATCGTCCGACGGCGCAAAATTATTTTACGATCACGTAAAGGTCGGCACGCCCGTGGACGTGGGTGACTACTGACATTTTTGGGCTGTCATTCCGAGCGAAAAGTCTTGCCCTGAGCGAAGTCGAATGGGTCGAGGAATCTCGAATTTTAAATAGCAAGAGATGTCTCCGACTTCGCTCGGCATGACAAGAGCGGTTAGCTTGAAGCAAGCAATTTTCGCCGCAACATCTCAAACGCCGCCTGCGCCGCCAATTGTTTGAACGTCTCGCGATCAGTGGGGAAAAAGAATTTTTTCACGATCGTTTCCGACTCTGCTGAAGCCAACGCAACATAAACTGTTCCAACTGGTTTTTCCGCCGACCCACCGGTTGGCCCGGCGATTCCAGTTGTTGCAAGCCCATAGTCGGACCCTGCACAGGTACCAGCATGTTCGGCCAGCGAGCGCGCGACTGGTTCGCTGACCGCACCATGCGTTTCGATGAGCTTTGGATCGACATCCAACATGTCAGTCTTTGCTCGATTGGCGTAACAAACATAGCCAGCCGCAAAAATCTTCGATGCGCCGGGCACGTTCGTGATGCGGTTCGCGATCAATCCACCGGTGCTCGATTCTGCTGTCGCCAGCGTTTGATTACGCTTCGTGAGCATTTGGACGATCACTTCCTCCAGTGTTTCATCCGCTGTAGAAAAGATCGAGAGACCCAGCGTCGATCTGACGATTGCATCCGCCTGTTCGATCGCCTCCGCCTTGCCGATAATACGCACTTCGACTTCACCCGGCCTCGCACAGTAACCGAGCTCAATTCCCGGAATCACGAGAATCTTTTTGCCAATTGCTTCTTCAACTAACGACTCGCCCACTCCGGCGATCTGGTACAGCCGCCGCTCCAGTAACGCCGAGGGCGGTACGAGCGAGCGCAAGATCGGCATAACATATTTCGAAAACATCGGCTGAAGTTCGCGCGGCGGGCCAGGCAGGACAAAAACGTGCGGCGAAGGGATGTGCGGATTGATATTTGCCTTCAAATATAATCCGGGCGCGCTTCCATTTTCGTTCGGGAGAACCTGCGCGCCAGCTGGGACGTCGGACTGACGCGCGATTCCCGCAGCCCATTTGATTCCGCGAATTCGAAGTCTTTGCCGGAGGGAAGTCAGCAATTGTGGATCCTGACGCATTCCCAATCCGAGCGAGTCCGCAACCATCTCTCGTGTGATGTCGTCGGTGGTTGGACCCAAACCGCCGGTCACAAAGAGAATCTTACAGCGCGGAAATAACTCAGCCAACGTCCGTCGAATCTCCTCGCTGTCTGGAACCGTGCGCCGCTCCCCGATTCGCAGGCCCAACGGAAAAATCTCGCGCGCAATGAAGGCCAGGTGCGCGTCCTGCACGTCGCCGAGTAAAAGTTCGGTGCCGGTATTTACCAGAGCGACTCGCATCGAGAAGAGTGAAACGTTAAAAAGTTACAATGTTACAAAGGAAAGAAGAACCTTTTAACGCTGTAACGCTTCTAACTTTTTAACTTGCCTCGAAACATCTCGGGGCTACGCGGCGGTCTTGTCCTGCTTCTTACGAATCAGCGGCAGCTTTTTGCCTTCTACCACCGCGCGATTGATCGTGACCTCGGCAATATCTTCGCGACTCGGCACGTCGTACATGATGTCGAGCATGATGCGCTCGAGCATCGAGCGCAATGCGCGCGCGCCTGTCCCTTTTGTGACCGCCTGCGCCGCCAGCGCGCGCAAGGCGTCTTTGGTGACTGACAAGCGCACGCCTTCCATCGAGAAAAGCTTCGTGTATTGCTTCACCATCGCGTTCTTTGTGTCGGTGAGAATGGCCACCATTTCTTGCTCGGTCAGCGCATCGAGCGAACTCACAACCGGAAGTCGCCCGACAAATTCGGGAATCATGCCAAAAGCGAGCAAGTCTTCTGGCTCCACGTGGCGGATGGCTTGCTTTCGCAATGCTTCCTCTACCTCGAGAGTCGGGCTGCCAAAGCCCATCACTTTTTGGCCGATGCGTTTTTGAATGATTTTGTCGAGGCCGATGAATGCGCCGCCGCAAATGAAAAGAATTTTCTCGGTATTGACCTGGATATATTCCTGGTGTGGATGCTTGCGGCCGCCCTGGGGTGGAACATTGCACATGCTGCCTTCCAAAATTTTCAGAAGCGCCTGCTGCACCCCTTCGCCGGAAACATCGCGCGTGATGCTCACGTTATCGGTCTTGCGACCGATCTTGTCGATCTCGTCAATGTAAACAATGCCGATCTCGGCTCGTTTCACATCGTAATCGGCATTTTGCAGCAGTCGCAGAATGATGTTTTCGACATCTTCACCGACGTAGCCGGCTTCAGTCAGCGTGGTCGCGTCGGCGATGCAAAACGGCACGTCCAGGATTCTGGCCAGCGTTTTTGCCAGCAGAGTCTTTCCGGAGCCCGTTGGCCCGATGAGCAAAATGTTGCTCTTCTCAATCTCAACGTCGGCAAAGGGGTCCGGCTGAAAGGTAGCGGAGGCGTCGCCTGACGACGTAGTTTGCAGCACCCGCTTGTAGTGATTGTGAACTGCCACCGATAGCGTCTTTTTGGCGATCTCCTGACCGATCACATACTGGTCAAGCGCGCGCCGAATTTCTGCCGGTTTCGGGACGCGAATATTTGACGACTGACGCCGAGCGTCTTCGTTGAGTTCTTTATCGAGAATGCTTTTGCAAACGTTGATACAGCTATCGCAGATATAAACGCCAGGCCCGGCGATTAGTTTGCGCACCTCGGCATGACTCTTGCCGCAGAATGAGCACATCGTGAGGTTAGAAGCGCGGGCCATATTGGTCTGGGGGTAAGAATGCTGTTATCCCGACACTTTGCGCGGTAACGCTACCTCCGCAACTTCTACTGATCGATCACCGGGCGGCGGCGTGGCACCATCGAGCAACTTTATTTCCTTTCGAGACTTGATCACTTCGTCCACCAAACCGTATGCCTTCGCCTCTTCGGCAGACATGTAATAATCGCGATCCGAATCGACCCGGACCTGTTCCTCAGATTTGCCAGTGTGTTGCGCGATGATTCGAATCAGGCGCTTCTTCAGCTTGAACATGTAATCAACCTGACGTTCCACATCACTCGCCGCGCCTTGCGCGCCGCCGGAAACCTGATGGATCATGATGTCGGAATTTGGCAGCGCGAAGCGTTTGCCTTTCGTACCCGCGCAGAGCAAGACCGCTCCCATGCTTGCCGCCATGCCCAGACAGTATGTTGTTACATCGCACGTGAGAAACTGCATCGTATCGTAAACGGCCAGCCCAGCTGTCACGACGCCGCCGGGACAATTGATATAAATATTGATGTCTTTCTTGGAATCCTCCATCTGCAAAAACAGTAACTGCGCGATTACAAGATTCGCGATGTGATCGTCAATTGGCGTACCGATAAAAACGATCCGGTCTTTGAGCAGCCGCGAGTAAATATCATAGCTACGTTCGCCCCGGCCAGTCTGCTCCACGACCATCGGGATCAGCACCTGCGAAACGTTTTCGTCTGACGCGCTCATGGTTTTTCTTCTTTAACAGTGGATTCTTCTGCCGGTTCGATGCTAACATTCGCCTTCAGAAAATCAAGGGTCTTGCCCAGCAGAATCTGTTCGGACACGTCGTCCAACGCGTCTTTTTGCTGCAATTCCTTGCGCATTTTCTCAGGCGAAATGTCGTAACGCGCCGCTTCCTGTTTAATTCGAAGATCGAGGTCTTCCTTCGTTACCTGAATGTTCTCACGCTCTGCGATCCGATGCAGAATGAAATTTGTTTTCAACCGATTCGCCGCCAGGCCCGCGGCGCCGTCGATCAGCTCTTTTTCTTTTTCCTTCAGCATCTCATCGGTAACACCGCGCTCGCGATTCCGTTGCACCAATTCGGCCAGCGCGCGTCGCGTTTCATTTTGCAGGAGCGCCGGGGGCAACTCGAACTGGATGTGCTCGTGCAAGTATTTGAGTATCTGCGCTTCTTTGGACCGCTCGACATCATGCTTTTTTGCGTGCTCGATATCGTGCTCGATCATCTGGCGAAGATCGGCAAGCGTCTTGCCAGGAACTAGTTTGGCCGCAAGCGCGTCATCGATCGCTGGCAAAACTTTCTCCTTAATCTCACGCAACGTAACGGCGTAGTCCGCTTTTTTGCCGGCCAATTCTTTGACCGGAAAATCCGCTGGGAACTCCACTATCACCAAGCGCGTTTCGCCCGGCTGTTGTTCGACCAACTGCTCACAAAATTTAGGGAGAAAATTCTCAGCTGCGACGTGAAGCCAGAATTTTTTGCCGCCTTGCAAATTTTTGCTGGCCTGCGGCGCAATTTCGCTGATCGGCTTGGTATCCACCGAACCGTCAAAATCGATCACCGCAAAATCGCCCATTTGCAGTCCGCGCGCTGGCACATCGACAAATTCAGCTGATTGATCACGCAAGCGCTCCAGCGCCGCGTCCACTTCGGAATCAGACACCTTTGTCTCCGGTAACTGCACCGGAATGTTTTTGTAATCCGGCAGCTCGAACTCCGGCGCCGTAACGACGGTCGCGCGGAAGCGCATCGATTTGTCCTCGCCGAAGTGGATCTCCTCGATGTTCGTCAACGAAGCCACACGCAACCGCTCCTGCACGATTGCTTCGTGATAACTTTTCGACACCAGTTTTTTAGTCAGTTCATCCTGGATCTCCTTGCGAAATCTTTTGTCGATTACGGTACGTGGCGCCTTGCCCGGCCGGTAACCTGGGATTTTAGCAAATCGCGCGAAGCTGT
>DATEZD010000138.1:0-4752 GCA_035255865.1 Candidatus Udaeobacter sp.
TGCTTTTTCAGATCGATCCCAGGCCGTTCGAAGCCGCATTGGCGCAGGCCAAGGGAACCCTGGCAAAAGACAAAGCTAACCAGGTGAAATCAGACGCGGACGAAAAACGCGCGCTCGATTTGTTTAAAAAGAAAGTGATCAGCGACCAGGAGCGCGATACAGCCATCGCCGCTGCCCAGGCGGGCAGAGCAAACATCGAAGCCGACGAAGCGGCGGTGAAACAGGCGGAGCTCAATCTTGGTTATACAAAGATCACCGCGCCGATTGACGGTGTTGCCGGGTTCGCGAACAATCAGGTGGGCGATCTGGTCGGGCCAACTACGGGCCCACTCACAACCATGTCGCAGATCGATCCGATCAAAGCAGTCGTGACTGCGGGCGAAGGGCCGTTTACCGATTTCGTTTCGCGCCATCCTGACGCAACTGAGCGCAACGCTTACATAAAAAGCCTCGACTTCGACTTGATCCTGGGCAACGCCGAGGCGTATCCGCACAAAGGTAAGTTTTATGCGCTCGATCGCAGCCTTGATCCGAAGACTGGATCGATCCGATACTATGTGACGTTTCCGAATCCGGGAAACATTTTGCGGCCCGGACAATTCGGAAAGGTACGTTTCGTCGCCGACATGAAAAAGGGCGCGATGGTTGTGCCGCAGGAAGCGGTAAACGAGTTGCAGGGCAACTTTCAAGTCGCGGTTGTCGATCAGAACAACAAGGTCAGCATTCGTCCGGTGAAAATGGGCGAGCGCATCGGCGCGATGTGGGAAATCACGGAAGGTTTGAAGCCAGGCGACAAAGTTGTTGTGCAAGGACTCCAAAAAGCGCGCGAAGGATCGACAGTCACCGCAAAAGACTGGACCCCTCCCGCGGACGCGCTGGTTTCAAAAGCGGACCAGCAAAAGAAGCCCTAAGAAATGTCCGAGTTTTTCGTACGGCGACCCATTGTCGCGATCGTCATCGCGATTCTGATGACGCTCATCGGCGGCGTCTGCATCCTCGCGTTGCCGATTGCACAGTATCCGCAAATCGCCCCGCCGGAGATTCAGGTGCAAACGCACTACACCGGCGCGGACGCGCTCACGATCGAACAATCGGTCGCGGCGCCTATCGAGCAGCAGATGAGCGGCGTCGATAACATGAATTACATGTACTCGATCAACGCGAACAGTGGCGACATCCGATTGATCGTGAATTTCGACGTCGCGACCGATCCGAACATTGACCACGTGCTGACGCAGATCCGGGTCTCGCAGGCGCAATCGCAATTGCCCCCCGACGTGAACAACTACGGCGTGACCGTTAAAAAATCGACAACAGCGCCGCTGATGTTGATCGCGTTGTATTCGCCGAAAGGAAGCTACGACGGAATTTTTCTGGCCAACTACGGCTACATCAATCTGTTTGATCAACTGACGCGCGTTCCTGGAATCGGCAATGTCCAGATTTTCGGCGCCGGGCAATATGCGATGCGGTTGTGGGTGAAGCCCGACCAGCTCGCGAAGCTCGGGATCACGGTCCCGGACATCATCACCGCGGTGCAAAAGCAGAACACGGTGAATCCCGCCGGGCAGATCGGCGGCGAACCGATTCCAAGCGGACAGAAATTTACCTACACGGTGCGTGCACAGGGACGATTGCAAACCCCGGAGGAATTCGGCGAGATCGTGGTTAGGGCGAATGCGGACGGTTCATTCGTCAGGGTGAAAGACATCGCGCGGATCGACCTCGGCGCGCAAACCTATAACTTGAAGGGGCGGCTAAACGGCCAACCTTCGGCAATCCTCGCCTGTTATCAGTTGCCGGGCACCAATGCGGTCAAAGCAGCGCAAGGTGTGCGGCAACTCATGGCGGAAGCGAAGCAACGTTTTCCGGCGGACATGGATTTCGCCGTCTCGCTGGACCAAACACTCTCGGTTACTGAAGGATTGCACGACATCGTTAAAACGTTGTTCGAGGCGCTCGCGCTCGTCGTTTTGGTTGTCTTCATCTTCTTGCAAGGCTGGCGCGCCACGTTGATCCCACTGTGCGCTGTGCCGGTGTCATTGATCGGCACGTTCGTGTTGTTTCCGTTGTTCGGATTTTCCATCAACACGCTCTCACTTTTTGGTCTCGTGCTCGCGATCGGTCTCGTGGTCGATGACGCAATTGTCGTGGTCGAAGCAGTCGAGCGTCACATTGAAGAAGGAATGGCGCCGCGCGAAGCGACGCTACAGGCGATGCGCGAAGTGTCGGGCCCGGTGATCGGCATCGCGCTTGTGCTTTCTGCCGTCTTCATTCCTACGGCGTTTCTTCCCGGGATCACCGGACGTTTGTACCAACAGTTTGCGCTGACGATTGCGATCTCAGTCATCTTGTCCGCGTTCAATGCGCTTTCACTGAGTCCGGCGCTCTCGTCGATCTTGCTGCGGCCGCGAAAAAAGACGCGCGGCCCCCTCGCCTGGTTCTTCGACAAATTCAATCGCGTCTTCGGCGCGGCGACCCACGGCTACGTGAACTGGTCACGCATCGCCATTCGCAAAGCGGTGCTCAGCTTCGCGGTGCTCGCGGTGCTCGCGGTCGGCGCGGGAGTGTTTGGATCGCGATTGCCGAGCGGCTTTTTGCCGGAAGAAGACCAGGGCTACGTATATCTCGCGTTGCAATTACCGGACGCCGCATCGCTTGAGCGAACCGATGCCGCGTCTCGCAAAATCGAAGAGATTCTCAGCAAAATTCCGGGCGTCCAGTACACGACCAGCGTTGTCGGATTCAGTTTGCTCAGTCTCGTACAAAATACTTATAGCGCCTTCTTCTTCGTCACGTTCAAGCCCTGGAGCGAACGTACCAAGCCGGAAGAACAATACACCGCCATCAAGGCGAACATTAACAAACAGCTCGCCGGTCTTACCGAAGGTCTGGCCTTCGCGTTTCCGCCGCCGGCGATTCCGGGCGTGGGCACTTCCGGCGGATTCCAATTCATTTTGGAAGATCGCGCCGGCAAAGATGTCGCCTTTCTCGCTCAAAATGTGAAGACGTTTCTCGACGCGGCGCGTAAACGGCCGGAGCTAGCCACTCTTATTCCGACGTTTCTGCCGAACGTCCCGCAGGTCTTCGTCAATGTCGATCGTGACAAAGTGATCAAGCAGGGAATCGATCTCGCCTCAGTGTATCAAACGCTCCAGACATTCATGGGCGGCTTTTTCGTGAATTACTTCAACCGCTTCGGCCGAACGTGGCAAACTTACATTGAGGCGGAAGGCGATTATCGCACCGATGCGAAGAATATGGGTCAGTTCTTCGTTCGCAATGCGCACGGCGACCCCGTGCCGCTTGACGCCATCACGACAGTCAAAGACATCGCTGGTCCGGAATTCACGCTACGGTATAACGAATATCGCTCGGCGCAGATCAATGGGGCGGCCGCGCCCGGTTACAGCTCGAACCAGGCGATGAACGCGCTCGAAGAAGTTTTCCGACAAACCATGCCTAACGAAATGGGCTACGATTATCTCGGCATCTCGTATCAGGAAAAGAAAGCGCAGCAAGGCGTTTCGCCGACGGTGGTGTTCGGGATGTCGCTCATTTTTGTCTTCCTCATCCTCGCTGCGCTTTACGAAAGCTGGTCGCTTCCATTTAGTGTTCTGCTTGGTACGCCTGTCGCGGTATTCGGCGCGTTCGCCACGCTTTGGCTGCGCGGAATGCAGAACAACATCTACGTGCAAATCGGTTTGGTCATGCTGATCGGTCTGGCCGCAAAGAACGCCATTCTCATCGTCGAGTTCGCAAAGGACGAATATGAGAAAGGAAAACCACTCATCGATGCCGCGCTCGAAGGCGCGCGCTTGCGTCTGCGACCCATCCTGATGACCTCGTTTGCGTTTATCTTCGGATGTCTGCCGCTTTGGTTTGCCAGCGGCTCGGGCGCGGTTGCGCGGCGCGTGCTCGGCTCAACCGTGATCGGAGGAATGATCGCCGCTTCGGGAATCGCGATCTTTCTTATTCCAGTGACCTTTTACGTGATCGAACGGCTCTTTGCCGGGAGAAAGGAAAAACCGGCGGCGCGACAAGTCAGCCCAGCGCAGCCCGAGCCCGCGCTTAAGACCTAGCGAATACAACCTCGGAGCTTACTAAATGAACGCGAATCTAGTTGCGGCCATTAAGCATTTCTTTTTTGCCGGTGTCGGTCTCTTGGTCGTCTTTTTGATGGGAAGTGGGTGCAGGAAAGCGTCTGCGCCGCAACAAGGTCCGCTACCGGTCAATGTCGTCACTGTTGTCGAGAAAGAAGTAAACGAATGGGACGAATTTACCGGGCGGTTAGACCCGGTTGAATCGGTTGAGATTCGGCCACGCGTGTCCGGGTATATCACGGAGATTCATTTTGAAGCAGGCGCTATCGTGAAAAAGGGCGATCTCCTTTATGTGATCGATCCGCGTCCTTATCAGGCGGATTTTGATCGCGCCGCGGCCGAGGTCGAAAGAATGGACGCGCAGCTCAAGCTTGCTCAGATTGAATTGAACCGCGCGACAGAGCTTCGGAACAAAAATACAATCTCGGCCAGCGAATTCGACCAGAAAGCCGCTACCTATCAAGGTGCAGCCGCCGCCAAAAGTTCGGCCGAAGCTGCCAAGAATGCCGCGGCGCTAAATCTGGAGTTCACGCAAATCAAATCTCCGATCGACGGCCGAGTGAGTGACCAGCGCATCACCGTAGGCAATCTCGTTCAGCCCGGGGCAGGTCCAGATAGCTTGCTTACGACAGTAGTCTCGGTCGATCCG
>DATEZD010000139.1:0-6167 GCA_035255865.1 Candidatus Udaeobacter sp.
TTCGTCATAGTAATACATATATCGCCTGCGGGACGACGATCAGTTGCCTCGTTTGTGACAGCTAAACGGGTTGGGAAATTTCCGTCGGCACGAAAATTCACCGACATCAACGGGCATCGCCTTTGGGAAACATGACACGCTGCGGGTGCTCATTGAGAGCCGCCAATAGTTTTGGGATTAGTCGGGTCTTTACAGAGCCAGCTTCACGGGGCGACACCAGATAACGCACAATCGCGTCGAGCCATGTCACTTGATCCACGCGAAAAATCACTCGAGGCCGCGAACGCACTTCCAGCTCATCGACCGGCGTGCGCGCCAGCAGTTCGCGATAAACGTCCACACGTTTTACCATCTCCTCGCCCAAGTCCTCTTCCACGATTCGCTGCATCGTCTCCGCGACAAATTGCAGGTCGCTTTGATATGCGATCTGAAATTTGATCTCGTTCCAGACGTACGGAAACAAAGGCCACGAGTAATTCCAGACCATCGTGTCGAGAACTTTCTCGTTTGGGAAACGGATCAGCCGACCCGAGGGATGATCGGTTGAAAGATACTCCCCTCCGAATTCCCACAGCGTTGTGTCGAGATAGCCAACGTCGATGACGTCTCCCGTGGCGTCGCCAATCTTCACGCGATCGCCAACCTGATACGGGCGCCGGACAAGAATATAGATCCAGGCAATAAAGCTCTTCACGGGGGTCTGGACAGCGAGTCCAATGATGATTGAGCCGATCCCTAGAGCAGTAAGTGCGGGATACCAATTAACAAACAAGATCGACACCGCGATCACCGCGATTGCCAGCGCCACCACCAAATGCTCAATGCGTTTGAGAGTAAAGCGCGTCGTCGCGTCTTCAATTCGCCCGATTGCATAAATGGAAATTGCCTGGGCGACCGCGAGAACGATAACGATTAATGCTACCGCCCGCAGGACGCGTCCGATGATGTCTAGGTGTTCTTTGGGCAGTGGGACTAATTTTGCCGACAGAAGAAAATAGAGAACGGCGCAGCCGATGATGAGAAGCGCGTGTGTGACAAACCAGAATTTGTCTCCGGTTTTTGCTTTGACTTTTGCAGCCCGCTTCTGTCCGCTTGCGCGGACGAGCTCCTTGCGTACCTCGGGCCGCTGACAAAGTTCTTCCGCCGTTTCAGGCATTTACTAACTGATTCGCGGCTGCTAGCGAAATCGATTGCCGGTAACGGCTAAATCCCTTTCTTCAGGCGAATAGGAATCGTACCGAAGAGAAATCTCGTTTCTCGATTTGTACGGAGTTGAACCGAGCAGTTCCGTTAATCAGGGAACTCCTCTGCCTCTCCATCCGAAAATCGCAAAGATGATGAACATCACCAGGAATAGAAGGAATAGGAATTTGGCAATTCCCGCCGACGCCGCGGCGATCCCGCCAAATCCCAATACCGCTGCTATGATGGCGATTATTAAAAATGTTACGGCCCAACCTAACATGTTTCACCTCCTTTCCTAAGTAATCGCGCTAGCACATCACCGTGCGCGCCTCTCGTCTGTTCTTCGCATTGATGGGCTTCAGATTTGATATCTGCCAGTCGGCCGAATTGAATAACATCCGCAGAAGCCTCTTAAGGCGATCCGTTAGGTTCAATGGTTAGTTTACGCACGGCTAAACAGCCTGTGTGGAACGAACAGGCAAAAGATGACGAATGAATGTCAACCAAGCGAATAGCGTCAGTAACCCTGCAACGGCCGCAAACGACGCCGGTCTGTACTATGTCAGCGACAATCGTGTTGGATACAGACGCCGAGCAAATGGTACCGGTTTCGAGTATTTAGATACGGAAGCGAAGCGCATCCGCGACAAGCAGCGGCTTCTGCGGATCAAGCGACTGGCCATTCCGCCCGCGTGGACGAATGTCTGGATTTGCCCTTTGCCAAACGGACACATCCAGGCAACCGGCCGTGACCTCCGAGGCCGCAAACAATACCGCTATCATGACCGATGGCGCGAGGTGCGCGATGAAAACAAATACGGGCGCATAACTGAATTTGCCGAAGCATTGCCGAAGATCAGGCGGCGAATTACGAGGGATATGAAATTAAAAGGTTTGCCGCGCGAAAAAATTCTCGCAGCTGTTGTGCGCTTGCTAGACCGAACTTTCATGCGCATCGGCAACGAAGAATACGCTCGCTTTAACAAGTCTTTTGGCATAACGACGATGCGGGATCGACATGTGACTGTGAAGGGGTCGCATCTGCTCTTTCGTTTTCGAGGAAAGAGCGGCCGAGAACATGAAGTTGGGCTCACCGATCAACGTATCGCAAAAATAGTTTCCAACCTTCAGGACTTGCCCGGACAAAATCTGTTTCAATACATGAACGGTGCCCGGGAAGCACGTGACATAACCTCGCAAGACGTGAACGATTACTTGCGCCAGATTTCCGGAGATGATTTCACGGCGAAGGATTTTCGCACCTGGGCCGGCACACTCCTGACGGCGATCGGGTTAAGCGCACAGCCGAACTTCGAAAGCAAGAAACAGGCGAAGGCGAATATTAAAAATGCCGTTTCGGCAGCGGCAGAAGTTCTCGGCAACACTCCGGCGATTTGCCGAAAATGCTACGTCCATCCAGCCTTGATCGAAGCTTATCTAAATGGAAGGTCAATTGCCGGACTCACTTCGGCACGCAAGAACACCGGGCGGTGGGATCTTCGAGCCGCTGAGAAAGCAGTTCTGAAATTTTTGCGGACGCAACCTTCAAGGGACCGGAAGGGCGGTTGAGCTCTGTTCGCAACTTTCCGAAGCGGCCACCAACGCGGTAGCTTCCGAAGTAATTAAAGAAAAAGATGAATTAGCACGGGGAAAGTAACGAAGGGAAACGTATGAACTTATCTGTTGAAACGAAACTGGCCACGGCCCTGGGAGCAGCCTTTGTGGCTTTGGTCCTGGGCGCTATTGCTCAAACGCAAAACGACAGCGGAGCAGCCGGGCCCAATGAATACGCTCTGACAGACAATTCGGTGTCGATCAATCCAAGCCGGAAAGAATTTCAGAGCTCGTCATCGCGCGGCACGACGCGTGAAGACGCGAGAACCTCGTTGTCGAATGATACGGATCAAGGAGCAGCATCCGCGAATGGAAAAACGAAATCCAAGTCCACTAAACACGGATCGGAAAATGCCCGGGTAGATCATTCTTACGACGATTAAAGCGTCTTCCCGGCGCTGACGAATTGGGTAGTGTGCGTAGCCGAGCGAAGCCGCCACGTTCAGTCGAATCCAACTAGTCTCGCTCAGCGCGTCTTTGATTTGAAAATTTCTCAGAGCGATGTGTGATGACTCAAGCGCAAGCATAAGTCGCATCCCGGAGTAACATCCGCTCGTACACATTGATGTAATCATTTGCCATGCGTCCGGCTGTGAAGCGCTTCTCAAAAGCTTCCCGGCAACGTGCCCGGCTAAGATTGCGAACGCGGTTAACTGCTTCCGCCGCCTCATCTATCTCTCTTACAATGAAACCTGTTACTCCATCTTCCATTACCTCAGGAACAGATCCTCTGTCGTAAGCAATCACGGGAGTGCCGCATGCCATCGCCTCAATCATGACCAGACCAAAAGGCTCTGGCCAATCGATCGGAAATAGCAGAGCATAGGCTTTCCCAAGAAACTCGTTCTTCTGCCGATCGGTGATTTCACCAACCCATTCCAGGTGCGGATCATTCAACAGCGGCTCGACAACGCTTTTGAAATAACGTCTATCGGCTCGATCGACTTTGGCTGCGATCTTGAGCGGCATTCCGACGCGTTTGGCGATTTCGATCGCATGGTCGGCTCCTTTTTCCGGCGAGATCCGTCCCAGAAAAGCAAGGTAATCTCCACGATTAGGATAAAAGCGGAACAAATCTTCCGGTAGTCCATGGTAAATTGTTGCCTGCCAATTCGCCGAGATTATGGGCGCGCGTTGAGCCTTTGAGATTGAGATGAGCGGCACATCTTGGAACCGCTCGTGAACAGCTACGAAATCGGGAATATCGAGGCGGCCGTGCAACGTGGTAACGTGCGGAACAGGCAGGTAGCGACAGATTGCAAAATGAGGGTAACCAGTGTGGAAATGAATGATGTCGAATTCGCTAGCGTGCTCAACCACGTGATCGATCAGAATCAGTTCCCGCGCCACGGGATCCTTGCAGCGCTCATTTTTACGAAGCGAGCGCCGTATCGGCGCAATGAGCCGCGCGCCTGTCACTGAGTCGCCGCTGCCGAACAGAGTCACATCGTGACCCAAGCGAACCAATTCTTCCGTGAGGTAAGAAACGATCCGTTCCGTCCCTCCGTAATGTTTCGGAGGCACGCTCTCGATTAGCGGCGCAACTTGAGCAATTCGCATCTTATGTTTCCCTTATTTTCCCGATGCGAGCTTTTTGCCGTCGCACGGAATGATTCCCGTTTGCAAAAAAGCCACGTGGTTTTACAACGGACACCAATCATGAAATCGTCTGAGATGCCTGTCACGGTCGCAACGATTAGCGACCTTTTTTAAGTTGCTTCAGGTTGAACGCCGGCAGCCGTGTGTTCGAGATCCGTATTCTTTTTGATCTAGATCTTTCTTATGTGCAGCTGCGAACTACGAGGATGACGCAAAAAACAATCAAGATAGCCACAAGCCAAAGCAGATTGCGTGCAATTGGGACCGAACGCTTAAATTTCCGTCCTTGACGCATAGAAATCTCATTCAATAAATCGCACCCAAACATGTGTGGGCGCGTGGTGCTCGCGCCAATCAGAGAGCGCTTTCGCTCGCGGAATGCCTTCGCTGCCAACGCTTCCCGGTTTCAGACGTCCGAAATTCTAAGACTCCCGAGTGTTACGGAATTCTTCTGCCTGCCGATATGGCCATGATGAAAAAGATCAAACAGATGACCAGGAACAGGAAGAACAGGAATTTAGCGATTCCCGCAGCCGCAACGGCAACACCGGTGAAGCCAAAAAGGGCCGCAACGAGCGCGATTATTAAAAAAATTAAGGCCCAACGTAGCATCTTATCACCTCCTCAGAAAAGAATCGCACCGTTCAACCGCTGCGCGCGTTTTTTTAACCTAACAAATCCAAAGACATTGCGAGATGCGTTTCTCTGAAGGGAAACAAACGAAGATGTAGCTAAGGAAAAATCTTATGAGCACAATTCTATTAATTATTCTGATTCTTCTGCTAATTGGAGCGCTGCCTGCCTGGCCGTACAGCCGAGGCTGGGGATACTATCCCACCGGCGGACTCGGCTTGATTCTCGTGATTGTAATAATCCTGGTGCTAATGCGCGCCGTTTGAGAACAATCGCGGGACACGCAGAGCGCATCCGAGTACCGCGCGGCGAAAATCACCGCGACGCGTAAAATTTAAACTCACCGCATGGAGGCAATGATAAAGGCATCACTCGCGGCGCCGTAATACGATTCATTGGTATGAAGAAATACATCTGCATGCTCGCCAGCCTGGCACTACTGACGGCTTGCGAGCAAAAGGAAACAACAGTCACAAATCCACCCGCGGAAAAGAAAGAGAGCAATACGACCGTGATAAATCCACCTGAACAGAAAAAAGAGACCACTGTGATAAATCCAGCCACTGAAACCAAGAAGGAGGAGAAAACTGAAGTAAACATCAATACTTCACCTTCCCCATAATCATTATTGCGCGCTGCGCGTGCTTCAGATGCGATTTGACGAGAAAGAATTAACCTATGCGGTTCATCCTGTTTTTGATTCTGTTGCTGCTGTTAATCGGCGCGTTGCCCACGTGGCCGTACAGCGCAGGCTGGGGATATTATCCTAGCGGCGGCCTGGGCCTTATTCTCTTGATCGTGTTGCTGGTCGTTTTGCTGCGCTAGGCAGATGGATCGGCCTTTCCGAAGCGATTCCGATTCATCAAAGGGACTCTTAGTAGCACCTCGCTTTAGCGAGGTGCATCGAGCACAGCTCCTAATTCAACCGCTTCAGCGGTTTGTTTGCGGCTTTCGAAACCGCTAAAGCGGTTATAAGTTCTTCTTACGCGGCTTACACCCTGCTAAAGCAGGGTGTTAATGAGACGACAACATTTAAGTTGCCCAGTGTTACACTTTGTGCCGCAGCGGTCTTAGCGCGTGGGTCAATTTTTGCAGGCCCAGCTCGAGTCGCGTTTTCACTGTCCCAAGCGGAGCAT
>DATEZD010000140.1:0-13821 GCA_035255865.1 Candidatus Udaeobacter sp.
CACAATCTCGCGTTGCGCAAATCGCATTTCAGAAATCCGCAAAATCGCGCAAGGTTCTATCCTTCGAGCATATGGCTGCTGAATCTGACAGTCGGATAGAGATCGGCCATGTCTTATTCATGGACGTGGTCGGTTATTCGAAATTGCTTGTCGACGAGCAGCGTGAGATCCAGGAACGACTCAGTCAGATCGTCCGTGGCACTCAACAAGTTGCCGCCGCGGAAGGGGCGGCAAAATTGATTCGCCTTCCAACGGGCGATGGCATGGCGCTGGTTTTCTTTAACAGGCCCGAAGCACCAGTTTATTGTGCGATCGACGTTGCCAAAAAAGTAAAAGAACATCCAAAGCTCAGGCTGCGGATGGGGATTCATAGCGGCCCAGTCAATGAGGTTCGGGATGTTAATGACCGAATAAACGTTGCAGGCGCCGGGATTAATATCGCGCAAAGGGTGATGGATTGCGGAGATGCGGGACACATTCTTGTGTCAAAACACGCAGCTGAAGATCTCGCGCAGTCGCGGCAATGGCGTCCGTACTTGCACGATCTTGGAGAGTGCACAGTCAAGCACGGCACGCCCGTACACGTTGTAAATTTCTACACTGGAGACTTCGGCAATCCACAATTGCCGGAAAAGTTCAAGCACAGCAGACGTAGAAGAATCCTGACGCTCGGTACAGGGACAAAACGTTGGGCGTTAATTAATGCAGCCGTCGTAGCGGCCGCCGCGTTTGCTTTTGTTGTTTTTCTCGTTTTGCACCGGCCCTGGAGTAAATCCACAAGCGGAGCTGTTTCCACATCGTCCCTTGCGCCGATTCCGGAGAAGAGCATCGCGGTGCTTCCATTCGAAAACAGGAGCGATGAAAAAGAGAATGCTTATTTTGCTGACGGAGTGCAGAACGAAATTCTGACCAATCTTGCCAAGATTGGAGATTTATGGGTGATCAGTCGCACCAGCGTCATGCAATACAAAAGCGGGGCGCCGCGTAACGTCCGCGAGATTGGTCAACAACTTAGGGTTGCACATCTCCTGGAAGGAAGCGTTCAGCGAGTCAGCAATCGCGTTAGAGTAACCACCCAGCTGGTCGATGCTCGGTCGGATACTCAGCAGTGGGCAGAGCGCTACGACCGTGATCTGGCGGATGTGTTCGCGATTCAAAGCGAAATTGCGAAAGCGATTGCCGACCAGCTGAAGGCTAAGCTTTCGCCGCAGGAAAAAGCACGTGTCGAAGCAATACCGACCGCAAATACAGAAGCATACGTTTATTATTTGCGGGCAAACCAGATCGAGCGAAATCCGGACACTCTGCTTGAGGATTATAAGATTGCCGAAGGACTGTTCGTGCAAGCGATTGAACTTGACCCCAACTTCGCACTCGCTCACGCGCGCCTCGCATCCATTCACGCGGAAATCTTTCATTATTACGAGCCCACCGAAACCCGGAGAACGAAAGCCCGTACCGAAGCCGAAACCGCTTTACGACTTGAACCAAATCTTGCGGAAGGCCACTTCGCGCTTGGCCAGTGCATTTACTGGATGGACAAAGACTACGACAGGGCTCTGGAGCAGTTCGAGATCGCGTCTCGTTTATCGCCGAGCAATGCGGATACACGCCGGCTGATTGCGGCGATTGAGCGCCGGCAGGGCAAATGGCAGGAGGCGCTCGAAGCCTACGAACGAGTCGCGAAGCTCGATCCGCAAAATCCGAGCACTGCTCGCGAACTTATGTATACGAACTCGTCAATGCGGCGATGGCCGGAAGCAGCACTTTGGGCCGAGCAAATGCGCGCCCTGGCTCCGACGTCGCTCGTGGCCAAAATTCAAAGCGGCTACATCGATTTTCAATGGAAAGGAGACACTCGTCTGCTGAAGTCGACGCTGGATCAGATTCCAGCCGCTGTTGACCCAGATGGCAGCCTCACCGCAGCCCGATGGGACGTGGCCATGTTGCAACGCGATTATTCCGCGGCCAAAAGGATTCTCGAAACATCGTCGGTCAACGAAATTTCTTATAGCGTCGCCGCATTAACTCCGAAAATCTTCTTGGAAGGCTGCACATACGTTGCGCAGGGAGATAATGCGAGTGCTCAGAAGGCGTTCGAACAGGCAAGACCAGCTTTTGAAGCAGCGGTCAAAGAAGCCCCGGAAAGCGCCGAGCGACACGCCAGCCTCGGCTGGCTTTACGCGTTGATGGGGCAGAAGAACGATGCCATCGCAGAGGGACAACGAGCAGTTGTGCTCAAACCGGAATCGAAAGATGCTGTCGACGGTTCACTCATGAATGGGTATCTCGCGCTCATCTACGCTCGGGTCGGCGAAAATGATTTGGCTATTCCGTTGATCGAGCGTCTGCTCACAGCGTCAGGGGCAGTTGATAGCGCCGACTACAGCATCACCGTCAACGATCTGAAACATCGCTGGGAATGGGATCCGCTTCGCAACGACCCCCGTTTTCAAAAGTTGATTTCGTCTCCGTAAAGGCGAGACGGCTCCAAAGATTCAGCGCAACGATTTCTAAGGAATCGGATTGAGGTTGGCGTGGCAAATCCATTGCCAGCCGTGCGTTCCTTTCCTCCACACGCTTAGGCGTGGAGTCGATTTGGTCGGCAGTCGTTTTTGATCAACCGTCTCTTGCACCGCGATCGTGTACGTTACAACGATGTTGTCGCCGTTGACCGTCGTTTTAAAATTGCTGAGCGTGAACTCACCGAGATTCAGATGCTCGATTAAGGATATTTCGCCGGCCCGATCGCACGCTCCATCCGGATGGATCGATTGAAAACCTTCGGCGATTTTGCTTTCCACCGCTTTCCATTCCTTTGCCTTGAAATCGGCCCACATTTGTCTTTCCATTTTTTCGCCTTCGGATGCTCCTGCTGGAGCGGGACTCTCCTGCGCGCGGAGGCAAACGGCTAACGGGGTCAAGCAAAGAAGAAGCGCCAAGGCCAGGCGGCCGGTAACGAGTTGAGGATTGGTGGGTTTCATTGGGAGACGATGCCATCGGAGCCCTCTCCACAGTCAAACTTCAAACCAGTTGATTGCCAATCATAGACGAAATGCGAGGCTTCAGCCGGCTGATTAAGTTGTGAACCTGAAAAAGTTTTTCGCCGAGCTAAAGCGCAGAAAAGTTTACACCGTGGCCGTAGCTTATGCGGTCGGCGGCTGGGCGATTGCGCAAGGTATTTCCCAGGTTTTTCCGATCTTTGATATCCCTAATTGGGTGGTGCGTCTCATCGTGTTGCTGATCGCGATCGCCTTCCCGATTGCATTAACTGTCTCCTGGTTTTTCGATTTCACGCGCTATGGAATTGTGCGGACACCGGATGCCGATGTTGTGCGGGGTATCGATCCTGCGCAATCGGCGAGTTCGTCGGAACGCTCAATCGCCGTTCTACCCTTCAGTGATCTGAGCCCGGGACGAGATCACGATTATCTCAGTGACGGAATCGCGGAGGAAATCTTGACCGCGCTGGCCAAGATCGACGGACTTCACGTGGCCGCGCGACGGTCTTCGTTTTGGTTTAAAGGCAAGGAAACTCAGCTGAACGAGATAGCGAAGAATTTGAATGTCCGGCACGTCGTGGAAGGAAGTATTCGGCGCGATGGAAATCGCGTGCGGGTGACCGCCGAGTTAATTGACGCGTCGAATGGTTTCACGCTTTGGTCAGAAAAGTTTGACCGCGAAATGCATGGCATTTTCGCGCTACAGGATGAGATCACGCGTGCCATTGTCGATACTCTCAAGCTGAAACTGGCGATTTCGCCGCCGCGTGTGTCGCGCAGCACTGATGCGTACGACGATTTTTTGCAAGGCCTGTTTTATTGCGATAAAAGCACGGAGGAAGCATTGCGCAAAAGCCTCGACTTTTTCCATAGCGCGCTCCAGAAAGATCCGAAATTCAGCCGCGCGTGGACGGGAATAGCAAAAGCGTGGCTGTGGCTGGCGGATGCTTATGTAAAACCTATCGAAGCCTATTCCAAAGTCCGCCAGGCCGCGCTGAATGCGATCAACATCGACGACGGCGAAGCCGAGGCGCACGTTTATCTGGCGGAAACCAAACGGATCCTCGATTGGGACCTGCGTGGCGCCGAAGCCGAATACGTTCGCGCGTTTGAAATCGATTCCAATTCTACAACCTCGAATTATTTCATTGCTGCATTCTACGCCGCGATCGGCGAGCGCGAGAAAGCCCTTACGTATCTAAGCCGCACGGCGAAAATTGATCCTGCCTCTCTGTGGGTGAGCAATTTCGCCTGCGAGATCTACCGATACTTCGGATTGATCGATGAAGCGATGGCCGCGGGCGAGCGCTCCTTGCAACTTGATCCGACATTTCTTTACGGTGAACCCCTGCTGGCCGCGCTTTACCGTGAAATGGGACGCTTCGATGACGCGATCGCGTTATACAAAAAGTCGCAAGATGTCAGTGGGCGAGTGCCCTTTGGTCTTGCTTTCACCTACGCGAAGATGAACCGCCGGGAGGAAGCAAGGGAGATTCTCAAAGCTGCTTGCGCAAGTCGCGGGAGTTACACGCCTGGGGATGCCATCGCGCAAGGGCATGTGGTGTTACAAGAATACGAGGACGCGATCCGGGAACTGCGGCGTGCGTACGACGAACATTCATCGTCGTTGCACTTTATAGGGATCGCTCCTGAATTTGCTCCTCTCCGGCAGGACAAGCGGTTCACTTCGATCGTGAAGGAAATCGGCCTCGAACCTCAAAAGGTCTTTGCGGTAACAGCGGCTTGATTATTGAACGATGACGTCCCCACCGTGGCCGTGGGAGCGGACGCCGTGTTTATTTAAATCCTGTTGAGCGACATGCATTCCGAAAAGCAGGACCGCAATCAAACCGAAGTATAAGATCGACATTATCCAGCGCTGGGATGGTGTGACTTCGAAATAACGCTGTTCTTCTTCAGTTCGTTTGCGGAATAGCGAATAGATCCGCGGCAGCGACAAGAGAATAATCAACCAGATAATGAAATTCGGGTACTTCCACCCGAACCAAAGAAGCAAGGCAAACCCGGGCAGCCAAAGCCAGCGAGACAACGCGGTCACGATGCGTCCGCCATCCAGCATCCCAACCGGCGTCAGGTTAAACAGATTCAGAAAATATCCGAACCACGCCAGCGCGATGAATATCGGTGCAGCAAACACTTCACCCAAAGCGTTACAGACCAATGCGCCAAGGCTACCCAGCATGGGACCACCGATGCCCACGCATGCTTCCACCCAGGCATTGCGCGGCGCTTCCTTGAGCGCGATGAACGCGCCCATGAACGGAATAAAAACGGGCGCGCCTACTTTTAGCCCAAATTTTTTAGCGACAAGCAGATGACCGGTTTCATGTACGAGTAAGAGAACGACAAAACCGAGCGCGAATTGCCACCCCCATAGCCGCGTGTAGACCCAGATCATCAGCAGCATCGTGCCGCCAGACTTCAGCAGGATCGGGAGAAACTTCAGCAGCGGCAGAAGAACGAACTTGAGCTTCGCGAAAAACTTTGCGATCACGACGCCCACCACCGCGACTGGACCGAGCGCTTTTTTCACTCGGCTCCAAGCAGTCTCCTCGGACGGCGCCTTGTATTCCTCGGTTCTTTCGGTCTGAAGATTCATCACGCGGATCTATTCTCGCTCTACCGCTACTTTACTTGTCATTCCGAGCGAAGCGAAGCGGAGTCGAGGAATCTCAAATTGTTTCTCTGAGGAAATCCGGAGATGTCTCAACTTCGCTCGACATGACAACTTAACGAGACGCCCTACAATTCATTAAACGCTTCGCCCAGATGATCGAGAACATCGCGAGGCAACAGCGATTGCTCGCTTTGGCCATCATTGAAAATCGCCATTTCCGCGGCGCGCCCACATAGCCATGCACCGACTCGCGCCGCGTCGTAGAGCGATAGGCCCTGTCCCGCCAAACCGGCGCAGACACCGGTGAGAACGTCGCCCATTCCGCCAGTGGCCATTCCCGGATTGCCGGTGGTGTTGTAGCTCAACGGGCGATCACGTTCAGCCACGATCGTGCGACTGCCTTTAAACAAAAGCGTCACTCGAAAACGATTGCAGAACTTCGTCGCAATTTCGGCGCGCATTTCTTTTTGGTCTGGGAAAAGGCGTTTCATCTCGCCCGGATGCGGCGTGAGCAGCCGTTCTCCTTTGCAATGCCTGAGCACTGAGATTTTTTCTGAGAGGATATTGAGCGCGTCGGCATCAATCACCATCGGTTGCCTCGCTTTTTCAATCAGCTCAAGAACCTCAGTTGCCCGCGATTTTCCAAGCCCGGGTCCTACCGCCCAGACATCAGGCTTTTGTTTCAGTAGATCGTGGTAAGACCGAACCGGCTTCACCATTGCCTCCATCGGCGCCGCGCTGGCAATGATCTCGTAGATTTCCTCGGGAACAAAAACTTCCACCAGACCTGCGCCTGCTCGCAACGCTCCCTGAGACGTCATCAGAGCGGCACCGAGGAATCCTTTGGAGCCGGCAACTACCCCGATCCGGTCGAATTGATTCTTGTATGCGCTGTACTCTCGTCTAGGCAGCAATCCGCAAAAAGCCGGAGGACTTGCGATGATTTCGTTTGATTTTTTTTCCGTTGGCCGCAGCTCATCCAGCGGCACAACTTCCATTCTGCCAACGTAATTCAGCGCGCCATCAGCGATCAGGCCGGCTTTTGCGAATCCAATGGTGACGGTAAAATCCGCGATTACGCAGTCGCGATCGGTTTTGCCAGAGTCGCCGTCGAGACCGGTGGGAAGATCAACGGCAAACACATAGGTTCCCTTATTTGTCCGCAACTGATTGATCGAACGGCACGCGGTGCGTATCGGTTCGCGCAGCGGCGGCCTCGCGCCAACTCCAAGCAGGCCATCAAGAATAATCAATGGCGAAGCAGTGCCCACATAAGCCTCTGCCGCAATCCCTCCCTGCGCTGTGGCCAGTTCATCACCGACCTGTGCCCAGAGCTCGACAAGAGTGACGCCGGGGTCGGTCGTGGCGCCGACGGATGCTGTTGCCCCCAAAATCTCAGGTGGTCTGCGGCGCAGATTTTCGAGTTTCTTGCGCATGAGTTCGCTGCAATCCTCTCGCTTGAAAGCAAGTCGGACTTCGATTTTCCACCTGAGGCGTCGCAGACGTTCCGCTGCAACCAGGGCGTCGCCTGCGTTGTGGCCTTTCCCAGCGAACACAATGCACTTCCCAGGCTTCGGGAAAAATTTTGTGACTGTCTGCGCGACTCCGGCGCCTGCCTTGTCCATCAGCGCTTCAACTTGTACTCCTCGCGCAAAAGCAGCCTCTTCTGCGGCACGCATTTCCGCCGAAGTCAGGATCGGCATGTTCAAATCAGGCCTCCTGATCTATTGAGCCAGAGCGTGCTTCTGACCCGGCCGGTTTCGACGAGCTTTTCTTTTTTCGCGTGCTTTTTTTGTGTGAACGCTTGGAGCTGTGGCGTTCGGATTTCGCTACTTTGGTTTGATCGATGTACGAGTTGTTGGCAACCGAATTGCGCCCGCGGACTCCTGCAGCGATTTCTTCGGCGAGTTTTTGGCGGTAAGACGCAGTTTGAGCATACGCGCCTTCGGTAGGATTGGTGAGGAAGCCGCATTCAACGAGCACTGCCGGAATGGTGGTTTTTCGCAATACGTAGTAACCACGTCGTCGTACTCCACGATTGGACGAAGGCGCGCCTCCAACGACAAGATTATGGATGGCTGAAGCCAGCGGCAGGCTATCGCGGCTGTAAAAATAAGTTTCTATGCCGCCCGCGCCCCGTCGTTGTGTCGCGTTAAAATGAACGCACACGAAGATGGCGTTGCGATAGGAATTGGCGATTGCAACTCGCGTCGGCAACGGAACAAAGACGTCACTGTCCCGAGTCATCACCACGCGGTAACCGCTCGCTGACAGAACATTTCTAAGACGCTGCGCCACGTCGAGTGTCATGTCCTTTTCTGCGATCCTCTGGCCCGGAATCCCGCCGCGGTCATGGCCCCCATGTCCTGCATCGATCACGACGGTGGTGAGCGAGCCGCTGCCTTCAGAACTGCGACTGGCCCGCGCTGAGTAGGAACTGCCGCATGTCACAAGTGCGACCATCAAACTCGCAACAGGCAAACGGAGTCCGCAAAAATTTCTTGGCATTACTAGTCGTCTTTAGGCAACCCGGGCGGGCGAGCAGAAAGTTTTGGCGCCGTGCTACGCGAGCTTTGCGCAGGCGTCTCTGCCACACCGCCCCGCACTGCTACCTCTCCGTTTGCGGAATGGACGAGGCGAGGCCGGGTTTTGGTTTCCATGAATGAAGAATGCGTCAGCAGTTCGCCATTCAAGCCGATTCGGGAATACGACCAGGCACGCGGTGCTGCACAATGCAAAACATGCAATTGATTGGCGCGATCGATTTCCGCTTGTGGTTGCTCGAATGAGATGCTTCGCCCTAACGAATAAGTCGCATAGACAATTCCCGTGTCCTTGTCCTGCACGCGCACGTATAAAGAGGTATGGTCCGGAAAGCGATTGGTGAGCAGTGAGTACGTGCGTACCTCCCCAGCGGCGGCAACGCCGTCCGGAATTCCCACCGATTGCTGCCAGATCGGCCGCGCGTCGGTCACTTCGAACACTCGCGTTCCAGAGTAAAAAAACTTTGCCAGATCCGGAAAATAGACATGCGTGCGCACGTGATATGCGCCGAAGTCGTGCACGGGATAAAGCGAAGCGAGATCAATTTCTCGCGTGACTCTCTGTCCGGCTTCGATTTTCAAAGGCGGCTGCACCGTTTCGGTGCTGAGCAGTGTTATTGGCTGATCTTCATTTCCGGTCACCTCGAATCCAAGCCATGATTGTCCATTGGCATCGTGAAGCTCGATATCGCGTCCAGCCAGATTGGTAATGGTAAGTGTCGCTACAACCGGTTCGTAAGCGATGTACTGCATTCGCTTGAATTTCAGGTCCACTTGAATTTGCCCTTCTGCCGCGGCGGCAAAAAGGAAAACAAAGGCATACGGCAGACCACGCCTTAACTTTGGCAAACGCATGCAGCTTGCCGCAATGCTCATGCCGCCTCGCGATGGATAACGTGCAATGGCGTCATGGTGCCGAGGTACTCTTTGAAGGAGGAAAAAGTTGCAAAAGCCTAGATGGTTCGGCTTGGACGGCTTGCAGCTCATCGTCGTAATAAATCTGAATAATGTAGCCCAGGTATTTCCGCCGTCCGCTGTCCGCAGCAGAACCTTTGGCGCCTCGACCTTTTTGACCTGGCCGAACTTTTGCCGCTGTCTCGGCAAGCGACGAGTCAGATGAGGCGCCGCCTGTTTTCGCGCGGACATACTTCACTGCGAGCACCTCTGGATTGGCGTCTGCCCAATCGTGTTTCGCCGTCAGCCATTCGTAATTCACGTCGGCGTCGGTGAGCTTAATATCCTTGTCACCGACTGTGTCGTAGAACTTCACTAAGATTCTCACTTTGTCGTGATCGATGGTCGCGCCCGGCTGTTTTTTTATGCCGATCTGCAACGCCATGTTCTTCTCCGCGTCTGGATCTGGGGTCTCTGTGGCCTTGACTTCAGCGATACCCATGACCGAGCCCTCCGGGTTACCGCCAATATCCTTATGTTCTGCCGCCTCAGTTGACGAGCTTGCGATAGCGGACTCCGCCGTCCCGGGAGTCAGCACCCCCAGCTTCAGGCGTTGATTGGCCAACTCGTACGCCGCACCGGTCGACGGCCCCATTTCCTGAAGCTTGCGCCACACTTGATTCGCACGATCGAGGAGCTGCATCGATTCATAGGTCTTGGCCATTTCCTCGAGCGCCGCAGTGTTGTTTGGCTCACTGTCCAGCGCCTCTTGCAAGCGAGCCAGGGCGTTTGTCGTATCGCCCCGATCGCGCAACTCGATGCCTTCGCGCAGCAACTGATCAACGAGCGACGGAGAAGCGGCGGGGACCGCTGCCGCTGGCGAGGCCGCCGCTTGCACCAGCGCTGGCGCAGCTGTTTGCGAAGGAACAGAAGGAGCAGTCGCGCGCGCGATAGTCCCTGTCACCGCCTGTGCCGACGCTCGGGTAGCGCGCGCCCGACCAACGTAATAGGAGGTTGCGAAAAAGACCTCCGCGCCTGCCAAAATCACAATCAGACCGAGCCCGATGTGGAAGCTCGGATCGACCCGGATAGCGCGTGAGAGAAGAGTCCGCATAGCGCAATAAACCCAACTTCTGTAAGCGCGCTCTTGGCAGCCTGTCAACTGACGTTCGGCAAGGTTAAATCGGTGACACGTTAAATCGTTTAATCGGGTACCCGTTTTAACGTTGTAACGTTCAACGAATCACCGGCACGCTAGCGCGAGATATCGTCCTGGCCCAGCATTTTGAATCCCTCGCCGGTCAGCACCGAGGACGCGCATTCGTTGTCGTCCACATGCAATGCGATCGCGGCAAAGCCGCGCGGCCGGATCAGCAGGGGATAAGCGAAATGGATATTGACCTCCGCCATCACCAATGCGGCGAGCAGTTTTACCAGCCGCGTGGCGACCTCTCTCAACTCCACCACCACCACCTCGCTAACGCCAAAAGGAACATTTTTTTCCCGGAATAGTTTCTCCACGCGCGCCGGATCGCTGGCGATTATCCGCGCAATCGCCGACTCGGTGGATTCCGACACGCTCAAGGCGACGACATGTGTGTTTTGCGCGTTCAGCAGCTTCACGACTTCCAACATCGCCCCGACCTTGTTCGGCAGGAATATGGAGAACTGCTTCACCAGCGGTCCGTCGATCTTCGATGTGGTTTCTGGCAAATTAACAGTCATTTGAACAGCAACGCGGCGACGGAAAGTTCTCCATGGGCGCGTCAGACAAACTATCTCATCCCCGGTGTTTTGTTGGCAAACCTAATATATTGGTCGTTCGCTGCGGAGAAATTAAGAGCCGGCGCAATCTTTGTAGGGCGTTTGACTCGCTCGCGCCCGCCAAGCTCGCCGCTCGGCTTCCCGTCAATGTCGCTGGCGTCCCCGCCGCTCCGCTCTGTGAAACACCGATTGAATAGAATTGGCGTCCGAGCCAGACGCCTTACAATATGGCATCGATGGAGGAAGAAAATGAATTGATCGCGCTGCGGCGCAAAAAACTCGATGCGCTTCGCGCGAAAGGCATCGAGCCGTTCGGCGCAGGTTTTGAGGTAAGCGGATCGATTGCGGAGGTGCGCCAGCAATTCAAAGAAGGCGAGACTCTTCGTGCGGCGGGCCGCATCACCGCCCATCGCGACATGGGCAAGAGCCACTTCCTGGATCTGCGCGACGCCACCGGCCGCATTCAGATTTATATTCACGCTAAGGAAGTTGGCCCGGAGCTGGTCGATCTTTTTCGCTTGCTTGATATTGGCGATCTCATCGGAGTCGAAGGGACATGTTTTATCACCAAAAGCGGGGAACCAACACTGAAAGCGCGCGCGTTTCGCCTCCTTGCCAAAGCCTTGCGGCCGCTTCCGGAGAAATGGCATGGATTACAGGACATCGAGGCGCGCTACCGGCAACGGTATCTCGATCTTCTCACCAACGAGCGTTCACGCATCGTCTTCGAAAAACGCATCGCAATCGTCAGTGAGACGAGGCATTTCTTCGAAGAGCGCGGCTTTCTGGAAGTCGAGACGCCAATCTTGCAAACGATTGCCGGAGGCGCGGCGGCCGAACCGTTCAGCACACATCATAAAGCGCTCGGTCTCGATCTTTATCTGCGAATTGCGCCGGAGCTTTATTTGAAACGGTTGCTGGTGGGCGGGTTCAACAAGGTCTTTGAAATCAATCGCAACTTTCGCAACGAAGGCATTTCGAGAAAACATAATCCGGAGTTCACCATGCTCGAAGCCTACTGGGCATATGCGGATTTCGAGAAGGTGGCGAATCTCGTCGAGGAACTGATTTGTCATCTTGCCGAGAAGATTTGCGGCTCACAAACGATCGAGCATCAAGATGTCGATGGAAAAACTGTTCGCACCATCAATTTGAAACGGCCATGGCGCCGGGTTCGCTACCACGATGCGGTCCGGGAAGTTGCCGGCAAAAATTGGTTCGAACTTTCAAGCGAGCAACGGCGCGAACGTGCCACGAACGAATTCAAGTTGGAAATCTTGCCGCAACTTGCCGATTTCGAGGTGACGCAGCATGTGTTTGAAAAGCTCATCGAGGAGAAAACGATCGATCCTCTGTTCGTAACGCATTGCCCGAAAGAACTGGTGCCGCTGGCAAAACAAAACGCAACGGACAATTCGCTCGTCGATGTTTTTGAACTGATCATTAACGGTGCTGAAATCGCGCCGGGTTACAGCGAGCTAAACGATCCGGTTGGCCAACGTCAGCGTCTGCTCGAACAAGCAGGCGAAGAGAAGCAAAAGATCGATGAGGAATTTTTACAGGCGCTCGAGCACGGAATGCCGCCTGCCGGCGGCTTTGGTCTCGGAATGGACCGGCTCACGATGCTGCTTACCGGCGCGGAATCCATCCGCGACGTGATCCTGTTCCCTTTGCTGAGGCCGAAAAAATAGGGTAGCGCGCGCGTCCCGCGTGCTGGCGATTGCGTCCCGCGATCGCGGACTTTGGGCGAGTATTCGGAGATTTGATCAGGGTGGTCGCTCGGTACGCGACTTGACAAGATTGTTCGGCGAGACACCGAAACCAGCACCCGAGACGGGTGCGCTACCCCCCGCGTTCGCGCTCCAGGTCGAATGTGACTTTGGCGTTGATGCGATAGTTGCTGACCTTTCCGTTGTCCACTTCGGCCGTGAACTCCTTGATGTAGAGCGAACGAATATTCCTGCGTGAGGTTTCAACCCCTCACCTCAGTCCTCTGCCCTTTAACAGGGGGCGAGGCGACAAAAGGGTAAAGCGAGAACTAAGGCCGAAAGGAACACACAACGGAACAAATACGAATGAACAGAAATGGGACTGCGTTGTTGCCAAGGACTTTCCTCATAACTTCGTGTTTATTCGTGTCTATTCGTAGTGAGATTTGATAACAATGAAGCCTTTTGAGATCGCGGGATTGCCTTCTGATGAAGTGAAAAACTTCGTCAGAGGAACGCATTCTGATCCGTTCCGCGTATTGGGCCCGCACCGGGTTGGGGACGATCTGGAGATCCGCGTCTTTCGGCCGGACGCGCGCAAGATCGAGATCGTGCTGGATCGAGATCCGGAGGAGCCGATCGCAGCGCAGAAGATTCAGCAGGACGGGTTCTTTTGCGCGACCGTCCTGGGCGCGACGCGTGATCTTCCGTATCAACTCCGTGTCACTGCCTGGGACGCCTCGCAACAGTTTACGCGGGATCCGTATCAGTACGGCCCAATCATGGGCGAAGTCGATCTACATCTCTTCGCTCAAGGGCAACACTGGAAAATTTACGAAAAGTTCGGCGCGCATTTGCGCACGATTGGCGATGCAGCCGGGGTTTATTTCGCCGTCTGGGCGCCGAACGCGCAACGGGTCAGCGTAGTTGGTGACGTCAACGATTGGGACGGCCGGGTCAATCCGATGCGCAAACTCATCGGCAGCGGTGTTTGGGAATTATTTTTGCCCGGGATCAAGCAAGGCGCGCACTACAAATTTGAAATCCGTACTCAGACCGGCGCGGTGGTGCTTAAGAGCGATCCGTTCGCGCTTTTCAATCAGCACGGCAAATCGACTGCGTCCATGGTTTACGATCTGGAACGTTACGCTTGGAACGATGGCGCGTGGATGGAAGCGCGCCGGAAGAAAAACTGGCCGCAAATTCCCATCAGCGTTTACGAAGTGCACCTGGGCTCGTGGCGCCGCAAAGCTGAAGAGGGAAACCGCCAG
>DATEZD010000141.1:0-28546 GCA_035255865.1 Candidatus Udaeobacter sp.
CGGGATCGAGTGGATCCGGTTCGAACCGCATTGCCACGTGCCCGAGATCGTCAGAAGTGTTCCGCACATCGCCTTTGCCGTCGACGATTTGGACGAAGCCCTAAAAGGTAGGGAGGTTTTGATCGCGCCGACCGAGCCATCGGTTGGAGTTCGTGTTGCGTTCATACTTGACGATGGAGCACCGGTTGAGCTGCTACAGTTTTACACCGCCAAAGCGGTCCGCCCAAAGGCAAGGCACGCTGCCGAACAACGCGCTGCACCTGACGACGGCGCGCCCCCAAAAGAGATGCGCCGTCGCAGGTGAGCGCGAAGGGTTAGAGACTCTCATATTCTTGTCTGTTCGGTTGGCGCTTGACACAAGCGCCACTACAACGTGGCCGTGTCGAGAACTTCACGCGCGCAGCCCCAGGAAAGGGTGAATCCGGCGCCGCCGTGGCCGTAGTTATGGATGACGGTGCGGCCATCGCACAGTTGATCGCGCTCGAGCCGCACGCCTGATTTTCGAAATGGGCGCAGGCCGACACGCTCCGCAGTTACACGCGGTTTGTCGATGTTCAAAACGCGACTGCATTCGTCAAGAATGCGCGCTGTTGATCGTGGATCGACGTCGAGATCGTCGCTGATTTCGTTTGTCCCGCCGAAGACGCAATCGTTCCTGCGCGGGATTGCGTACATGAGCGGCGCGTCATCGCACACGATCGCGCAGGGAAGGTTCTCGATCTTCGGCACGATGACGACCTGGCCGCGATGTGGCTCGAGATTGACGTCCTGCACAAGGTCGCGCGCGCCGATTCCTGCGCAGTTGATCACGAGATCGAATTTCCGATCGACCTCTTCGAGTTTGTTGAAGTGCACATTTGCAGCGATTGATCCGCCAGCGGTGACAAAACGATTCGCGAGGTAGTCGAGATAAATCGTTGTGTCCATTAAGGGGACGCGTAACGAGAAACCGCTGCTGAATGATTCGAGAGATGTGATTCGCTCACCTCCTGTTCGCTCAGCCTCCGGTCTTCCCGTCCATGTCGCTGCTTCCCTGGCCGCTCCAATCTCGACTTCGCTCAGGATGACAGATAGGGAGCTCGGGATGACAGATAGGGAGCTCGGGATGACAGAGAGGGAGCTCGGGATGACAGTTTGCGCGCCGAGCGGGATGGCCCAATCGGGGATTTGAATTTCTCTGGTGCGGGAAAACTGACGCAGCTCGATCATTGAAACGCCGGTTGCGGGAACGCGAGCCAGATCGGCAAGCACATCAAAGGTCTTGAGCGCCCAGGGGATGACTTTCTCCAGAGGCTCGGCGTCGTAGGGAAACCAAACCGCCGCGGCCGCGCCGGACGTCGTTTGCTGCGCGACTTCCTTCGCAAAAATCACTGTGCCGTGCCCGTGCTCGGCGAAGACGACGCCACAGGTCAGACCCGACACGCCCGCGCCGATTATTGCGACAGATTCAGCCATGACAGAACGTTGTAGGGCAGGCGCACCTCCTGCCAAACAAAAAACGGCAACCGGAGCGGTTGCCCTCCAATTTCCATACGTGCCAAATTCGCGAGGAGCGTCTAAGCTTGCGTCACGATGGTTTCAGTAAATCGAGATGCGCTGACGGAAAAAATCCTCGCAGGGAAACGGATTTCGACGGACGACGCGCTGGAATTATTTGGCTGGCCGCTGGAAGAGCTTGGTATACTTGCTAATGCCAGACGCGATTTGGCAAAGGCGAAAAGTTACTTCGGACGCGGGCGCGAGATCGTGACTTACATCGTGGATCGCAATATCAACTACACGAACGTCTGCAACGTTTACTGCAAATTCTGCGCGTTTTATCGGACGGAGCGGGATGAAGATCATTATGTCCTGACCTTTGAGCAGATCGATCAAAAGCTGGATGAGCTTTCCGCCGTCGGCGGAGTGCAAATTCTGATGCAGGGCGGGCATCATCCGAAATTGCCATTCGCGTGGTATATCGATCTTCTGCGTCACATCCGGGAGAAGTATCCGCACATCAATATCCACGGGTTCAGTCCGCCTGAGTTCCAGCATTTCGCGGAAACTTTTCGGATGTCGCTGCGGGAAGTGATTTCCGAATTCAAAAACGCGGGACTTGGTTCGATCCCAGGTGGCGGCGGTGAAATTTTGGTAGACCGCGTGCGGCAGAAAATTTCACCGCTGAAAATCAACAGCGACGAATGGCTGGAGGTGATGCAAGTCGCGCACGAACTGGGGTTGAAATCGAGCGCGACAATGATGTTCGGACACGTGGAAACGATCGAAGAGCGCATCGAGCATTTGCGACGGATTCGCGAACAGCAGGACCGGAGCGGCGGGTTTACGGCATTCATTTGCTGGACGTTTCAGCCCCAGCACACGGTTCTGAAGGTGAAGCACCCCACTGGAGTGGCCGAATATTTGCGGACACAAGCACTGGCCCGGATTTTCCTCGACAACATCGACAACGTGCAAAGTTCCTGGGTGACGCAAGGCCCGGAGATCGGGCAGATCGCGCTGAGATACGGCGCAAATGATTTCGGTTCGGTGATGATGGAAGAGAATGTGGTGAGCAGCGCAGGGACAACATACCGATTGAACGCCGAGCAGATCGAATCGCTCATTCATGATGCCGGCTACCAACCGCGGCGCCGGAATAATTGGTACGAACTTTTAAATTAGTCCTAACCGGTGCAGGCGCTTTGTGCGCTCTTTGTCGCCTCTTCCCTCGGGCAAGTGGAGAGAATGAAGGTGAGGGGTCGCAGCTCAGCGGTGCCTTGGAGTCGCGACCCTCACCCTCCCCCTTCTCCCTCACAACGGAGAGGCGCCCCTCCGCATCCGCCGTGTTTTATTAATCCGCCATCCGCAACGACGACCGTGATTAGGTGAAAATCTCGCCTTGACGATTACCGTCTTCTTCCCGATATAGCCGCCTGTGCCGCGTAGGATCCGTTTGCGCGGGACCGCGCTTCTTAACCTATGAGACACTTTTCTGGATGGATGCGCCCCCCACTATCAGCAACCTGGGTCGCGTTCATTTGCGCGCTGCTCGCGGCGCCATCGGTCTGGTCGCAAGCTCCGCAGCAAGCTCCGCAGGCGGCTCCGCCTCGTCCCATCATCCGGGCAATCGATGTGGAGTACTCTGGGCCTCCCACGGTCAGCAAGGAGCGGATTCTGGCGCAAATGCGGACAAAGGTGGGCCAGCCATTTAACGACGCAACCCTGCAGCAAGATGTCGAGGCGCTTTACAAGAGCGGCGCCGTCCAAAACGTTCGCATTTTTGGTCAGCCACAGGGCGATGGCGTCAAGGTAATCGTCCAGGTGCAGACGCGTTTGCTCGCGCGCGAAATCGTAATCGACGGGGCCGAGCGGATCGGAGCGCAGAAATTACGCAAAGAAATCAAACTGAAACTTAATCAACCGATCAAAGAAGAGGATTTGGAAGAAGGGCGGGAAAAAATCATCGAGGTTTATCAATCGCACGGCTTCACGGATGTGAGCGTGCAATTCCGTGTGGATCCAATTGACGAGAAGCACGGGACGGCGCGGGTCGTTTACACCGTGAACGAAGGAGCGAAAGGCGCGGTGAAGCAGATCAGTTTCGAGGGGAACGCGCACTTTAGCGCCTGGCGGCTGCGCAAGGAGATGAAAACGAAGCGCAAAACCATCGTCGCTTTTCTTGATAAATCCGGCCGGCTCGACGAGGCGCAGCTGCAACAGGACTTGGACAGCCTCCGCGAGTTTTACCAAGACCACGGCTTCATCGACGTGGAAATCAAAGATGTGCGCCGGGAACGGAACGCAAAAGGCGCCCTCACCATCACCATCGTGGTTGTGGAAAATCAACAGTATCACGTACGCAATCTCACCATTTCAGGAGAAAAAGTGGCGAAGCAAGAAGGTATTCGCCCCCTGCTGAAAATGAAAGAGGGCAGCGTGTATTCACCAAAGCAGTTGCACGACGACGCAAAAGCCGTGGCTGATGCTTATGGCAGCGGCGGGTACGTCGATCTGGTCGTCTCGCCGGAAAGCATCCCGGCCGGTCCTGCCCTGGTCGATGTGCATTACAAGATTGAGGAAGGCGAGCGCTCATATTTGAATCGAGTCAATATCGAGGGGAACACCCGCACGAAGGACAAGGTTATCCGCCGGGAAGTTCTCGTTGCGCCCGGGGATGTCTTCAACACGGTCCGGGCAGACACGACCAAGAAACGTTTGGAGAATCTCGGTTATTTCTCCAAAGTCGAAACCTACCCGGAAGAGACGGATGTACCTGGTCGCAAAGACCTCACGATATTGGTGCAGGAGAAGCGGACCGGCTCGCTCAGTTTTGGAGCGGGCTTTAGCACCGTTGATTCACTGGTGGGGTTCGCGGAATTGACCCAAGGCAATTTCGATTTGTTAAACTGGCCCACCTTTACTGGCGGCGGTCAGAAATTCCGGTTGCGCCTTCAGTACGGCACCCAGCGGAAAGACTTTCTTCTTAGCGTTATCGAGCCCTACTTCCTCGACCGGCGATTGTCCCTGGGCGGTCAGCTTTTTTACACAGAGGCCGATTATTTGAGCGCAATATACAACCAACGCAATTACGGGTTCTCATTCGAGCTCCGCAAACCGCTTACTGCCTTTATATATGCGGCCCTGACGTACCAGTTACAGAACGTCGAGATTTTTAATGTGTCCTCCGGTGCTTCCCCAGCCATTAAGTCGCAGGAAGGTACGTTTACTGAGAGTAAGATATTGACCAGCCTCGTCTTCGACCGACGCGACAATCCCTTGCTCACGCGAACTGGACAGCGCATCACCCTTTCGCCTTATATTTCGGGCGGTTTTCTGGGAGGCGATACCCAGATCTACGGATGGGACCTGGAGGCGTCGCAATATTTTCGTCTTAAATGGGACACCATCCTGCTTTTCAACGGCGAGATTGCCACAGTTGATAAGTGGGGCAATGGCACGTTTGTCCCAATCTTTGAGCGTCTTTATCTCGGGGGCGCAAATAACCTGCGTGGATTTCCCTACCGCGAAGTTGGCCCGCAAGACTTCAACGGCGAACCAATCGGCGGACTATCGATGGCTCGACTGACAATTGAATGGACTTTCCCTATTATCGAAAAAGCGCGCGGCGCGATCTTTTACGATTCCGGTTTCGTCAATGCTGACGCCTGGAAGTTCGACTTCAGTCACCTCGCCTCCGACATCGGTGTTGGGCTTCGGATAAATCTGCCCATCGGCCCAATGCGCCTTGACTATGGGTATCCGATTGAACGCGACGGCTACCATGGCGGTGGCCACTTCAATTTCAGCGTGGGTTATCAATTTTGAACGATAATATATGGTTGCAGTCTAACGCGATTCCGACCACCGTATCCTCTATTTTATGAAAAAGTCTCTCTCCATACTCTTTGCGTTGACGCTCCTTCCCGTTGCGGCTTTCGCACAGGGAACGATGAAAATCGGAACGGTCGATATGCAGCGCGCGTTTAAGGATTACAACAAGACCAAGGAAGCCGAAGCAAAAATCAACGACGCCAAGAATGCGGCCAAGAAGGAATATGACGATCGGGCGGAAGCTTACAAAAAGGCGCTGGACGAAATCAACAATCTGAACAAGCAGCTTGAGTCGTCAGCGTTGAGCGCGGATAAGAAGACGCAAATTGCAAAGGAGCGCGATGACAAGATTGCCAACATCAAGAACATGGAACGGGAGATCAGCGATTTCCGCCAAACCCGTGAACGGCAATTGCAAGAACAACTGATGCGCGTCCGGGAAGGAATCGTAAAGGAAATCACCGACGTCGTGATGGAAAAAGTCAAAACCAATAATCTGGACCTGGTATTCGACAAATCGGGCATGAGCATCAATGGCGTTCCTGTCTTGCTGTACTCACACGACAACATCGATTTTACCAACGACATTATTGCCGTGCTCAACAAGCCGGGTCGCGCCATAGCTCCGGCTACGAAAACCTCGACGACGGGTTCTGTCACGCCGGCAAGAGCTGCGAAGCCCTGATTACGTTCGAGCATTCGGAAATACACGCGGGCGAAATTCGCGTGTATTTTTGCGTACAGGAGAACAGGGCGCTCACATAACGACGATTTGTGAACAGTAGCGGGCTGCGAAAATGTTCACTTCGAGCAAATTTCCTGTGCAATGCTTCATCACGTTGTTGTTCGCGTTCTGCGCCAGCTCGCTGGCGGCGAATTGGCAGGCCACGCTCAGCAAAGATTCAGGTGGCAATTTTCCCGAACTTCGTCCTCTGCGTGCATCCTTTCGTTTCGGGTGGTCTGGACTTACTGCCGCCACGGGAGAGGTCCATTTTACAAAGCCGTCCAAAGATAAGTTTCAGTTCGACGGAACGGGCCGGACCATTGGCTTGGTTCGGATGCTATGGAGACTGGATGTGAACCATCGCGCAACCGCCGGCGCGGAAACGTTGCACCCGATCGAAACTCAGCAGACGGAAAGTTATCGATGGAAAAAAATCGTTACCCATCTCGCCTTTACGAGTAGCGGAGTAACTCGGACGAGAACTGAAGCCCAGAGCGGTACTGCCGAAACGAAGACTCGCCAGTTTAGTTTTCCAGACCTGTTCGATCTGCACTCGGCGGCGCTTTATTTGCGCAGTCAACCGCTTCGAGATGGCAGTGTTTATCGCGTTGTGGTTTACCCGGCTACCAGCGCTTACCTTGCTACGGTCACCGTGCTCGGGCGCGAAAAAATCTCCGTGCACGCCGGCACCTACAACGCAATCAAACTTGACTTGCAGCTAAAGCGGATCGGCAAACAGTTGGAATTGGAGCCGCACCGCAAATTTCGTCGTGCTACAATCTGGGTGTCGGATGATGCGGAACGGCTTCTGGTTCGCATTGAAGCCCAAATTTTCGTCGGCACAGTTTGGGCCGAGCTACAATCGGTGCATTTCGACAAAGAGTAGCTCGCGCCACTTTAGTCCGGAAGCCACTCACCGCGGATCGGTGCGTTCGGCCATGGATGTCCATGCTGCCGCGGTGGATGGAAGGCCGGCCCGCGCGCTCCCGGCAATAGCTGGAGCGCCGCGAGGGTTTCCAAATCAAGCCGGCCGGTTACCGGAAGTCGCGTTCGCGCTTGATAGGCGCGCAGGGAAAATTCCATCGCCGGTCCAAAGACGCCGTCAATCTGTTCGTGATAGAGCCCGCGGCGAGCGAGCCCAATCTGCGCCGAGAGGATTACATTCCGTTGCACGCCGGCCGGTGCAGCTTCAAACGGCGTGCCGGCAAGGACTCCTCCGGGTGCAGTCCCCGGAGTCACGGGATGGGAAGGATAAAGTTGTTGGTCTTGCGGTGCGTTGCCGAAAGGTTGAATCGGCGGTGCGGTGTTCGCGTTGGCCGTCTCGTTGGAAGATGGTTCGCTGGGTTTGACAGGCTCACCAAGGCTGGGCGATGCAGGCTTCGTTGCCGGCCGGGCCGAAGCAGAAGAGTTAATTCCAAGTGATTGAAGCGTCTCGCTGTTGAGCTCGCCGTTAACCTGCAGTCCATTGCGAATTTGATAACGGCGAATGGCGGCGGTTAAAGTCGCATTCATTTCACCGGTCACTTCCCCATAGTAGAAACCCTGGTCCTTCAACGCTTGCTGCACACTTTCAACCAGCTGATCCGCGCGCATCAGCATCGTTGATCCAATAAAGATCAGGACAGCGATCTTGATTTTCATTCCGATGCTATTTTGACGCTTCACCCTTTTGCCTATTCAGCGCTTTCCCGAACTGTTGCCGCCAACCCCGAAGGCTTTCGGGGCTGGCTCGCCGCGTCGCGGTAACGCCAAATGCCATCGGCGACAGCTGCGGCGATCTGGTCGCGATAGTCGTCGCTGGCGAGTTTGGAAATGTCTTCCTTGTTAGTGAGAAATCCCCCTTCAATCAAAACAGCAGGAGAAGTCACGTTTGCGATCACGAAAAATTGTCTGGCCTGTATGCCGCGATCCACAGCCCGGGTGCGCGCCACCAGCGCTTCCTGAACAAATCCGGCGAGATTTTGGCTTTCGGCATTCGGCGAATCCGAAAGCGGTCGCCACAGAAAGGGCAACCACGAGGCCAGGAACGAACCTGCAGTGATTTGATGGGCGGCGTAGTAGGTCTCCACTCCGCTGGCCACCGGCTTGTTATCTTCGTTGAAATGAATGCTGACAAAAATGCAATTTCTCACTCGATTGGCGAATGCGGCGCGATCCGCCAGCGAAACATAGGTGTCTCCCACGCGGGTCATTAACGTGGCGATCCCTTCCGAGTCCAGCAGCCGATCGATTCGTCGCGTCACGTCCAGTGTTAGATCTTTCTCCAGTACGCCGCCGCACATCGCGCCGGAGTCCTGGCCGCCGTGGCCGGGATCAAGAACAACTACTGAAAATGGGCTCGGAGTAGTTGGGGGTTGCGCGGTTTTCGATTCTCCTGGGCGCGCGGGTCTCTCAGCCTGGTGAAACTGCATCCAGGCGAAGGACCCAATCATCAGCAACAGGCCCGCCAACGCCAGCGTGTTTCGAAGCCCTCTTTTCATTCGTGGTGTCGTAGAAAAAATTTCTCTCCATAAGTTAATCGTGAATCAGGGAGCGCAATTCCGTATCCGATAACGATCGATAACGAATTGCCCTGCTGGCATCGCGCTCAAGCAATGCCGCTTCGATTCCGGCAGTTACCAGTTGTTCCTGTCGATACTTCGCGACGGCCGCGCGCTCGGGCAGTTCCTTTACGTCGCCGGCCTGCAAAGACATGTGTCCAATGCTCCATGCGTCGAGCGCGCAGTTGAGCGCCGCTTCAAAACTTGCATCCGGCGCATGTTGAGTCTTGAGAAAAGCCTCCATGAGTTTTCTCGATTGCTGCGTGCCGCTGAGCACCGCGAAATCCTGTCGCGCGCGTGCATAGGTTGCGCCGTTGGTTGCTATCTCACCGTCGTAATCCACCCGTAAAAACAAATCGTCCCCAGGCCGTTCACCCACCTCGGCAAAGAGCATCCGCGCCAGATAAGGCGGCCCATAAATCTGTTCAAACGCGGTCTTCATTACAGGGCTGAGCGAATAATGCACCAGCCGCCGCAGGGAAACGTCCGTAGCCGAGCGACTGAAGCCCTCGGTGCTGGCGAGTTCAATCGCGGCCATCCGTAATCGCTCGATGTCTCCTGGATGACCAATTGCCCCCATGGCAATTCGATCGTAGACCTCGAAAATTTTCTGCCGCGCTTGGCCGAGAGTGAGAAACAGAATGCCCTCGCCATAACCGAGCGCGGCGATCGGACTGCCCGGAGCGAGTTGCGCTTCGATGTACTCGCGGCGGTTAGCGATCGCTTCGACCCAACGATACGGCTCTTCAATCATGGTTAGTGTTGGAACATAGGCCCGCGGCCTGTGCGTCCGGCGGGTTTGAAATCCGCCCGCGATGCAGCCCAAATGCTTTCTCGCCTGTGTGTAGCGCCAAAGGCGCTATCTCACTTTTAGCCTGGGGCACCGCCCCAGGGATTGATGTCCCCCAAATGCAGGAGCGCTGAAAGCGCGATTCATCGGCATGTGCATGTCGCCGGCTGTGAGTCGCGCCCTCAGCGCTGACGCTTGGGGTTTCCTGAATCCTGGGGCGTTGCCCCAGGCTCGGGTTGAACGTCGCGCCTTTGGCGCTAAACGCACGCGCTTTCGGGGCTGGCCGCATAAACTCGCCACGGCGAGTCCCTCCGGTGGCGGACTTCAAGTCTATCCTCATGCGACCGTTTCCTTGAAGACGGCGGCGATTTTGCTCTCTGATAACGTGGTGATGCCTTCACGCGATACAATTTTGATGAGCGGATAAATCTTCCCGCCGCGATCCACGCCGCCCGTCGATGTGTCGGATTCCGCGGCGGTATCAAGCGCCCGCAACGCGATCGATACCGCCTCCTCTTCGTTCAATTGTTGCAGCGGCTTCGAGCCCCAGGTGTTCGCGTAATAAAGAATGCCGCGCACGGCGGGCGAGCCCGACCCCGTCGCCGCGTAATCGGCCGCTTCAAATTGCGCGCCCATGGCATCGTAAAAATAGAGACGCGCTTCGGGCTTTGGATGAGAATCGTAGGTGGCAAAAATCGGCACCACCACTCCCACGCCTTGCATGACGAACCCGAAATTATCGCGCAACAGTTTGGATAGAGCGCGCACCTTTCCATCGACGCTCATTTCCTGCAGCTGAGTTCGCCGGAAGAATTGGAAAGAGTGTTCCAGCACGCGCGCCATCTCCCAGGCTGTCGCCGGCACGCCGGCGATAGCCATGATCGAATGCCGATCGATTTCCAAAACTTTGTCGGCACGATCATAGACGACCGTGTTGCCAGCGGTCGCACGGCGATCGCCTGCCACCAGCACGCCGCCTGAAAATTTGAAAGCCAGAATCGTGGTCGCCTCCGTCGGCTGCCACGTTTTTTGTAGCGGCCCCGCTTGGGGCATTGGATTGACAACCGCCGGGTCCAGCAGGCCCTTGCTCCGCAGCAGCGCGGGAAAATCCGCGGCCGCGCCAGAAAAATTCTGGTCAAACGCCACCGGGGAGCGTTCCATTACTGACCCGTGCGCTGGCGATAGCGCTTGGATTGGTTGGGATCGACCTTGCGCATTTTTTTTAAAAGGTCCTTTGTGTCCGGCCGCGAAACATCCGGCGACCGCGGACCTCCACCATCGCCTTCTTTCGGTCCCCACGGAGCCGGTTCTGCCGGTTTTTGAATGCGCTCAGGCATAAAAAAATTTAAGAGCAAATGTTGGAAAGGCAAGCCGGTTCGCCGTGTTGAATCGTTGAAGCGTTAAACCGTTGAGCATCATTGTCATTCTGAGCCCTTCGGCTTCGCTCAGGACAGGCTTAGCGAAGAATCTCTGATTGTTCTTCCGGGCGTAGCGAAATGAAATCAGAGATGTTTCGCTTCGCTCAACATGAGAAGGATGGCCGTTGTAACGAGTGACGCATCACGAGCGCGCTTTGCGCGCGCTTGCCAGACAAATCTGCCAGTGGCAAGGTTTTGGCCTCGATGAAGCTCACAGCTGTTTTTTGTGCGGCATTGATTTCGGCGTTTTGCGCCGCCTTTGCCCAGACGCCAGCGCCGGAGTCCGCAAAACCAGCTGACGCCGCTCAGCTCGAAGCGCTGGCCAAAAAAATCGACGAACAAAACGCCAAGATTGATGCGCTTTCTCAGGAAATCCTGAAGCTGGAGCAACAAGTCGAGCACATTCGACCAGGGGTCATGATCGGAGAAAATACGCCCTCGCCGGGAACCTCCGCCGCTCCCGCCATGTCTTCGTCGCATCCCGCCGCGGCGGGCAACACGCACATCGTCGCACGCGGAGAGACGCTCACCTCCATTGCAAAAATGTACAAGGTGACCGTGGACGAACTGCAACAGACGAATCACATTGAAGACGGCCGCAAGTTGCAGGCCGGACAAACCATTGTGATCCCGACGCCGTCGCCTGCCGCTGCCGGCTCCTCGACGCCAACGCCCTGACGCCAGCGGCGCGGCAGTTCAAGCTGTGCGGGCGACCGATCCATTCCTGCGACACCATCGGACCCTTGCGAGACGTGTCGATTCCTGCTTGTCATTCCGAGCGAAGTCGAGGAATCTCTTGTCTTAATTGCAGATTTTTGGGACCGAATTCTCGTTAGACCGATGCTGCGCGCCGGCGCTATACTTCTGACGCTGTGGACGGGGTTTCAAACTGCTCGTCGCTCTCGGAATTCTTTTCATGCTGCTTGTGTACGGGAAGAATTCACCCGCATTACTCCTCCTTTATGGCGACAGTTAGGGAAAGAGCTTGGACCCGCGCGCTCTCGCCACGATTAATTCGTTGGCCGTTGTTGCTAACGCTTCGATTGCTGCGCTCTCGATTTTGTCGATCGTAGTCATTTGGAGCGCATTGATGAAGCGAGCCGTATGGGCGTTTTGGGGTTTAGGTGTTGCCTTGCTATTTCTTGACGTGGTCAGGTGGGTGGGCGCGTCGGTTTCCTGCCACCAAGACGACTTGTTGGGGGGCTCGGTCACCTTGTTGCCGACCATTGCGGGTATTGCTTGCGCGGCCATTGGTCTCTTTCGGAGAACATGAGAAATAAACCTAACTCGTTCTCGTTAGACCTCGACTGATCCCTCTAGATCAGGAAGCCAAGACAACGGATCGGTTCAACACGCAATGGTGCTGACTGTCTAAAGAGCATGCGCAAACTGCTCTCGCTCACACTCATGTTCCTTGTCGTCCTGCCGGCCCTGGCGAAGGACGACGAAGCCAAGATCAGGGCTGCGGTGGAGGATCGTTACAAGGAGTGGATCGCCGCGGCGAACAAGAAAGACGCCGACACGCTCACCAACCTTTACGACGAGAATGCGGTTCTCATGCCTAAGGAGGAGGAGCCGGTGCTCGGCAAGACAGCGATCGGCGAGTATTACAAGAAGCTCGTCGCCGATCCGCACTTTGTGCCGTTCACGCTGACGCTCAATTGGAACAGCTTCCACGTGGTGGGTGACATCGCGATTGCGACCTCGGTTTTCGAAGGTGACGTGACGAGGGACGGGAAGCAGACCCATTTCCGCGGCAAGAACCTGCTTGTATGGAAGAAGCAAAGAGACAGTTCGTGGAAGATCTTTCGCTACATGTTCGACGAGATCCCAGCGAAGAAATAAATCGAGACACGTGGGCCCAACTCTTTCTCGTTAGCCTCTAGCATGCAGCTCGTCCGCCCCTGTCCCGAACACCTTACGAGCTACGTCGCTGCGCTCGAGCGTGGGTGGTCTGCCGACAACGAGCGCGGCATCGAGGACGCACGCGAAGAGCTCTCGCGCATTCAGGCCGATGCAGCGTCGTTTCTCGCCGGCATGGAAGACCGCGAGGCCAAGGGTCCTCCCGTCACTCTTCCAGACGGTTCGGCGGCCGAGCGCCTCCCGGGCTTCAAGCGCTGGTTATGGGACGGTGAGTTCTGTGGAAGCATCGGGTTGCGGTGGCAGCCAGGTACAGCGGCGCTACCGCCCCATTGTCTGGGACAAATCGGCTATGCGGTCGTGCCGTGGAAGGAGGGTCGCGGGTACGCTAAATCAGCGCTACGCCTCATGCTTTCGGAAGCCAAGGCAGTCGGTCTTCCGTACGTGGAGATCACCACGGATCCGGACAACATCGCGTCACAGCGCGTCATCGAGGCGAATGGCGGGATCCTGGTCGAGCACTTCATCAAACCGCAGCAATTCGGCTGCAAGCCTGGCCTGCGCTTTCGCATCACGTTCTCGGGCGCCGTCGCTGATCTTGTGCCTCGTTAGGTCTATGAAGCGTTGGGCCATTATCGGAGCGATTATTCTGTTCGTCGGCTACATCATCGCTTACCGCTTCCTGCCGTGGCGCGATGCGGGCCGATTCCGTAATGCCAAGTTATTCGTTCACACCAGAGAGTTTCGTTACGAGTGGGAGGCCCGGCTATTTTATCCCGCAGCGTATATCGAGTGGCTTTTCATCCGCGCGCATCCTCAGCCTTGGTTGCCCCATCCATCATGGGCGACTTACCCGCAGGTGCTGTTGCTGGAGGCACAAGACTATCGTGCGACATTTCCTCGTGATGCATTCCGCATCAAGCCCTAACCACTCGATAAAGCCAACTCAGCACTTTGTGGTAAGCTCTCGGTCGATGCGCACGCCAATTCTCAAAGTGCTGGGTCGTTAGGCCGCATGTCACTCACACACAAAGACGCGCACCCCCGATCCTTAAACGATCCGGTCATCGAATGGCTCCTCGACTCCGACCCGTCGATCCGCTGGCAGGTCATGCGCGATCTCACCGACGCGCGCACGGCAATCGTGGCGGCCGAGCGGTCGCGGGTCGCGTCGGAGGGCTGGGGTGCCCTGTTGCTTGATCAACAGCGCCCGGACGGCCAGTGGGGCGACGGCGTCGCTACGCCGTTCTGGTGGTCGAACCTGTACACACTGGTCTTTTTTCGCGACCTCGGGCTCGACCGCACAAGTACGCGCGTGCGCTCCGCGATCGATCGCGTTCGCGACAACGTCACCTGGGGACCCGGATTCGGAGACTCGCCCTTCTTCGAAGGTGAGGTCGAGCGTTGCATCAACGGCCGTGTCGTCGCGCTCGGCGCCTATTTCGGTGAGCGCAGCGATCGACTCGTCGATCGTTTGCTGAGCGAACAGCTCGGGGACGGCGGCTGGAATTGCGAGGTGGAGCACGGCTCGGTCCGCTCGTCTTTCCACACGACAATCTGCGTGCTTGAAGGACTGCTGGCGTTCGAGCAGGCGTTCGGCGCCACGCCGTCGGTAACCGACGCGCGGAAGCGCGCGCACGAGTATCTCCTCGATCGTCGTCTGCTGCGACGGTTGTCCACCGGCGAGGTGATCAAAGACCGCAAGGCGGATCAACCCTGGACGCAGTTCGCGTTTCCCCCACTCTGGCACTACGACGTGCTCCGCGCGCTCGATTACCTGCGCGCGGCCCGCGTGCCGCCCGATGCGCGAGTCGAGGAGGCCGTCGCGATCGTGCGCGAGCGCCGCCAGGACGACGGGCGCTGGCTGCTCGACGTGCGACACAAGAACACCGTCCACGAGGAATTGGCCGGCCCGGTCGGCGCGCCGAATCGTTGGATCACGTTGCGCGCGCTCCGGGTGCTGGATTGGTATGCACGTCGAGACCAAACGAACGATGAGCGGGCGAACGCCTAACCCTTATGAAGCCAACCCAGCACTTTGTAGTAAGCTCTCGATCAATGCGCACTTTAATTTTCAAAGTGCTGGGTGGCTTACCGCAGCTACTTTTACAAAATAGCTGGGTGAAATCATCTCTTTCTCGTTAGGCTGCTAAACAACAATGAGAAATACACTTGGCCCCGGTGGTTGGCAGCGCGACCTGCTATGCAACGGGATGAGCGGCTTCCTTTTCTGGTGTCTTCCGTGGTTTGCATTCGCTATTGGCTGGGCGGTATCGCCGGTCTGGAGAACCGTTTTATGGACCGCGTCCCTGGGTGTCATGGGGTCCCTGTGTTTGCTCACCGCTTCCCGATGCGGCCGCGTCCACTGCCGCTTCACTGGCCCGTTTTTCATCCTTGGTGCTGTTGCTTCCCTTGGATACGGTCTTGGATTTTTGCCGTTTGGAGTGTCCGGATGGAAATGGATTTGCGCCATAACAATTATTGGCGGTATCGCCCTCACGTGCATTCCAGAACTCATTCTCGGTCGTTATTGGCGAAATGAACCAGACGCGACCTAACCAACGATGGAGCCAACCCAGCACTTTGTTGTAAGCTCTCGATGATGCACACGCTGATTCTCAAAGTGCTGGGTTGTTAGGCCGACTGCGGAAATGCGATGAAACGCACATGGACGATCATCGGAGTAAGCGACGTTCCTGGCAGCTTCAAATGGTACCAGTCGCTCTTTGGCCAACCCGAGACGCCTCCGGGCCATGACTACTTTGGTCAGATCCTGGATACGGATGGAACGGTCTTGCTCTGCCTTCACCAGTGGGGCGCGCACGAGCATCCATCCTTGATGAGCCCGGACGAGGCGCCACCTGGCAACGGGCTGCTCTTGTTCTTCCGCGTCGACGACTACGAGATGGCCCTGAAGAGAGCCCGCGCTCTGGTTACCCGGTTCGAAGAGGAGCCCCATGTGAACCCGAACACTCAGACACGGGAGTTCTCACTCCGGGATCCGGACGGGTACTACGTCACCATCAGCGCGCTCTCTGCGCCCGAGCGAAGAGGAGCCGCCAGGCGGCAGCCTGGCCGAGATGGACTCGAAAAATCATGAGCAAAATCAATCCTAATTCCGCTGCAGAATCAGAAGCCAAAGTGCCAACGGATCTTTACAAGGCTCTCGCGGCTGCTCCGAAGGCGAAGGCTCAGTGGAGCGATATCACGCCGATCGCGCGCCGGGACTTCATTAGTTGGATAGACTCAGCCAAACAGCCGCAGACACGTAGACGGCGGATCGAGAAAGCCTGCTCGATGCTCGCGGCCGAAAAGCGACGCCCGTGCTGTTATTCAATTGTGTCATTCAATCTTTACACAGCCCTCGCGGCTACCCCCAAGGCGAAGGCTCAGTGGAGCGATCTCACGCCGATCGAGCGCAGGGACTTTATCAGTTGGATGGATTCAGCCAAACAACCGGAGAAACATAGATGCCGTATCGAGAAAGCCTGCTCGATGCTTGCGGCCGGAAAGCGATGCCCCTAATGTTCTTCACGAAAACCTGAAACGCTGAAAAACTGAAAGCTGAAAGCTGAAATAAATTCGGTATCAAGCCAGAAGCCCACGTAATAATCACATCACTCGTCACTTACCGAGGTTCAGTGCCACGGCGGCGCGAATGAGCGCCTTCAACGCCTTTTCATCAATCCTGTCGCCCTCATGGAAATCGATGGCACGTCTGGTGTTGCCTTCGAGGCTGGAGTTGAAGAGGCCTGAAGGGTCCTCTAACGAGGCGCCCTTGGCGAACGTCATCTTCACGACATTCTTGTACGTCTCACCGGTGCAGATGATCCCGGCGTGCGACCACACCGGAACTCTCCATTTCCACTCCTCGACCACTTCGGGGTCGGCCTGCTTGACGAGAATTCGGACCCGAGCGAGCATCTCGCCCCGCCAATCACTCAGCTCCTTGATTCTCGCATCTATCAGTCTGCCAGCGGACGGCCCCGAACCCTTGCGGGGCTGAGAAGGAGACTCTCCTCCTTTTCCTTCCTTACCACGAAGGCTTTCGGGGTTCCTCTTCTTCATGGTACAATCGCGTCTCCTCTTTCTCGTTAGACCGACAGTTGCTCTTCAGTCTCCGGGATTTGTGGGACTCCGATTGCTGCTTCCGGCTCTGTCTCCCGTAATGGCGAGGCTTCGAGCAAACTTTGGCGGCACAGCTGTGCGTACTTGCCAGCCAGCGCGACCAATTCATCGTGCGCGCCGCGCTCGATGATGCGGCCGTGATCGAGCACGAGAATTTGGTCGGCATGCACAATGGTCGAAAGCCGATGGGCAATCACAATCGATGTGCGGTTCGCCATCAGGCGCTCCAACGCCTCTTGAATCAAGCGCTCGGTTGCGGTGTCCACGCTCGCAGTCGCTTCATCAAGAATTAAAATCGGCGGGTCCTTCAAGAGCGCCCGCGCGATTGAGAGCCGCTGTTTTTCGCCCACGCTCAATTTCACGCCGCGCTCGCCCACGACGCTTTCCAATCCCTGCGGCAAACGTTCGATAAATTCTCGCGCGTTCGCCGCATCCACCGCGCGCCATAATTCCGCGTCGGTTGCGTCAGGTTTGCCCATCAAAAGATTTTCGCGAATCGATCCGTTGAACAGGAAACTTTCCTGTGTGACTACGCCGATCGCTTCACGCAGCGCGCGCAACTCGTAATCGCGAATCGGTTTGCCATCGACATAAATCTGGCCGCTGCTGAATTCGTAAAAACGCGCGAGCAGATTCACCAGTGTCGATTTCCCCGCGCCAGTCGCGCCGACCAGCGCAATGGTCGCGCCCGGCGGCGCATGAAACGAAACCCGCCTTAGCGCAGGCAATCCTTCTGCGTAACTGAAGCTCACGTCTTCGTAGCGAATATCGCCGAGAATGCGCGCGGCATGCGCGGATTTGTAGGGCGTTTGTGTCAAACGCCGCACCTGAAGATTGGCGTCTGACACAGACGCCCTACAATCGGCATCCGTGGCAATACCTGGCTCGGCTGGCTCATCGAGAATTTCAAAAACGCGCTCGCCCGCGGCGCGCCCGGCTTGGATAAGTTGATTGAGTTGATGCAGCCGGCTGACCGGATCGTAGAGAAACGCCGTCAACATTAGAAACGCAACCAGATCACCGATCTGCATCGCGCCCGTCAACGCGGCATATCCGCCAAACCCGAGGATGAGAAGTGCGCCGGTCGCTTCAAACATCGACATCGACGGCGAGTAAATGGCCCATACCCGCATCACCACCAGCGTGGTGCGCCGCAGTTGGTCGCTTGCCCGATTGAAGCGCGCGTGTTCCTCTCGCTCGCGCGCGAAACTTTTGATCTGGCGAATCCCGGCAAGATTATCGTGCAACAGGGCGTTGATGGCCGATGAGGCGCGCCGCTGCAAGCGATACCGCCGATGCGCGGTGAGTGTGTAAGCCAGCGCGCCACCGATTAGCAACGGAAACGGCACCAATGCAAGGATTGCCAGTTTTGCGTTCCAATAAAACATCACCGCCAACACGATTACAATTTGCAATACCGCAACCACGCCCTGCTCGATTCCATCGATCAACACGCGCTCGACCGAGTTTACGTCCTCGATCACCCGCGTCATTAAATCGCCCGTGGCCCGATTGTCGAACCAGCGCAACGGCAGCAGCTGAATGTGCGAATACAGATCGCTTCGCAGATCGAAAATGACTTTTTGTTCGAACGTGTTGTTCAGGATGATCCGCAACGAGTTGAAAACGTGCTGGAGCAGAAATGCCACTGCGGCCAGCAGAATAAGCGGCAGCAATTTGTCCGGCCGCTGTGCGCGCACCACGTCGTTGATGATCCATTTGGTGGCGCTCGGAAAAACAATCACCATCAGCGTAGTCAGGATCGCGCAGCTCAACGTCCCCGCAGCTATCCACGGATACCGCTTCAGATAAGAAAACACGCGCCAAACCGTCTTCATCTGGGATTACGTTACCACACCAGCACTGTTCCTCCATCGATGGGATAGCCTTCGGCCGTCTGAACAAAATGACGAAATCCGAATTACGAATGACAAATCAATGAGGAAGCTCGAATGATGAAAGGCGGAATCTCGTCGCACCGCGTCTGTTGGGTCATCTCCGGTTCCTGCTTCCGCGCGACTGGATTCGTCATTTGTCATTTTGATCATTCCCTCGGCATTTGGCATTCGTGCTTCGTCATTATCCGATGCTTTATTCGTGTCGATTCGTGTTCATTCGTGGTTAGAATTCATTGATGCCCAACGAGTCACACCCGTTCTCCGACGAAATTCACATCGAACAGCTTGAGATTTCCACTCGTATTGGAGTGCCGGAGAAAGAGCGCGCCACTCCGCAACGATTGACCGTGAGCATTTCCTTTTGGCCGTATCAGCAGACGCGCGATGTGGCGGACAAGATCGACCAGACCGTCAACTATTCAGCCGTAGTTGAGGAGACAAAGAGGTTTGTGCGCGAGCAATCGGTCAATCTCATCGAAACATTGGCAGATCGGCTCGCAACGCACTTGCTGAAGACTTTTCCGATTCAGAAAGTCGTCGTCGAACTGCGGAAGTTTGTCCTAGAGGACGCGAAATACGTCTCTGTAACGGTAACGCGGAGTGCGTCCGTGGGTTGAAAGCCGCAATGACGAAGCACGAATGTCGAATGACGAAGGAATGACCAATGACGAAGTTCGAACAAGACCGAATGCCACGATTCATTTTTTTTCGTCATTCGAGGTTCGACATTAATTCGTCATTCGGCATTCGTAATTCTAGTTCATTCGTGTTCATTCGTGGTTAGAACATGCAAAAAGGGCGATTCAAACGCCGCTACAATGTTTGCCGCTGAGGACAGCGGCCACTACAGTCACGAGCGTGAAACACACCGGCTGGGAAAGTGTCTCGAGCGAGCGCCATTTCGCCAACGCGCATCTGGAAGTCGTGACCGATCATGTGCAAACGCCCGCGCGCCCGGAACCGCGCGCATGGACAATCGTACATCGAAAAGCGGCCGTCGTAGTCGCGCCGATGACGCGCGACGGCAAAATCGTTCTCATTCGCCAGGAACGCATTCCGATCCGCCAGGCAATTTGGGAGATGCCATCGGGTCAGATCGACGATCACGCTGCTGACCACGAGAAAATTAAGAACATAGCCTTGCGCGAACTGAGCGAAGAAGCCGGTTACGAGCTGGCAAAAGACGGCGAGCTCATAGCGCTCGGTTATTATTTTTCGTCGCCCGGATTTACCGATGAGCGTGGCTATTTCTTTCTGGGGCGTCCGGTTCAGCCATGCAAAGAAGGCCCGACGAGAGATGAAGGCGAATCGATTCTCGATTGCCGCGAATTTGCTGTGGAGCAAATTCGCCGGATGATCGCCGAAGACGAAATTCGCGACGCAAACACTTTAAGCCTGATGGCGCGGCTGTGGGCATGCGGTCTTCTGCCTGGCTGAAAACGGCACCCGCGAATCACGCGAATAAGTTGAGTGAAGTTTTCTATCCGAATTCGCCTTGGCGCGTAAAAATCAAACTCGCTTTTCCGATCTCTTTTTCTGATCTATTCCTGTTCATTCGCGTGATTCGCTGGTACCCGACTTCCGATGGCTTTACGAGATATTTTTAAATTTCGCGACCTGCCGGAGAGCGAAACTTCCAAGCCGTTTCTCGAGCACTTGGAGGACTTGCGATGGACCATTGTGAAGATAGCGATCACGCTCGGGGTCGCGATGATCGTTTGCTTCGCGTTTCGTGCGGCCCTTGTGCGGATCTTGCAGGCGCCGCTGCGAGATGTTGGTTCGCAAATTGGAACGCTTAAGGCGCTCGGCATCACCGATTCCATCGTGATTTCGTTTCATCTGGCGTTTTACGCCGGCATTGTTCTTTCCTTTCCGCTGCTGCTGTATTTCCTGGCGGAATTTGTTTTGCCTGCGCTCACCGCCGTGGAGAAACGCTTTTTATTTCCAGCGATTGGCGTCAGCTTCGCGCTGTTTCTTCTTGGCGTGGTGATCTGTTATTTTTGGTTGTTGCCCAAAACGATCCTCTTTTTCTTTCGTGACACCGAGTCGCTCGGTTGGGCGCCCACCTGGACGGTGCAACAGTATTATTCTTTTGTGACCCGGTTCATCATCGGTTTCGGCCTGGCCTTTGAATTGCCGGTAGTGGTACTGGCGCTGGTTCGATTTGGACTGGTGACGTACAAATTCATGGCGCGCACCCGGCCATACGCCGTAGTGCTGATCTTTATCCTGGCGACCATCATCACGCCCACGCCAGACATTTTGACATTGGTCGCTCTGGCGCTGCCGATGTGCCTGCTTTACGAAAGCTGCATCTGGATTGCGTGGCTCATGGAACGCCGCCGCCTAAAACGGATCGCCGGTTAATCGCGTGCATCATCCGACTGACGAACTTCTCTTCGGTGTGTTTGCGTTTGTGCTCGGCGCGGCGGTCGGCTCGTTCTTGAATGTCTGCATTTATCGATGGCCTGTTGACCTTTCGATTAACAAGCCGCGGCGCTCTTTCTGCCCGAACTGCAAGCAGGCGATTCCCTGGCACCAGAATCTGCCGTTGATCAGCTGGCTCTTCCTTCGCGGTCGCTGCGCAAATTGCGGCGCGCAAATTTCGTTGCGCTATTTCGCCGTGGAACTGGTTACCGCGCTTCTTTTTCTGGCGATCTGGGAAAGCTTCCCGTGGCAGGTGGCGATCGCCTACTGGATTTTTGTGTCGTTCCTCATCATCGGGACATTTATCGATTTTGAGCATTTCATTATTCCAGACCGGGTAACAATCGGCGGAACAATCGCGGGCGTCGTTTGCAGTCTGGTTGTCCCGGCCTTGATGGGCACCGACTCACGGTTTGCCGCGTGCCTCCGTGCTCTGCTAGCGGCGGCCCTCGGTTACGTGATCCTTTTGATTGTGTTGGAAGCGGGAAAAATCGCCTTTGGCAGAAAACGGATTCGATTCGACGCGCCGACGCCCTTCACGTGGACAAAACGCGGGGATGATGCCGATTTCGTGGTGGGCACCGAAGAAAGTCTGTGGAGCGATTATTTTGCGCGGGAAAAAGATCGACTGTTGCTCCAGTGCGATGAGGTCAGAATCGACCACCACACGTATGGAGATGTAATGCTGGATTTCCGCTACGACCGCGTCACGGCCGAAGGCCACGTGCTAATGCTCGATGATGTGACGCAGATTTCCGGCATAGCTAGTGAACTGGTGATTCCGCGCGAAGCAATGGGACGCGGCGACCTGAAATTTCTGGCTGCGATTGGCGCATTTCTTGGCTGGCGGGCGGTATTGTTTAGTCTTTTTGCCGGATCGCTTCTCGGGTCCGTCGTTGGATTGATCACACTCGTCGCGGGGAAACGCGTCTGGTCCGCCAAGCTGCCTTTCGGGCCTTATCTCGCCTTCGGCGCAGTCACCTGGATGTTTTTTGGCGAGATTTTTCTGCGCTGGTACGGAACGCTGCTCAGCCCGTAATCAACCACGAACGGACACGAACTGACACGAATTATCTAAATGACGAAATCCGAATGACGAAGCTCGAAGGAATGACGAATGACTGAGTGACGAAGAATCGTGGGCTTGTTTCTTCGTCATTCGAGCTTCGTGCTTCCTTCGACATTCAACATTCGACATTCGGCCCTCGTCATTGGTTGAGTGCCCATTGGGTCGATGGCTGAGTTGCTGAAGTCACAGCTCGCCGACGTAGCATCAACGCCAAGTTAATCAGTTCACATTTCCACCAGCGCCGCAGTCCGCGGAAAATTTGTTTGCGAAGCCGAGTGTCCAGAACGAATCCATCATAGAGTTCGCGCCAGCCGGCGTTTCTTTTGCCGTAATAACCAGTCGCCCATCGGCGATTCGCTAGCGCAACGAGGCGTCGGCTATAAAAACGCATCGTGTTCCGAGCGAATCTGCCGCCAATGCCCGTAAAGGGCAGGTTCAGAAATGCACACTCGGGATTGCGATAGGCGGCTCGCACCAAGCCGACGTAATAACTGCTGACATCGAGGAGGAGCGCAGCCGACATTAGATCGGCGTCGCCCATATAATAGTATTTGTCTTTGTAGAGACTTTCGAACCAGGACCGATACGTGATCGGGAATTGCTGGTTGTAATGGCGAAGCCGCTCTGTCATATCTTCGCCTGCCAGACTGCGCGCCAGTAGATCGGCAACGTAATAGGACGTGTACGAACAAAAATCCAAACCCGGACTGTAAAGCGGATCGATAAAACCGGCGGCGTCGCCCACTGCGGCCCAGCCGTCGCCGCAAACTTTTTCGCTGTGATATGGCAACATCGACAAGGCGTGCACGTCGCCTTCGATCACGCGTGCCGCCCCAAAGATTTCGCGACCAACCGGATTGCTAATGATATGCGTGTGCAGTCGCTGGCCTAGACTGGGGCCTTCGGCCAGCTTGAAAATGCGGCTGTCGTAAACGATGCCGGCACTGACGTCACCGCCCTGCAACGGAATGATCCAGACCCACCAGCCGCGTCCAAAAAGATGATTCGTGGCCCACTCACGAGCGGTGCGGCAGTCATTAGCGTAATCGGGAAAACGTTGTCGCCACTCATAGCTGTCCCACTCTTTTACGTCGGTGAAGCGCGCCCAGACGGCGTTGATCGGGTGCTCAACGTTCGGACGGAAATGTCCGAGTTTTCGGGCGAGCATGGTCGCGCGCCCCGTCGCATCGATCATCCAACGCGCGAGAACACTGCGCTCGTCACCATCGAGAGCGGCGCTGACCTTTTGGCCATTGCCATTATTGAGTTCGAAGTTTGTCACCTTTGCCGGGCGCCAGAGCTCGCAGCCCGCTTGCACCGCGAGCTCGAGCATGTGCGAATCGAGTTTTGCCCGGTCCACTTGAAAGCCCGGCAATCTGCTCTGGTAACGTGTGCCTACCTCGACGCAATCGTCAAAGCGTTGATCAGGTCGATTCGAAAACCAAAGGCGCAATCCCTGTTTGACCAGTTGATGATGGCCAAGGTAGTGGGCTAGACCCAAAATACGCGTCATGTAACAACTACTCACTTCTGTCGTCGATTCGCCGACTTTGCGATCGAACTCGGCGTTTTTTTCGATGATGAGAACGCGCGCTTCGGGTCGTTTCCGTTTGAGCATCAGCGCCGTCGCCGCGCCGGAAAACGCGCCGCCAATGATCACGACATCGTAATCGAAGTTCATCGCGTGCCAAGAGGATGGACTTTACTGCATCCAAACGCAATTGCCTTCGTTTGGCGTTGAAGGTTGAGCGTTCAAGATAGAGCGTTAGGCCAAATGATCCTCACAAACGCGCGTTTGATTTTTCCCGATGGAATTCGCGACGGCCTTGAAGTTGTCGTTGAAGAAGGAAAAATCGCCGACATTCGTGAGTCGTGGCACGGGCATCCTGCCCGTAAATCCGCGGGCTTGAAGCCCGAGCCACAAGACGTTATCGACCTTGACGAAAATTATCTCGCGCCAGGGTTTGTCGATCTTCACGTTCACGGCGCGCTCGGCCGGGATACCATGGACAGCTCCGCCGAAGCATTTCGCACTATTTGCAACTTCCACGCCAGCGGCGGCACCACTTCACTTCTACTTACCACTGCGACAGCGCCGATGGACAATATCGTCGATGTGCTAAAGGCAGTCCGAAATTATCGATCTCCCATCGGCGCGGTTGCGGGAGTTCATATTGAAGGCCCGTTCATCTCGAAAGCAAAATGCGGCGCGCAACGCACGGAATTTATTCAGGACCCCTCCCAAGATGGTGTGCGGCAGTTGATCGAGTACACGGATGTGATCAAACGCGTCACGATTGCGCCCGAACTGCCGGGAGCGCTCGAAGCGATCGAGAGTTTCCACATGCATGGAGTCAGCGTAAGCGGAGGACATAGCAACGCGTGGGACGAAGATGCCCAGGCTGCATTCGATCGTGGCATGCGCAGCGTCACGCACACATTCAATTGCATGTCTTCGACACGCCGCCGCGGGGTCTATCGAGTTGGCGGTTTGCTGGAGTTCGCGTTGAGCGAACCGCGGATCAATTGCGAACTGATCGCGGACGGCCATCACGTTTCAGCGACATTGATGAAAATGTTGTATCGCGCGAAAGGCGCGCGCGGCATTTGCCTCGTGACGGATGCAACGGCCGGCGCCGGGTTGCCGGATGGCTCGCGATTTTCTCTTTTTGGCAATGATTGCGTTGTGGAAGGCGGCGTCTGTTTGCTTGCTGATCGCTCGGCTCTTGCCGGTAGCGCCTCGCAGATGATCGATCTCGTACGAACGATGGTGCAGAAGGTCGATGTTCCATTGCATGAGGCGGTCGCAATGGCGACCCAAAATCCCGCGTGCGCCATCGGCCTCGAAACAAAAGGGAGCCTAACCGTTGGCACCGACGCAGATTTGGTTGTGCTTTCTCCTGAGCTGGAAGTCGTACGAACATTTGTCGGCGGGGCGGAAATTTTTCGGCATTAGGATTTTCGGCCCGCCTTCGCTCCCGCTTTGTCATTCCGAGCGGAGTCGAGGAATCTCTTACTGTTTTAAAATATCCAGAGATGTCTCCACTTCGGTCGACATGACAAATTGTCAGAGCGACAATAAAAATTCTGCGATATCGAGCGCAGCGCGTGGGCGGCTGAGCATGCTGATGTTCGCCGCCCATTGGCGCCATTGTTTTGCGTCATCGGCGAACGCGCGTTCGATCTGTGCGACGACTTCCGTTGGTGAAAGCGCGACCACGCCGGAATTGGTTTCGACGATCAAGCGGGCGTTGCCTTCCTCCTGACCGGCAACAACGTGGTTGATGATCATTGGGCAGGCGGCCGCAATCGTTTCCTGCACCGTCGCGCCACCGGCTTTGCCGACCAGCAAATGGCTTTCGCGCAGCATCCGAGGGAGCTGATCTGTCCATCCAACAATCTTTGCGGGGCGGCCATTTGTCGCCGCTTCGATTGCCGGCCGAAGTTTATCAGCACGGCCGATCGTCACCGTAAGATCGACACCAAGCTTTGCGAGCAACCGCACCAGTTCCGGCGCGCCGCGTGTCGCAGCATGGATCATGTACAAAATGCGGGGCTTCGAATTGTTGGAAGGTAATTGTCGAACGTTAGTGAAATCGGCAAACTTCGGGCTTACGGGAAATCCAAATACCTTGATTTTTTCCGGCGCGACTCCCACTCCTCTCAGGACGGAGGCGCTCTGTTCGTTCGCAACGAGGAAATAATCGGCGGGACTCCGGTACCACGTAGCGTTGATGGTGATCGAGTCCGTGACGACCGCCACACATTTGCAGGATCTCTCGGGCCCCAAAATCTCCTGAAGCACATTGGCGTAGCCCGGGAAGGAGCAAACGACGATGTCCGGCCGAAAGCGCGCGAGCAGCGGAGCGAACTGACTCTTAAGTCTAGTGAATCGCCGAAATTCTGTGTCGTAATCTGTCTTGCGATCCAGCCAGCGATAAACGATTCCCCAGGTGCGCGGCGCAGAATTCACCAGCGCCAGGTAACTTCGGCGCACGAACTCATTGATCGGTCCATAGGCTTCGGCGAACAGATCCCGCAATTCCACGTCGGTTTGGTTCGGGGCGAGCCGAGCGAGACCGTCGCGCACTCCTCTGGCGGCGCTATTGTGACCCTCTCCGAACCCGGCCGTTAGGATCAATATTCTTTTTTTCATCGATCGTTGGCCGACACGAATAAGGCTGTCATGTTGAGCGAAGCGAAACATCTCTGGCTATTCTCTTCGTTGAAGAAATAATCAGAGATTCTTCGCTCCGCTCAGAATGACATCTCTGATGGCTAGTTACTCGCGAAGGTCCCGCGTACTGCGGGAGACTTTAATGGATATTTACGCGGGGCAAAGTAAACTCTGCCGGCGATGAAATATCTCGGATTCATCTGGCGCGTTCTGCGCCGGCTGGTTTGGGAAACGGCAACCGATAACACGACCGGCCTGGCTGCGCAGATGGCATACCTGCTTCTGTTCGCACTGGCGCCCGGATCGCTTTTTCTCTGGCATCTGCTGGGTCTTTTCGGCACCGATCCGACCAAGCTGCATCGGATGTTTGTTCTGTTGAAAAGCTTCATGCCGCCGGACCCGAAAGTGCAGGACATTCTGGATTCTGCGATGGCCAATGTGGTGGTGACAGGCTCGAGCGGTCTGCTCGCCAACGCAGGCATCGTTCTAGGAATCTATTTCGGAACGGTCTTCTTTGCGACGATCTCACGTGCCCTGAGCCATACGTATGGAATGCGGGAAGATCCCCATTGGTGGTCGAAATATATCATCTCATTTTTCATGCTCTTCTGGTTTGGGATCATCATTGTGTTTTGCTTCAACGCGATTGTCTTCGGTGAAAAGCTGGCTGGTATTGCCGAAGTAAATTTTCAGCTGGCGTTCCCGCTGCAGGCGTGGATCGCCTACTTGAATGTGCCATTTACCGCGGTCGCGCTCATCATTCTCGCGCTCGCGCTTTATCTCCTGACGCCGGAAAATTATTCGACCGTCCGTCAGGCGTTGCCCGGCGCGATTTTCTTTGCCGTTGGCTGGATCATCGCGACAAAGCTTTTTCAATTCTACGTAGGAAGATATGATCGCTACAACCCGACATATCTCGCGCTGGCATCCATCGTCGTGCTGCTCACTTGGATGTATCTAACTTGCCTACTGCTGTTATTGGGCGGCAAATTGAACGCCGTGCTTCGCCGGGAACGCGAACGAATGCGCAGGGCTGCGCCCGTCGCGCCCGTGCCTGCTACACGCACGGCTTAACTTTTCGCTTGAAATTTAATCATTCGGAATTGTTTCGTGCTTCGACATTCGTGCTTCGGATTTCCTTCGCTTGATCGCGTCGCGCGCTCTGTTACTCTCCGTCGCAGTGGTGCGTTTTCGCATTTGGGCTGCACTCGCCGTTGGCGCAATCGTCGCAGGTCTCCTTTGCGCGCAAGTCAGTGACGAGCAAGAAAGCCGCCGCGGTCAACCCGATCAAGGCGAGACGCACGCCGCATCGTCGCCGAAGCCAAGAAAATCTCCGAGCCCAGCAGCCAAAAGAGCGACGAATAAATCAACGAAGAAGCATCGAGCGTCTGCGACACCAGAAGAAACGGCCACCGCCATTCCAAAAGCAAAATTAGAAAGCGAAGAGGAGAAAACACCAAATCCAACGCCGCGCGAGACACCCGAACCCACAGCTTCGCCGAAATCAAAGCGGCACCATACGCCCACGCCTAAACCGAAATCGGCGAAAAAGAAATCGAGCGTGAAAGAAACCGCGCGCAAAAGCAGGAAAGCCGGAAAATCCGAACTGGCGGGGAGAGAAGAAGAAACGCCCAGGCCAGCAAAGACGCCAACGCCTCACGCGGAAGAGGTGTCACGAGAAAGTTCACCTCCACTGCCGCGGGCAGCTGCCGTGCCAACGCAAGCGCCTTCGCCGCAGCCAAGGGTTCAGCGCGCTCTTCCCGCCGGCGAGCGAGCTCAGGTTGTGATCGAAAAGTCCGGTATCGAGGAAGATCAGGGCTTCGAGCCGCCGCCCTCGCCGCCGCCGCGCAGACTCGGTTTCTGGCCCTGGAGTCGTCCGACCAACTACCATTATCTGACCAGGTCAGTCATCGAAGCCATCCGACGCGCACCTGTGAAGCGGAGTCGCTGGCAATTCATTGTCGTGCATAATAGCGGCACGCGACAGGGTAACGCGCGCGCTTTTGATTACTATCATCGACACGTCCGCCGGATGCAGAATGGTCTTGCGTACCACTTCGTGATCGGCAACGGAACTTCCACAGGCAACGGCCAGATTGAAGTGGGCGATCGTTGGCGGCGTCAGATCAACGGCGGCCACGTTCACAGCGATTATTTGAACAACATTTCGCTCGGCATTTGTCTGGTAGGCGATTTTAATCG
>DATEZD010000142.1:0-8929 GCA_035255865.1 Candidatus Udaeobacter sp.
GCCGAGCATGAGGAGGTCCAACCGGGAAATGAACGCGTTAATCAGCTGATAAATGCTGATGGGAGCAGCATATCCGACCAAACAGCGTGCTTCCCGAAAGGGTGATACAACATCCGCCTGCGCGGGAACATGGCGAAACAATGTTGAGGCGAGCGCGAGTGCGATGAGTCCCGAGGCTGCCGTCCCAACGATCGCAGCTACCTCCGGTGAGGACTCCTTGAACCCGACGGCGACTGCCAGCAGGAACGCGAGTGTGGTCACAATCGGCTCGGTCATCCCGCGCGAGTAGATGTCGTGCTGCATCACCTTCATCCCGCGCGAGATGGCGGTGCTGATGCGATACAGCGCCAGACCGGGCATCGCGCAGAGGACCAGCGCAAGCGCGGAAACCACCTGTTGTTGTACGTGAAGACGATTGTTAAAAAACCGGAGCGCTACTATGACGATGGCAGCGGTGATAATGGACTGGACAACCCCCAGCACGACAGCGATTCGAAAAAGCGTCCGGCTTCGCGCTCGGTTGCCGACAGCTTCCGAGCGCGCGATGAATGTAGTGATCGCATTGTCGAGCCCAAGAACGCCGATCTTGCTGATGATGTCAGTGGTCGACCACGCAACGGAGAATATGCCGAGCGCCGCCGGACCGAGCAGCCGCGCGACGAGAAATGAGAAGATGCCGCGGAAATTCGACGCCAGCATGGCGATCGTGTTCAGGAACGCGCCACGCTTGAGTTCAACTCCGGTCTCATCTACGCGCGCCGGTGCATCCACGACTGGCGGCGCGACGTCGAGCGCAATTTCCGTCGGGCTCACTGACTCCTCGGGAGGCCGCTCAGAGCCTTGAGAGATTTCGATGCGATATGTCATGAGCAAGAGCGCCTTGATTCCTTTTCTGCCAAAAATATGCTCCTAAAAGGGACGCTTAAACTAACAACCGCGCTCATATCGCCTCGACGCTACAATCGACCGCTCAGACCGCCAAAATTTTTTCGCAAATATCACCACCTTAGGCGCGAATGGATCTTCCTGTAGGTATCTCAACTTCACAACGCACCGATCGTCGAATTCGGGCGCCGCTTTGCTTCATTCTAGTATGCGAATCTTAGTTACAGGAGGCGCCGGATTCATCGGCCGGCATATCGCTGAATACTTCCAAGCTCGAGCAGAGGTTCGCGTCCTTGATAACCTGCACTGCGGTTTTAAGAGCAATCTGTCTGGCTTGGAATGCCAACTCATCGTCGGCTCAATTCTCGATCGCCATCTCGTTAGAGAAGCTATGAAAGGCGTGGACTTTGTTTTTCATGTCGCGGCCATGGTGAGCGTCCAACGATCCGTACAAAGGCCGAATGAATACGCCAAAATCAATGCTGGTGGCACGGCGATTGTTTTGGAAGAGGCGCTGCGGGCGCGGGTGAAAAGGCTGATCTTCAGCAGCTCAGCTGCAATTTACGGCGACAATCCAGTCATTCCAAAAATTGAAAGCATGCCGGCCGAGCCGAAAAGTCCATATGCCGAAAGTAAGTATGAAGGCGAACGGCATTGCCGCGCCTTTACGGATGATGGGCGACTCGCCACTGTTTCTCTTCGTTATTTTAACGTCTTTGGTCCGTACCAAGATGCGAGAAGTGAATACACGGCCGCCGTTCCGGGTTTCATTGTGAAGGCAATCGAAAACAAGCCGATTACGATTTTCGGAGACGGCCGGCAGACGCGCGACCTCATTTATATAAAAGATGTAGTCGCAGCCAATGCGTTCTTCGCGTTAGAATCGCAGGCAACAGGGGTGTTCAATGTCGCTTGCGGGAGGCAGATAACAGTAACCGATTTGGCCCTAACGATTCGGAACCTTACGCAGTCTAGCTCCGCGATTGAGTACGGCGCGGAGCGGTCGGGCGAGGTAAAACATTCAGTCGCGAGCATGGATAAGACGCAGGCGGCTGGCTTTAGGCCGGTTTGCGATTTAGTCGAAGGATTGCGCGCAACGATCGAATTTTTCAAGAAAGACCAAGCGGGCATTAAGCAAGACCGTCACGTATGACCCGGTGTCAAAGCCGCTGGGTCAACGTGATCATCATCGCGCTGGTCGTCATCCTGCGTTTGCCCACTCTCTTGCCGTCACTGTACAATAGCGATGAGGGCTATTACGGGATAATCGCGAACGATACTCTGGACGGCGGGACATTCTACCGGACGGCGGTGGATACGAAGCCGCCAGGCATCTATTACATTTACGTCGCCGTTTTCAAAGTGGCTGGGAAGAACAATCTTTTTGCCGTTCATGTCCTCGCCATCCTTGTCGTGGCAGCCACCGCCTTGGTCGTACGGCGGATTGGGGCGCGAGTGGGGGACGATTGGGCGGGGGCATGGAGTGGCATCGGATACGCCGTTTTCGTCCACGCCTACCGGCCGGGTGACACACTCTCCGCGAATACCGAGATTTTCGCGTCTCTTTTTCTCGCGATGAGTGTCCTCGCCTTCTTGCAACGCGAAAGAAAAGCGGGCTGGGTTTGGATGTTTCTTAGTGGCGCGCTGGTCGGCGTAGCGACTTTGATTCGGCAGCCTTCGGCCGTGACTTTGGGCGCAATGCTGGCGTATCTCGTTTACCTTTGGCTTATTCCCCGTTACCAATCACTCGGACGTGTTTTGGCAGCAGGCAGCGGTCTGATAATTGGATTCATCGCGGTGATCGCCGCACTGGCGTGGTATTACCAGTGGCTCGGAAATCTGCATGACGCGTATCTGTGGGCGTGGGCGTTTGCGATTCGCTATGTCGAGTCTGAAACAACCTTGCTTTTTGTTCTGAAACGTCTCGTCACGGTTCATCTCGCTGTGATGCTCGCCTGGGGCCTGTTATGGTATTTTGGCATTTGGCAAGTAATTGAGACACTCAGATCTTTTCGGCGCAGGAGCGCTGTGCCCACCGAGCAGGTGCTGCTTATTTTGTGGTTAGTCCTCAGTTATCTGGGGATCTTTATTGGATGGCGATTTCCGGGACACTATCATTTGGCGGTGCTTCCGCCGCTTTCGATTCTCGCCGGCCAGGCGTTCTCGCACTTTGTCGCGGAACAGCGACGTTCTCCTCATCTACGCTGGCGATGGATCCGAACGGGCATTATAGGTGCGGCCGCGCTGCCAGCGATAGGTTTTCTCATCGTGGCCTTTGTAGTGCGAACGCAGACGCTCCATTTTCTTCCGGTTGTTCAGCAGATCGTCAAGGAGACGAGCGCCAACGATCGTATCTTTGTTTGGGGAAGTTCGCCGCAACTTTACAGTTTTTCCGGCCGACGGATGGCGACGCGTTTCGTGAGCTGCACACACTTGGTTGGCGCATACGCCAGCCGGCCTCGTGAGATGAGAGATAGAGGGGAGAGCGTGATTCCGGAAAGTTGGAAGATGTTCCAGGCGGACTGGGAAGCGCACCCCCCGGTGCTCATCATCGACATGTCAACGGTGGACCCGTTCTGGTCGACTCATCCCATGACGCGATATCCGGTGCTTCGCGCCTACCTTCCCGAATATCGTGTGGAGCGCGTGATCAACGGCCAAACAATCTATCGTCGGCTTTAACGATGGACCCGAAACAGTGCGCATGACGACGTGGAGGCCAAGCGTCTCGGTTGTTTATCCAATGTTCAATGAAGAAGAGAACATCGAGCGCGCGGTCCATTTCGCCGAGGCCGTCCTGACCGACATGACGTCGGATTACGAGATCCTCATCGTCAATGACGCCAGCACGGACCGATCAGCGGTGATCGCGGAAGCATTGGCCCGATCAAACCCTTGCGTGAAGGTGTTCCACCACGAACAGAATTTGAAACTGGGAGGCGCGCTTCGCACAGGCTTTAGCAACGCCACGAAAGAGCTGGTCTTTTACTGTGATTCGGATTTGCCCGTCGATCTCACGGAGTTGAACCGGGCGGTGCACATAATGGAGTTTACAAAGTCCGACATTATTTCGGCCTTTCGATTTGATCGCACCGCGGAAGGACCTATCCGCACTGTGTATTCGGTGGTTTACAATTTGCTTATCCGTTTCCTTTTTCCCTTGCGGGTGAAGGACATCAATTTCTCCTTCAAATTGTTCAAGCGAGAGGTCTTGGATAAGGTCAGGTTGGAGTCGGAGGGTTCGTTCATCGACGCGGAATTGCTAATCAAGGGCAGGTTGCATGGATTCAAGATCGTGCAATTCGGAGTAGATTATTTTCCCAGAAATCGCGGGACCTCCACTCTGGCCAGTCCGGACGTGATCCTTAAGATGATTCGAGAACTGATTGCATTCCGGATGAAGATGCGACACGAAATCCGGGCCGCCCGGGTCTCAGAGCATTGAAACAGCTGATTGTTAACGCGGATGACTTCGGACTGACGTCTGGAGTCAACCGAGGAATCCTGCGGGCATTTCAAGAGGGAATCGTAACGAGTACCTCGTTGCTTGTGACCGGGAGTGCATTCGAGGAGGCTGTCACGTTAGCTCGACAGAACCCGGAACTGGATGTTGGTCTCCATCTGACGCTGGTGGAAGAGCGAGCCATCCTTGGCCGCGAGGTATTGCCAACCTTGGTTGATGAAAGTGGACGCTTGCCCCGTACGAGTGGTGAATTTCTCAGACGCGCCTTGCTGGCACGCATTAGCTGGGATGAGGTGGAGCGTGAGATCGCGGCGCAGTTCGCGCGTTTTCAGGAGACAGGTCTGCGGTTGTCTCATCTTAATAGCCACCAACATCTCCACATGTTCCCGCCTGTGTTGGAAATCGTTAGGCGGCTTACCCGCAGGATGGATAATGTTTGGATTCGCAACTCTGCTGGCCCGTGGCAAAAATCGCCGGGTGTCCGAATGGGACGATGGGTACAGCAGCTTGGTTTGAATCTGACCTGGCTGTCAGCGCGAGGTTTGCACGGCCCGCCCCTGTCGCAAATGCCGGATGGTATGTACGGATTCGAAGTCAGTGGGTGTTTAACTCGCTCTGCCCTCGAACGAATACTTCGGAAAATTCCCGACGGCCTGTATGAATTGATTTGCCATCCCGGCGAAAATGATGCTGGGACGCGGAGGCGATACAGTCATTGGGGCTATCGGTGGGCTGAGGAACTGGAGGCCCTGACCGCGCCTGAAACGCGGATGGTTCTAAAGGAACAGGGAATTGCACTGACCTCGTTCGTGCGGGCATTTGGACGTGGGAGCACCTCAAGCTCCTAATAAATTGCGTCGCGGATAAGATTCAGTTTAGGAGCTAGTTTCCTCGCTTACCAGCCATGCTTAAAGATCCTGCGTTGAGCGAAAGAAGTTCCGAGCGTGCCCAACGCTTTTTTTGGTGCGCGCTACGCCCCGTTTCTGACGCAGATGGTCGTAATTCGAAGGAGTAATCTTTCTTACGGTTATTGCTCTGGATACGACAAGTTCAGCGATCTGGTGCCCGCGAAAGTATTGGAGAAGCGCCTTCTAAAACTCAAAGAGCTCGGTACATTTGGCATCTCACTGACCGGTGGCGATGCTCGTTACTCTTAACAACTTGTTAATGTCATCTTTCCACGCAAATCAGGATCGCGTTCCATGATCGAGGAGCACCACGGTTTCGATCGCGTCGTGATTTTAGCTGATGAATCGGCCAATTGGCAGATCGCCGGATTGCGCCAGCTTGATCGGCTCGTGCTGGGTCTCGATGAATTCGCCAAAGCAATGGGAACGGCAAACAAGATTGAGGTTGTCGTTTTCTGGAAACCCGAGATTCCGCTTTCGGAGCGATTGTTGCCCAAGCGCCAGCGAATCACGCGTGTTCGGTTAACCGAAGCTTCCGATTCGATTGAACCGGAAGCACGCATTCTCGCTACGCGCTTGTTCATCGCGCGAAATGCTTTGTCGAAGTTTTTTCCAACGACGCCCCCGGTGAAGATCGAGCAACCGATTGTCGACCTAACGGGAGCGTGGCCACGACTCTTCGAACAGTTCGAGAGAACTTGTCGAAGCGCGACCCGCGCTAAGGAAGAGCACTGGCGTTTTCTCGCGCAGCCGAGCGAGATTGTCGCCAGCGAAAAACACCTCCTTCGCCATATCGGCAAATCGCAGGACGGAATGGTTTCGAAGTTTTTGAACCGCCCGATCTCACGCGTAATCACGCGGCTTCTCCTTAAGCTGCCGATTACTCCCAACGCTTGGACGATGTTGACCTTCGCGCTCGCTCCTGTGGCTTTTGTGTTTTTGGTGCGCGGTGACTACACCGGGTTCCTGGCCGGGAGTGCACTTTTCCAATTGATCAATATTTTGGACGGATGCGACGGCGAGATTGCACGCGCCAAGTATCTCGATTCGGAACGAGGCCGGCGCCTCGACGCCTTCTTCGATTTCGTCGCCAATCTGATTTTTGTTCTCTGCCTGGGCGTCGGTCTCTTCCGGCAACCGTCGGTGAGCGCAAACATTCGCTTCGTTTATCTGTTCGAGAGCTTGATCACGTTCTTTTTAATGGCGCGCGGGCTTGGCCGTTACGTCATGCCGCTTCTCGCTCGCGATACCACGCGCGTAGTCTGGCGCCGGCAGGAAGACTTCGGCGTAGCAGAGCGTTTTTTCGGTCGTGCGCTGACCGCTTTCATTTTTCAAATCACCCAGCGCGACGTGATTTACTTTGTGTTTCTCCTTTTGGCGATCGCCGGTCGCGCGTCATGGATTCTGCACATTGTTTTCGCCTTTTCCGTGATCACGCTGCTCTTCAGGCTGTTCAGGAGGAGTTGGTGGCTGGCCGCAGAAATACACTGCTAATGCTGGTTGATGATGATCGCATTTACCCTCGAGATGCGCTCGAAACTTATCTCGATTACAGCGAGCTATTGCCTGGGGCGGCACTCTGTTTTCGCGGTGTGGCAATGCCGCGAAGTCTGGATTGGCGTGACGCGAAGATGCATACCTAAGCATTCGAGCAAGGTGCGTCTGGCTTGATACAAACTGACGGAAGACACCTGCAACACCTAATATGACGGAACCTTTTCGCACGCCATTATTAATCGTCGCGGATTCGCCGGAGGCGCTGACGGACCTGTGCGGCATCTCGCTGCTGGAACGAATGCGTCGCATCGCACTGCAGCTCGGTTTTCGCGAGGCGATGATTTTGTCCAACTCCGTGAAGGCGGTGGCTACGCATGTCGCTAACGAGTCGTGGCATCGTGCAGATGTGTCGCTCACGTTTCGGGAGCGCACCGGTGCGAAGGTCACGGTTGGCGATATTCTAGATTGCCTCGCTGCACTGAGGGTCGCCGCCGACGGGCGGATCCTCATCGTATTCGCCGGTTTTTATTGCGATGAACGCCTGCTGCGTTCGCTCGCCGACGCACAGACCAACTCCGCTCTCATCGATTCGGATCCCCCGTCGATTATTGCGCCGCTTTTGGAAAATTCAGATACCCATTCTTCCGGCCAGCTTTTGTGTGCGGCTCTGCTCTTGAGCGAATGGCTTTCGCGAAAAAATCGCGCTGGCACACTCGTGGAAGAGATTACTTCGGATACGATGGCGGGTCGCATAGCGCGCGTCGACGCTGCCCGACAGCAAGCATACGTTGGAAGCATGCGCAGGAGTGTGCGGCCGGTCTTCTTTCCAGCTCCTTCGCTAGAGCGCCGTCCGCTGGCCGAACGTTTGCTGCGTGACGCGACACAAAAAGGTGTCCTTGATTTTCCGGCGTTTGTGCACGCACCGATTGAGAAGTGGCTGGTTTCGCATCTCTGTCGAACGACGATCACTCCGAATCAGATCACGCTTGGAACCGGAGTTCTCGGTCTAGGCGTGACGCTGCTTTATGCCTGCGGGTATCTTTGGGCTGGAGTGTTGCTCGCCCTCGCTATTGGAGTTCTCGATGGCATTGATGGCAAGCTCGCACGTTTGAAAGCGCAAACGACCAAGCTTGGAAAGAGAGAGCACGACCTCGATTATTTTGTTGAAACGTCGTGGTGGGCGGCGCTGGCGTATCATTTTCATGCCACCGGTCAAATTCGTTACGCTTACGTAATTTTCTCCGCTTTCTTTGCCTTCGATTGGCTGGAACGCGTGGCCAAACGAGCCGTTCAGCGACGAATTGGTCGAAACCTGGATGATTTCACTCCATTTGATCGCCTCGTGCGCATCGTCGCTGGCCGCCGCAACATTTATACCTGGCTGTTCACCTTTTTTCTCGTCATTGGGGCCCCGGCGACTGGCTTCATTTGGCTCTGTTTCTGGGGGGCGGCGAGCGCGGTCATCCACATCTTCCGTGCGTTGCAAATCGGCTTCACCGGCCAGGATAAAGTTGCACCAACGTCAAGTCCGTCGTGAAAGAGGCTTGGCTTACGGTTGTCGATCTGACGCTACTTAAGAAATCGAACTTCGCGTGCCGCGCGGGTGGCTGGCGATGATGCGGCCATCTTTCATCTCGTGGATCCAATCGCAGGCTTCGGCAATGGCCGGATTATGGGTGGCCAGGAGCAAGGCTTTCTCGCCTTGTTGCACAACATTCTGAAGCAGCTCAAAGGCGCGCTCCGAGTTGGCAGTATCCAGATTGCCGGTCGGTTCGTCCGCCAGAATGACTCGCGGATCGTTGGCGAGAGAGCGTGCAATAGCCACTCGCTGTTGTTCGCCTCCGGAGAGATGACGACTGGGTCTTCGCAATTTGTCGCCCAAGCCAACTGCTTCCAGCAAGCCGGCAGCGCGTTCGCGCATGTCGTTATCGGAAAGCTGTCCCAGTTTGCGCATCGGAATCATCACGTTCTCCTGCGAAGTGAAATCCTCCATCAGAAAATGGAACTGAAAAATGAAGCCGATGAACTTGCTCCGCTTGTACGCCAGCTCGTCATCACTTAGCTGAGACACCGGCTCTGATTCGATTGAAACGCGACCGGCGTCCGGTAGGTCCAGCAAGCCGAGAATATAGAGCAACGAGCTTTTGCCGCAGCCGGACGGGCCAACAACGGCGTG
>DATEZD010000143.1:0-3994 GCA_035255865.1 Candidatus Udaeobacter sp.
GAAGGCCGGGGAGATAGGCTGAACATAATCAACTCCTGCGATAGCGGTGCCGCTGACCGAGAAGTTTACGTAGGTTGCACCGAACATGAGTGCAGGTTTCATGTCCAGGACGAACGAACCGGTCTTTCCCCGGAGGATATTTCCGGCGCTATGGATGGTGACCATTGGGAGGTTCTCACCCTCAGCGCTTGTGTTAGGAGGTGGGGTTGCCGGGGTAGGGATACCGCCTGGGTTCGGCGCCGCCTTGGTGACTGGCGCAAGCGCAAGCGCAAGCGCAAACGCTATGGCTATGAATACGATGTTTTGATTTTTCATGTTGTTTAATTCCTTTCATTGTTTTGGCCTTCTTTGACCTCTCGTCATTGAGAACTCATTTCTGGCCTTTACCGTTTCCTTCGGAAAATTTTGGCGGGCATGGCAAAAAAAGTTTACGGAAGATCGCGTACGCGCTGTCGCCGAAAGCTTCCGCCTGCGCGCAAGGGCTACGTCGCGATGAGACGGGGTGACCCATGACGCGGATGTCACGGATTCAGAGAAAAAGGAAAGGAACTGCAGGCGACCCGCCTTCGCAACGCTTCGGCGTGGCAAGCGCGCCTGGACTACGAAAGGAAACGAAGAGAACGAAGGCTCTCCGCAATCAGGTCAGAATCGGAATCCACCTTTGTTTCTTTGTGCGGAATCTCAACAGCCAATGGACACCAATTGTTGAAGTAAATTAATGGCGATTCGCGTTTGATTCGTGGTTCGTTCTCTTTGGCGCGAGAGATGCGACGAGTTTTTCAAAACACGGGTCGCCGCGCAACGGGTCCCAAAATGGGAGCAGTTTCAATTGACCATATGTGACCATGCGCGGAGGACGCGCGGCGATAGCCAGTTGCTGGCAGGCAAGATCGTTATCACCGATCCAGGCAGCGATCATCGCCAGATACTTGATCATCGCCGGACCTCTGACCGCATCTCTTTCTACCGGCAGAAGCTCAACCGCGCGTCGCCCTTCGCGCAGCGCGTCTTCCTTGTGCCCGAGAGCGGCATCGATCAGGCCCAGCACGCACCATCGCGGGGCGAAATTTGGTTCAGCTTCGACGATTTTTTCCTGCTCGGCGCGCGCCTCTGTGAAAGCCGACCGCGCTTTGTCAGCATCCTTCGCCACTCGGGCGATAACTCCTTCCATAAATGGACGATTACAATAAACATCGTCTCCCAGCTGAATGGGATTTTCGCTTGTTGCGATTAAGGCATCTTTTGCTGCGGCGGCATCGCGTTCGGCTAATGCCAACGTGAGCCACGGATTAACGATACTCGGCACCGCAGCAGGACTTGTAGCCCGAACTGAATCGATTGTTTGATGCAACGGCTGGGTTTCGGCTCTCTGCTCAAAATCGACGGAAGCAAGTATCACTTTCGTAACGGCGTCGTTGGGTTCGACAGCAAGCACTCGGCCCAACCACCGTTGTTGTTCAGCATAGCGCCCGAGAGTTGCATAATTTCCTGCAATCGACTGCAACACCCCAAAATATCTACTAGAATTACGCGGGTCGCGTTCAGCGGCGCGCTCAAGGGTTCGCGTAGATTCTTCCCAGTGCCCTTGACGCCTCTGGATGAGGCCGCTAAGAAACAATATCTGCGGATCATTTGGCAAAGTTCGGCGGGCAACTTCCAGTTCAGCCAAAGCACCGTCGTAATCGAGGTATCCCCAGTAAAGATTCCACGCACGCGCGAGGTGCGTTTCGCCTGCATCTGGACTGAGTCGCGAGGCCGCTTGAAGGGCTGCTTCCGCCATGGCCAGGCGGGCCGGTGTATGGTCGTGACCAAAGAAATAAAGCGCATCATGAGTAAAGGCGAGTTGGCAATATGCTCGGATAAATGATGGATCACGCGCGACTGACTGGTTAAGCAGATCGATCGCCTCCAGCAAACTCGGTTTTGAGCCAACGCTGAAGCTCGGAGTTAAGAAAAGATTCTTGGCGCGGGTGTAGAGATCGAACGCGGTGATATCGTTCGTCGGGGGACGCAGGATTTCACTTTCTTCATTCGGCAAGAGCTTTGCACCAAGCTCGGTGGCAATCGCCCTTGCGATTTCACTTTGAATCGCGAATACATCGGCGAGGTCCCGGTCGTAGGTCTGCGCCCATAACTGCCGGTCAGTGCGCGCATCAACCAATTGTACATTGACGCGCACACGGTTCTCAGCACGCTGAACGCTTCCTTCCACGACATGCGCGACGCCGAGTTCCTGGCCGATTTCGCGCACGTTGCGCTGGGCCCCGCTTCTGTACTGCATTACGCTGGTGCGGCTGATCACTTTGAGATCGGCCACTCTCGCCAAATCGGTCAGGATCTCGCCCTGCACTCCATCGGCGAAGTAGGCGTTCTGTTTCTCTTCGCTCCGGTTCTCGAACGGAAGCACGGCAATGCTTTTCTCTGGCACCGGGAGGTTCACAGGTGGTTTCTGAGTCACAGCCGGTGGCCTGTGGCTCGTTGAGCTCGTCGAGAGCGGCCAAATAATGGAAAATGCAGAAGCGCCGAGAATCAATATCGCGGCGGCTGCCAGAGCGATGCGGGCGCGTCGTTCTCCGTCCACCTGTGCGGCGCAACGTCGCAATTCCGCGGTCAATTCGTGTGTGCCCGGCCGGGCCGCGGGCTCGAACGCGAGCATGGATTTGAGCAACGACTTCAGACGAGACGGAACACGTGCTGCTTTCAATTGTTCGACGGAGAGCACATCTGATTGCTTGGCGCTCCGAATCTCCTCGAAACCCTGACCGCCAAAAGGCGTTTTTCCCGTGAGCGCGAACCACAGCGTCGCGCCTAACGAATAGATGTCGGAACGCACGTCGAGCGCCGAATTTTCGAATTGCTCCGGACTGGCGAATGCCGGCGTGCCGACAAAGCCGTCGTGAGTGAGGCGCATCGCGTCAACCGGCGCATTGAGGACTTTGGCCAAACCGAAATCGATGATTTTGACGATGGGAGCGCCGCGCTCCGCAGTGCCTCCCTCTTCGTCATCGGGCGAGATCAGCATCAAATTTCCCGGCTTTAAATCGCGATGAATGAGGCTGGATTTTTCCGCTGCGGCTAATGCGGAAGTAACCTGCTGCGCGATATCGATGGTCGCGCGAACACTCAGCGGGCCTGTGCGGCGAACGCGTTCATCCAGCGTCTCGCCCTCGATCAATTCCATCGCATAGAAGAATTGGCCTGTTTCCTCGGAGATTCCGAATTGGAACACAGTGGCGATGTGTTCGTGTCGCAGCGCAGCCGCGGCGCGGGCTTCGCGCAGGAAACGTTCGCGGGCTTCAGCGCTTCGCGTAGCGACGCCGATTCTTATGACTTTCAACGCAACCTTGCGCTGGAGCGTCGTGTCAATGGCGCGATAGGTCTCTCCCATTCCGCCATGCCCAAGCTCGTAAAGGCTTCCGTCCTCGCGGCGCTCAATCTCGTAAACTCCAAAACGCCGCGAAGTCGTCGAATCCTCCTGTGCTTCAATGCCCGAATCTTCGGCGCCGATTCCAGCCAGCAACAAACAAACCGGGCAACCAAGCCCGCCACCATGGGTTTCCTCAAGCGCGCCGCCGCAGGTCGGGCACGTCGGAATTTGCGGGGCAGTCGGCTGCATCTACTGCGTTAGCTCCTGCTCCCGCTCATCCCCTTAAGGTGCGGCCAATGCGCGACACAGGTAGCGCAGTTCCTCATCCACTTCCGCTGCTTCAGCCACTGTGCCGCGGACTTCTTCCCGCAGAATTGCCCGATACCGTGCGCGCAATCGCGCCACGTCGCTGCGCAAAGTCGCGATCGGCCGATGAAATTGGCGCGCCATCTCTTCGTATGGGATCGCCGATTCTTCCGGGGTGGCAAGATATGGAGTCAGGTAGCCAACAAGTTCCGATTTGCCGGCCAGCGCGAATTCTTGCGTGAGACGATGTAGCGCCTCCCGCAATAGGGACGCCGCCCATTCGCGGTCGTAAACTTCGTCCGCATGCCATTTCGTTGCTCG
>DATEZD010000144.1:0-6805 GCA_035255865.1 Candidatus Udaeobacter sp.
GCATAGGTTTTTATTAGACGGGCATTGGGGGGCGAGTGCAGGTATGCAAGACAAAGATGTCAATATCAATGTGATCCGCTCCGTTTGGCGCCGAACGAAGAAGGGACACATCAAAGTTCGTGACCTGCGGCCAGAAAAAGATGTCAAAGGTGGTGGCGGTGTTGCGGGCGATATGAAAACATCCCGTTCGATCGCTGAGGCTCCGCTACAAAGTCCCCACAATCCGCCACTGTCGCCCTGCGAGACTCCGCGCGCCCGCTGGCTGCATCAATTAAGAGCAGCACGAGACGCTATGATTCGAAAGTTGTTCGAAATTCCAGCCGAGCCTGAGCGAAAGGCTCATGCGGAGCGGCTTGCAAAGGCGCAGCGGGTGTTCTTGCGGTGGCTGAAGAAAGGCAAAAAGTAGCAACAAAATAGCAACCCAGAATTTCTACCTGGCAAAACGATGCCCTTTTAAGGCGTTGGTTCCGCGTTCGAGTCTCTGCCGACCCATCACGCGCGGTTTGAGTTTTTCATCATCCAAATGAAACGACTTTTGATATTGCACGTGTTCGGCGCATTACTGGCGTCAATGACGCACGCCGCGATAAACTTCGAACTCGCAGCAAAAGCAACGAACGAACTCGCGGTCGATCTTCACCGCCAGCTTGCCACAGGCGACCAGAATCTTTGCGTCTCTCCCTACTCAATTGAAAGCGCTCTGGCCATGACGTTCGCCGGCGCTGATGACGAGACGCGCACGGAGATGGCCCGCGTTCTACATCTTACAAACGACGCTGGCGTGCCGGCCTCGTTTTCCACGCTTCAGCATTCGCTGGAACAGATGAGCGCGAAAACAGCTGAACTGGTAAAACAATCGAAAAAATTTGGTGGCCCGAGTGAACCGATCACATTGAACATCGCCAACCGACTCTTTGCGCAAAAGGACTATGCGTTTCGCCCGGCTTACCTGTCACTGGTGAAACAAAATTTCGGCGGAGCATTTGAGCCTATTGATTTCATTGCCAATCCTCCAGCAGCTACGCAGCGCATCAACAAATGGGTCGCAGACCAAACACACGACCGAATACGCGATCTGATTCCAGCACGGGCACTGGACAAGACAACGCGCCTGGTCCTGGCGAACGCGCTTTACCTGAAAGCGCCATGGGCAAGTGAGTTCTCCGAGAATGCGACGCAGGCCGAGCCGTTCTTCGTTCAGGGCGGCGCGCCTCTGGATGTCCCGATGATGCAGAAAAGAGGTGATCACTTCGGTTATGCAAGGCGCGAAGGATTGACGGTCGTGAGCCTTCCCTACGCAGGCAACGACCTGCAGTTTCTCGTTCTTCTTCCTGACGAGGTAAATGGTCTGCGCGTACTTGAATCGAAACTAACCGGTGAGCTGTTGGCTGAATGCGCAAAACTCCAGACGCGCGATGTCGATCTTCATCTGCCAAAGTTCAAACTCGAGCCGCCAACGATTACTTTGGCTGAAAAGTTTGAAGCTCTCGGGATGAAAACCGCGTTCGACAAGCCGCAGGGCAGCGCGAATTTCGACAAGATCGCGCCGCGAAAGCCGAATGACTACCTCTACATCTCGCAGATTTTTCACAAGACATTCATCGCTGTAGATGAAAAGGGAACGGAAGCCGCGGCCGCAACTGCCGTGGCGATGATGGCGGGCACCGCTCTTAGGTCGCCTCCTCCGCCCCCGATCGAAGTCAAAGTCGATCGCCCATTTGTGTACGCAATTCAGCATGTGCCGACCGGTGTCTGCCTTTTCCTTGGTCGCGTGACCGATCCGCGGTGACCAAGGGAATGGCCATTTCCTAATCGCCCCGGCGGCTGCAAGCCGCCGCGCCTTGGACTACGGTTCGTAGTTCAATTGCCCGCACACAATGTGAGCCGCAGAGGTGAACGGGTGCGGCTGGGTCTTGTTAGCATCGAGAATGTGCATCACTTCGATGCCACGCGATTTCAAATAATCGGAAATCAGCGAGCGGTGGCAACGCCACCAGACTGCTTCTGCGCACATGATCGCAGCGGGTCCGGCCTCGCCAGCGAGAACGAGAAGGCGCTCGACACCTTTGCGGAATTCCTCCGTCTCCATGTGATCGGCGTAACCGCGAAACGACGCGTTGCGCCAGGCCGTGTTGCGCGAGTCGGGCTCGGGTTTTCGTCTTCCGCCCAATTCAGGGAAATGTTCGTAGCGAATTCCGTGGGCGTTCAGCGATTCTGCCAATGCTTCCCTGTTGAACTGCGGATAACGCTTCGACCCGGGCAATGATCGTACATCGGCAAGCAACTTGATTCCGTTCTCTTCCAGCAGAGAAACGAAGATGTCGATGTCGCGCGTCGAATGCCCAATCGTCCAGATTCGCATGATTTAAGATAAGATAAACGGTTCGCACGCGTTTCCGGGTAGCGCACGCCTCTGGCGTGTTGGTTTCGGCGTCGCGCCGAAACGAACTTTGTCCGGACAATCGTTCGTCAACGGTCGCGAACTCAAAAAAAGTCCGCGAACGCCAGAGGCATTCGCCAGCACGCGAGACGCGCACGCTACCTGGGCACGTCGTCTAACAATATCAAATTAATGCCCTGGTTTCGGCAGAGCAACGGCTTCGCTCATGGACTTCAACATTCGGCCCAGATCGCTGTTGGTCGAAATGACTGCGGTGGTGTCTTTTTCAAACGCGGCGCGCATCACGTCGAGGCTGCGAAGAAACGAATAAAACTCTTGCGCATCAGGAGGATTGAATGCTGCGGCATAGATGGAAGCCGCCTCGGCGTCGGCTTTCCCTTCGGTCTCCAGCGCATTCCTGGTTGCGGTGGAGCTGATTGAGGCCACATCGCTTTCCTTTTGGCCGTTGATATTTGCCGCCTCGCCGCGGCCCTCGGATCGAAAGCGCGCCGCGATCTGGTGTCGCTCACTCGACATGCGTTCAATAATTTTCTCCGCGACGGCGGGATTGTATTTGCTGCGCTTGAACCGTTCATCGAGCAGTTCAATGCCGAAATCAGAGATCTTCTGGCGGGTGCGTTCGGTGATTTGTTTTTCGATCTCACCGCGACCGAGTTCAATTTCCGGGATCGTGCTGGGCAGAAGCGTGCCGCTTTTCTCCAGCTCCTCGTCGCGCGAGGGTTTTCGTCCTTTTGTTACGCGAATAATCTCGACGAGATCGTGTGTCGCGACAGCCGTGCGCGTTTCGCTGCCGAGGATATCGTCCAGGCGCGAGAGCGCGCTGCGCTCATCATTGAGCCGATTGTAGTAGAGGAACGGATCACTAATACGCCACCGGGCAAAGCAATCCACAATAATGTAGAGCTTGTCCTTGGTCGGGCATTCGGTCGGCGGGCCGTCCCAGGCGAGGATGCGCTTATCGAATCGGTGCACTTTATCAATTAACGGCACCTTGATCTTCAATCCTGGGCTGACAACCGTGCGAACGATTTTACCGAAACGCGTGATGATGACGGTTTCATATTGATGGACAACAAAGAGCAGCGTTCCCCATTTGAGTGCGGTCAAAATGAAAAGAATCCCAAGAATCGACATCAACCGGCTCTGCAAAAAGCGCACAACGGCCGATATCGCCGCGGGCCGCGGAGTGACATCGATCACATTCATGGCGAGGTCCGGGTTTGTTCCGCCGGCAACAGCGGCAACGTCTGGAGAATGTTCCTCAAACTGTCATCGACGATGATTTTCTTTTGCAAATTGGGCAGGATCGCTTGCATCGCTTCGAGATAAAGACGACGCCGCGTTATGTCAGGTGCTTTCCGGTACTCGGCGAGCAATAATGAGAATTTTTGCGCTTCGCCCTTTGCCTCATTCACCCGGCGGAAGGCGTATGCTTCGGCCTGTTTCTCGCGCTCCTTCGCCTGGCCGCGCGCGTTCGGGACGGCATCGTTATATACCGCCCAGGCTTGGTTGATAGCAGTTTGCTTTTCCTGCTGCGCCTGGTTGACTTCGTTGAACGCAGCCTGCACCGCTGGCGGCGGACGCACCGTCGCCAGTTGCACTTGCTGGATCTGAATTCCCAAATCGTACTGCGAACTCAAATCAGCCAGACGTTTCAAGGCTGACGTCTCGATGTCATGTCGCCCGATGGTTAGCACTTCGTCCACGGTGCGATCGCCGATCACTTCGCGCATAGCACTTTCGGAAAGATCGCGCAACGTCTTCTCCGGCTCACGGGCGCCGAACAGATACATCTTCGGATCGGTAATGCGATACTGCACTACCCACGGAACGAGAGCGGTGTTGAGGTCGCCCGTGATCATCGTTTCGGTTTCCTGTGCCTCCATGTCGCCCTGGTAAATGTTTGTCGCGCCCGGCGTGGAAAAGCCGAACTCGAGTTTTAGCAGGCGCTGCGTGGGGACGATCTGAATTTCATCGACATACGGAATGGCGTAAGCCAGACCGGGATTAACGTTGTCGTGGAATGCGCCAAAGCGTGTCTTGACCCCAATGGAGTTTGCCGGGATCGATGTGAACCCTAACAGCAGCGTGAAGAGCATGGCCGCGATCCCGATGCAGGCGACCAAGCCAAGAATCAGCCGCACCGGTTTAATGGGAAGACTTTCGGCAACCATTGGCCTTGGCATAGACGGCCCTTTATTGACTCAAATGTGTCGCCGAGCGCAAGCTTTCAATTCAAGGAGTCGAAGCATCGTTCCTTGACTAGCTGGCTATGCGCTCGAAAACTGAGGCATGAATATGAAAAACATCGTCTTGTCAGCATTCCTTGGTCTTGGCACGTTGGCCTTGATGGCAGCGGAGTCTCAACAGCAACCGGAGGTCGGCAAGGCCGCGCCGGATTTCAGTCTCACGACCGGCGATGGGTCGCAGGTGAGCCTGAAAGATTATCGCGGCAAATGGGTGGTGCTTTATTTTTATCCGAAAGATTTCACCAGCGGTTGCACCATGGAGGCGCACAATTTCCAGCGTGACTTATCAAAGTACGAAGGGACAGGCGCGGTCATTCTTGGTGTGAGCGTCGATACCGCGCAATCACACAAGGAGTTTTGCGCAAAAGAAGGACTCAATTTCAAATTGCTGGCCGACCCCGACGGGAAGATCTCAACTGAGTATGGATCAGTGATGGATTACAAGGGCCAAAAACTCGCCGCGCGGAACACCTTTATTATTAATCCCAAAGGCGAAATCGCAAAAGTTTATACCGGCGTCAAACCCGCCGACCACAGCGAGCAAGTGCTGAAGGATTTGGCTGAGCTAAAGAAGAGCTAACTACGAATTGACACTAATCAACACGAATTCTTTTGCGGCAAAGCCGCTTTGGAGTGCGGCGGCTTGACGCCGCTTTTGGAAGAAAACGAAAATAACAGGAAACTGTCATGGCGAATCGTAAATCTATCGATTGCAGAGATTATCCGAGCGAGAAGAATTGCTCGCTCAAGATTTCCGGCACGGAAACAGAAGTGCTCGACGCCGCCGTGCAACACGCCGTCTCCGCGCACGAACACGAAGAGACGCCGGAATTGCGCGAGCAGATCAAATCGATGCTCAAGGACGAAGCCGATTAACATTGTAGATTCGTCGTAGTAAAGTATCCGCCGGATGGTCAATGGGCTCGGCTCGGCGCCATATCAAATCGGCCTGAGGGTTCAATTATCGACAAGGCTCTGGCCTTTCCTCGCGATCGGTGTCGTATATTTGATCGTGATATTTTTCGGTCATGTGCCAGACCATCTGATTCTCTTCCCGACGAGGGCTCCGATCGACGCCAGTGGCGCCGTTCGCAAAGCCGTTCCGTTCGAGAACGGCGAGGTGGAGGTCTGGACGGCTCAATCGCGTCGCGCTCAACAACAGGGCGGCGCTGACATTTTCATTTTGCGTTTTTACGGCAACGCGGATCGGGCTGATCGCTGGGCAGCAGCCGAGGCGGAGATGTGGAACGATCGCGCGGTCGAGATCTGGGGAATGAATTATCCAGGGTTCGGCGGGAGCACAGGACCAGCGCGGCTTTCGAAGATCGGGCCGGCAGCGCTGACCGCTTTTGATGAATTGAAAAGTCACGCCAGGGATAGGCCGATCGTGCCTTTCGGAGCGAGCATCGGGGCGACGGCTGCGCTCCACGTAGCTGCGCAGCGCCCAGCAGCCGGGTTGATTCTACATAATCCACCGCCGCTACGGGAAATGATCCTGCGGCGGTTTGGCTGGTGGAACCTTTGGCTGCTAGCGGGTCCAATCGCGTTGCAGATCCCGCGGGACCTCGACAGCATTCAAAACGCGAAGACGATTCGCACGCCAGCAATCTTCTTGTTGGCAGAAAAGGACGAAGTAGTTCCGCCTCGTTATCATGAGCTCGTGCTAAACGCGTATGCGGGTGAAAAGCGTGTGATTCGGTTGCCGGGCGCTTATCACAATGATCCAATCGAAGGCAAGGCGCTCACCGATTTGAACGACGCTCTGGGTTGGCTGCTGGCAAAGTCGCGTTCTCATTGATGGGTAGCGGTCGCCGCGGCGACTTGGTTTCGACGTCGTGTCGAAACGATCTTTTCTTATGCTGCGCGATAGAATCCTTGCGAGGCCGTTAAGGAAAGTTCGGGATCGCGAGGAGGCGCTCGCCAGTACGCGGGACGCATGCGCTGCCCAGCATGCGCGATTTGTCGCTCGATTTCGTGCATTGGCCTGCGTTAAGGTCGCGCGCCATGCAGAACACACAAAACCTGATGAGCAGTTTCGAGTTCATTGCGGCGCTCATGTCGATAATCATCGGCCTTGGGGTAACCAATCTGCTCGCGGGATCCGGGCGCGCGTTTTACCGGCGCAAAGAAAATCCGCTCGATGAGGTCCACATTG
>DATEZD010000145.1:0-3162 GCA_035255865.1 Candidatus Udaeobacter sp.
GAAACATTCAGCTCCTGGCCGTCTTGCCAGACCAACGTCCAGCGTCCGTTGCTCGCGATACGTTCACGCGCACGATCAACCTGAGCGGCACCGTGCACTTCGGTACCGGCCGGGATAATCAACTGGCCGTGATGAAAAACATCCTCAGTTACTAAACCGACGATCGGCGTCCGAATTGAAGATGAGTCGACTGTTATCACCAACTCGCATGGAACAAGTCGGCCGTACGGCGCGAAGGATTCACTAAACTTCTTTCCCTCCTTTGTTGGCAGCGCAGGAGTTTCGGCAACAAGATTGATCGCTGGCAGCGGAGGCGGTGTGTTTTGTGATTTCGGTTGCGGCGTCGAACTTGGTTTTGCTTCCTGAGCCTGAGGGTCAAAAGGAACCATGTCTCGCCGAATGGTCTCTGGTAGCTGTTGGCTGTTTGCCGTCGCCTTAGTCGAAGTCTTGCGCGTGACTAGCGAAGCCATGTGGGAAGGACGACGGCTGTTAACCAGCAGTAGAATGATAATCAGCCCGACGAGAAACAACGTGAGCGCACCGGTTGGTGAGCGGAAGAAATTGAGGAAGCGTCGCGGATTCATTGTGGGATAGGAGTTGGCTCGACATCCTTCGCATCAGGCGAAGCGGATTCGGGAGAGGCGTCGCGCCGCGTGAGAACGAAGGTGAAGTCGTTTTTAAGCGACAGATCGTTGCGCCCGGCTGGCCCGCCGCTAACCAGAACGTAGCCGAGAGTTGATTCGTGCGGCGGAATTCCGCTCACGAGGTCTGTCAATGACGGATTGAAGACGCGATCTCCGATACGCACCTGGAGTTGTTCGGGCGAATGGTCGAGCGGTTTATCGCTGCGGTTGGCTATCAGAATGTGAAAGACAACTGCGTCTTCATCGGGGAAACGAAACGCTTCCGTCAGCTTTACTTCGTAATCCCCGCAATCACTGACGAGCGGTTTGTCGCGCAGGTCGCGATACTCAACGCCCGCGAGAGCATCCGGCTGGTTGGCTTGAAGCAGTGGAAAGGCTTTGACCTTATCAAGTAATCCAAGCAGCCGCGGCGGTGTCAGCGGTCCTGTTACTCGGCTTGGTTTGTCGGGTAGGCTTTGCAGCACGACCGAATAGACAGGTTCTACGCTTTCGTGGAGTTCGAACGCATAGGTTCGATTATTCCACCGCACGTTCAGGTTTGTTGCCGCATCCTTCGCAAGCGCCCGCAAAGAGAAGTAGGCAGTGCCTTTAGTATGTGCGATTTGAAATAGGCCAGGTGTCTTCCCGTCCACCGTTAGTAGGGCTCCATCAATGGCCGCGATCGGGGACGGAAAACTCACCGTGGTTACGCGCGCCGCGGAAACGGGAACTGAGTAAACCGTGTGATCGTTTAACTGAAAATCCTGCACCCGCTGTTCGTTCGCGAGCGCGAGCGCGATCGGAAAAGTAGCTACAACAACCTTAATGAGTCGGTTCATATTTGAAGTCCTGAATTGCAGTCGGGAAGCGGCCGTTCTCGACCATATTTGGATTCCGAAGCATCTTGAGCTTGAGCACAAAAGGCACTGCCTCGCTGAAGGCGCGCTCCTGGAAGATGCCGCTGCGAATAAGTTGTCCGCTTACCTGAGTAAGGACAGCGTCACTGCGTGTTTGGAGAATGTCGATCTTCCCGATCTCGGCTTTCTGATGCAGCTGCTTCGCTTTGAACTCCGATTCTTCAGACGCCCATTCTGCATGCGCCTTCTCTTGCGCATGTTTGAGAAACATCTGCTTGAGCAGCTCTGGATGATCGAAGCCTTTTGGATTGCGTTCCAGGAAGGCAACCGCAGCCAGCGTGCTTTGTTCGGCATGTAACTGCTTCGCTTCCTGAAATTGGAGGAGCGGAGAAACGAAAAACGTTCCGGCTGGATCGACAATGACGACGCGCTCGCGTTCCTTCAATGTGCGTGCGAGATGGATACGTTCGACTGCCGCGCCGACTAGAACCGTGATTGCAGCTAGGAACCAGAATCGCGCGAGCCGGTCTTTGTCGATAAGGACGCGAATCGGGTCCGCACGACGGACGTTCTGCGCGCGCTGCGATTTAGGAGTTGTCGATCTTAGATCAGAAGAGATTGTTTCCATGGTTAGTTGCGAGAACGCATCAGGAGTTCGCGAACAAAGTCGTCGCCAGTAGGATCATTCTTCTTTGGCTTTCGCCGGGGTCGTGACACCTGCCGAGAACTGCCTAGCGAACCGATAAGATTTCCAGCCGGCGAATAAGAGCTGCCGCTAGCAGAGGCTTCAGCTGCTCCGATGAGTGTGGCGGTTCCTGCCGCGGCCGTACCGCCAACGAAGCCGGCCAAACCGCCCGCAGCGCCGAAGGTTGTCGCTGCTCCGAGGCCGGCAGTAAGTCCAGCGATTCCTGCGGTTGCAGTTGTCGCGAACAAGGCTTGCCCGACCTGAGTGCCGTGTGAAATAGCCTTTTGAATGATAATCGGCGCGGCGATGGTGCTGGAGATGAGCCAGAGCGCCAGTGCACCGAGGCCGAGTAGATTTTGAAGACCATAGCCAGCGCCCCCGGTGAAACCGCTCGAAGCTAAGAAGCTCTGATCAGTCATGAAACCGATCAGGCCAGAAGTAAGGATCGAAGCCGCACCCCAGCCGATTGGCCAACAAAGAACGCCGGCATAACCGAGTAGAAAGGCGACACCGATCGAGTGCAGCGTCCGCACCGCGAGGAAGCCGATAAAAATCGGAGCGAGTGCAAACCCTACATAGAGAATGAACTTCTGAACCAAATAGGCATAGAAGACAATGACGCTGGCCAGAAAGCCAAGCAGCCACAGGGCTGCTGAAATCAGATGCTCGAAGATCGACTGGGCATCGAGCAGGTCCCACCAGGATTTCGAGCCGGTCCCGGTGCCGCTTGTGCCTTTGCTTACGGCGAGAGCTTTTTGATACTGAGCGTAAACACCGGCCGGATCGGCTCTCAGGGTTTGTTTAACCGTTGTGTCGACAACGCTCGCAATCTCGTTGTTCCAAGTCGGCAAATAAGCCAGCACGGCCGCGAAAGCGAAGGTGCGTCCAATCGTGCGCAAATAAGCGCTAGGGCTGCGGTGGCCCGTAACCGTCGATGAAACAATTCCGATTGCGAGAAGCACGAACGCGATCGGTGTCAGCACGCGATTCATCTCCG
>DATEZD010000146.1:0-3640 GCA_035255865.1 Candidatus Udaeobacter sp.
GTATCGCTTCGTCGAGCACCGCCGCTATCTCGACGCCCTGCTGGAGGCCCTGAATGTACACGAGCGGGTAACCTTAGTCATCCATGACTGGGGCTCGGCCCTCGGCTTCGACTGGGCCAATCGCCACCGCGAGGCCATGAAGGGTATCGCCTACATGGAGGCGATCGTGCAACCACAGGCCTGGGACCACTGGGACAGAGCAAATATGCGTCCGGCCTTGAAGGCGCTGCGTTCGGCGGCGGGCGAGGCGATGGTCTTGCAAGACAACTTCTTCATCGAGCAGATCCTGCCGAAGGCGGTCCTGCGCACTCTTTCCGACGAGGAGATGGACCAATACCGACGACCGTTTGCCGAGCGCGGCGAGGGGCGAAGGCCGACGCTGACATGGGTTCGGCAAATCCCCATCGAGGGCGAGCCAGCCGACGTGACTAAGATCGTGGTCGCCTACGCGGAGTGGCTCGCGACCAGCGATGTGCCCAAGCTATTCGTGAAGGCCGAGCCCGGTTTGCTCATCGCGGGCGGTGCGAATCTCGACTTCGCCCGCAGGTTGCCAGCGCAGACCGAGGTGACGGTTCCTGGGGTCCATTACGTCCAAGAGGATTCGCCGGACGAAATCGGCCGGGCCATCGCCGGCTGGATAAGGGCGGAGCGTAGGTAAGACAAGCGAAGCATAGGTCGGTTGCGAGCAGCAAACGAGAATGTTGCCGTGGGCAGGTTTGTTGAGTGGCTGCGGTTCGATAACCGAGCTTACAGACAATGGCGCGACCTTTGCGAAGCGATGGCGCCGGCGTGATTAAGCGCGGCATTCAAAAGGTTTCCAGCCCCACGAATGCGCTCTAATTTCAATTACCGTCATTGATCACCCGCCCGAATGGATTCGAGGTAAAACGTCACTGTTAACACTTCACGTTCAAGTTCAACAAACGCGGTCAGCTTGTCGTCGGCGTGCACAATAAACCGCTTCCCGTCGTCGCGATGCGCATCGGCGACAAAGATTGTTTGCCCGTTGGAATTGATCGTTGCGACACAGCCCCAACTCCAACCGGCTTTGCTGATATTGTCAGCGATGATTTCCCAGTATTTCACGCACAGCGGATTCACGGCTGCTTTTCTTCGCAGAGTTTTTGGAAAGCAGGATCGTTCCGGAGCGGATCGAACATCGGATCGAACCGGAGCAGCGCAGAAGTAAGTGGCACACCTGAAGCCAGCGGCCCTTCATACGGAATCGAGAGCACTGTTTGTAAAGCGGCAATAGCGCGATCCGGCTCTCCTACATGCGCCGCCACCCGGGCGAGAATCTCGATCGGCTCGGGTCCATCCACCGCGTCTTTGTCGATAGGGTTCGCACCGATGGCCCGTTCGGCAAACGCTAGTGCGGCGGCCTTGTCACCGAGGCCCATATTGGTCAGCGCGAGGTCGCCAATCAGGGCATAATTATCCGGCTGCTCTTTCAGGAAAGGTTCCAGCTCGCTGCGCGCCTGTCGCCAACTTTCCTGAGCGGCGGTATGATCGCCCGCGACTTCCTGCGCCCATCCTAAATAGAAGCGTAGCTCGCCATTGACGTAACCCAACGCCGGATCAGGCTTGGCCAATATTTCCTTTAGCCGAGGAATGATTTGTGTATCGCGGCGCTCCAGGATCGCCTGATAAACTTGTATTTCCAAGACTTGGGTATTGTCAGCGTTCGGATGCAGCGGAGCGAGCAGTCCCGAAGCCAAAGGGAGATCGCCCTCGGCTTGTGCAACAGCCGCCTTTAACGCCACGGTATCCATGTCGTCCGGTGTGATATCGAGAACCTTCTCAAGCTTGCGCAAGGCTTCGGGAAAACGACGGAGCGTAATGTAGGAAAGCGCGTGCTGATTAAGCAGTTTAACGTTGCGCGGATCAAGTCGCTCGGCTTCGTTGAAGAATGATTCGCTCCGGTCCCACTGGCCCCGCCTGCTCGTAACATAGGCCAGCGATTCAGGAATCCGGCTGCTATTCGGCAGGAACTGACGTGCTTGCTCAAAGTAACGCACGGCGGTGTCGTAATCCTTTAGGCAGGCGTAGTGGTACTGACCCTTTGCCAATATTGCCTCGCCGAGATTGGGCTCAAGAGCTAGCGCGGTTTCGGCTGCCTGCCGCGCCTCTTCACGGAGGGCGACTGTTGGTTGAAGATTCTGTGTGATGTAGCCGCGCGCATCAACGAGCGACAGCAATGCCCAACCAAGGGCGAACTTCGGGTCCAATCGCACCGCTTCGTTAAGGTATTTCTGTGCGCCAAGGGAGTTGGCAGGTGTGTCTAATGCTTTAAGGCTGTAGGCCAGGCCGCGCAGGTAGGCATCATACGCCTCAGGATTGTCCGTTGGTTTGGCTGCAATGATTTCCTCTTCTCGGCCGGTCAGTTTCGCTCGCAGCTGATCGGCGATAGCCTTCGCCACCTCGCTCTCGACCGAAAAAATGTCTGTTAGTTTGCGATCAAAGGTATCGGCCCAAAGATGGGAATCATTTGTTGCTTTAATCAACTGCACATTCACGCGCACGGCGTCGCTGCTTTTCTGCACGCTCCCTTCCAGGATATGGGCGACGCCAAGTTGCCTGGCGATCTGGGGCAGGTTTTCAGGTGCGCTCTTATAATGCTGCGTGGATGTGCGCGAGATCACCTTGAGATCAGCAATCTTGGATAAGCGGGTCAGAATTTCGTCCTGGATGCCGTCAGCGAAGTAAGCGTTTTCTTTGTCGCTGCTAAGGTTCGCGAATGGAAGAACGGCGATGGACTTTTCCAAAATCGGTTTCGTATCCGGCGCGGCAAGCTCTGGCTTTGCAGCAACAGGCGCAGCTGGCGATTTTGGCCGCCAGAATCGAAAGGCAAACAGGCCAACGGCAATCACTCCGAGCACGATCGTGATCGCGACCAATTTTCGTCCGGTCCGCCGTGCAATCGCCTCGTCAGGCGCGCCGTCTTCGACGCGCTTAATTCCTTCGGGTGTCAGTTCAAATGCCCACGCCAGGATTAGTGCAACGGGAAAACCGAGCAGCACCGCGATGATGAAGATCTTCATGACCCACGGCGGCGCTTGAAATGACATGCAGGAAATCGACGCGATTTGAATTACCAACCATGCAACGACGGCGTAGGTAACGGCGACCTTATAAACGTGACGCCGCTTCAGTTCAGCGAAGAATCTGCGCTCGTTCATCTGGCTTCAGAGCGAAGTATGTTTCGCTGGGAGGGAAGTCACAACTTTTTCCAAGAGCCTTAATCTTATCCGCGCCGAGCGGAAACTACGCCGTTTTCGATTTTGATGTGAGCTCTGCTGTTAACTAGCCCGGATTGACGTTGTGACTCCTCGCGCTTCTCAATTTCGCGCTCAATTCGGATCTCTCTGCCTCACGCATTTTGAGAGAAGCGTCCTATGGCGCCTCTGGGGCTCGTTCTTGTCCCGGAAAGACGCGCACCTGGCGACGTTTGGTGAGAAACGCCAGTGCCCATTGCAGCATGACGAAGAAGCGGTTCGCGAACCCGATCAGGAAATAGATGTGCACGCCCGCCCAGACAACCCACGCCGGAAATCCGGTGAATCGGAGCATGCGAAGATCGGCGAGCGCGTACGTACGGCCCGCGATCGCGAGATCTCCTTTGTCCCAATACCAGAAGGGC
>DATEZD010000147.1:0-2528 GCA_035255865.1 Candidatus Udaeobacter sp.
ACGGTTGCGAGCGCCACCGACAGTATCGTCATTGCCGCAGTAATCCGATTACGCTTTGACCAGCGCCAGAGACGAACGGGCAACGAAACAGGGCGCGCGATAATCGATCGGCCGTCAAGCCAGCGTTCGAGGTCTTCGGCCAGAGCGCCAGCGGAGCGATAGCGCGCGGTCGGATCGCGTTCCAAACATTTTGCGCAGATTGTTTCCAGATCCCTGTCCAGCGTTGGGATAAGCGAACGCAATTTCGGCGCTGGTTTTTCGGATGCTTGCTGGATCACCGCCAGCGCGTGCTCGCCTAAAAACGGCGGACGCCCACTCAAAAGATCGAACAAGATCGCGCCCAGACTGTAGACATCAGCCGCAGGCGTAAGCTTCGCGGCTTCGGCCAGTGCCGGATTCACCTGCTCAGGCGCAATGTAACCGGGCGTGCCGAAAATGGTCAGGCTGCGCGTAAGATCACTGATGGTATCGAGCCATTTGGCCAGACCGAAATCGCTCACCAACGGTTCGCCGTGCCCATCGAGCAGAATGTTCGCCGGTTTCAGATCGCGATGCAGGATCCCTCTGAAGTGCGCGTATTGCACCGCGCGCGCCACCTTCACCATCAACCCAGCGGCACGGCGCGGCTCGCGACGCAGAGCCGGCCCGGCTTCGACCAGGTTGCCGCCACCGGCAAACTTCATGCTGAAGAACGGCAGCTCATCTTCGCACTTGCCCACTTCATAAATGGGTAGAATGTTTGGATGATCCAAGTGGGCCGCTGCCTCCGCTTCGCGCCGGAAACGCGCCAGCGTCTCCTGCGAATCCGCGTGATAGGCAAGGATGCGTTTTAATGCAACGATGCGGCGCGAGTGCCGTTGCCGCGCGCGATAAATCACGCCCATCCCGCCGCGCCCGATCTCTTCCAGAATCTGATAATTGCCCAACCGCCAGTCGGCGTCGCGCACCTCGATTTCACTAAGTACATCCTCCAGCGTTTCTCCGTTCTGGCCATTGCCGTTTTGACTTGCTTCCATCGAAGTTTCCTCAGGCAGGCCTTGAGAGAGCAGACAGCTCAGGCAAAGTCCCCGTTTGACGCGCGATCCCGATCCGCACTGCGGACAGGCGACTGGTTCCTTTTGCTGATGCCCTGAAAGGGGAATGCAGGCAGAGCTCATGGGGGGACGGTCAGATTAGAGAAGGTTGCAAACGTTGCAATAAAAAAAGCGAAAATTTTCCAACAATTTATTAACACGGATATTCACAGCAGTTACGGCGCGAAGCTTAAAATACAAAAAGTGTCCCGAGCACACCCGCGCACTCCAATTTCCGGGCCCCCGCTTATGTATGCGTCTTATATACGCATCTATAGCGTATGTCAAGAACAAATAGTCCCGCACTGCTGCCCGAAAAACAGCGCGAAGGTCTCCCGCGCGTTTTGCACGAAGTGGCATTGGGGGGAAAGCCAAAAACATTGGCTTTAATGGTAGAACATCGCGCTATTCTGTCTATCAGGCTGCTATCTGATTGGGCGCCTGTTTTTGACCTAAGGCTGCGGCGCGAACTTCCCTAGGGAAGCAGTTGAGTTATTAACAGGGGTGCTTAGGGCGTTAGCAGTTCAAGCGGCTTACTTGGAGAGAAATTGAGCTAACGAATTATTGCTTGCTAAAAATTACGCAAATAAGATGATTAGCGCTCGTGAATCCAGCTGATGCTGCTGCCAATCGGCCCTCGTCCGGTCGTTTCGTTACGACACGCTGGAGCGTTGTGCTTTCTTGTGCCGATGCGCACGGCGACGACCAGAAGATGCACAAGGCGCTGGCGAAACTTTGCAAAATATACTGGCGACCGGTCTTTGCTTTCATTCGTCGCCAGGGACATTCGCCTCCCGATGCCCAGGACCTGACGCAAGATTTTTTTGTCACGGTGCTTAAAGGTCAGCTTCTGCAGCGCGCTAATCCGGCTCGCGGACGCTTCCGTTCGCTGATGCTCAAGGCGCTCCCGGACTTTTTGCGCGATGCGGAAACAAAGCGTTGCGCGTCGAAACGCGGTAGCGAGATGCGGTTTGTTTCCTGGGATGATTGGATGGCCGAAGCGCCATCGCATTTCTCGATCTCCCAGCAGGAATCGGAGGGATGGCCGGCGGAGCGGATTTTCGATGTGCGCTGGGCGGCGACGATGGTCGAGCACGCTTTAAGCCGACTGGGCGAGGAATGCGAGAGGCGCGGACGCCGGCGCGTCTTCGATATGCTAAGTCCTTGTCTAGCGGCAGAGCGGGACGATGTTTCTTATTCCAAGTTCTCAAAAACCCTCCGCATTCCCGAGGCCTCAGTGAAACGCCTTGTCCATCAGCTGCGGGTTCGTTACCGGGCGCTGCTCCGTGAAGAAGTCGGTCGGACCGTTGAGAAACCCGATGAGATCGACGACGAACTCCGTTATTTATCCGCGGCATTGACTGCCGCGGAATAGCTTAGGAAAACTCGAAATCCGGAACAAAACGTTTTCGGTGCGACGCGAATGACGCCGATTGACGCGACATAAAGAGGCGA
>DATEZD010000148.1:0-10010 GCA_035255865.1 Candidatus Udaeobacter sp.
TGGTTGTTGATATACTCGCGCGCCTTTTGCACGAATAGCGGCTCGGCGTTCTGCTGCTCCACGACGATTTGATTAGCCAAAGCGGAGAGTTGTTCGGCGAAAAACGTGAGCAGCCGCACAATCGCGTTATAGCGGTCTGGCGGGATCATCGGAGTTTTCTCCCACGCTTTGCGAATTTCGCCCGCGAATCGCACTCCGTGCTGCTCCAACTCGCGGCTCACTTTCGTGCTCTCCGATTTGGCCGGCGTATGACGTAACACCTGGCCGATGCGCAGATACCCGATGATCGGTGCCCCGAGCTTTACTGGCACTGCTGTTTCGGTTAATCCGAAAGGACAGGTGACGGTGTGCGGGATTAATCCAGTGTGGTCAATGATATCCTGATGGGCTTGTAAACAAACCCCCAGCGTGGCAGGTCGCTCCGCGAGCATGGCGCAGAACGGGTTCTGATGCTTCTTCCCTTGATGTTCCAACTGCCAATAGTCCACCGGCCGAAGCGTCAAGGGCAGCCCGGTCGCCTCGCTGAAGACCTGCTCGTAGCTGCGGAACAGCTTCGAGCGCCGCAGAGTATCGATGAGTTGCTTATTCGAATCTGGACGAACGTCTTCGGCTTCAACCATGGAATAGAAAACAAGCTAACATCCCGGCATGCGTCAATCCCATTCGACAGCGGACTTGCTATCGACTGGCCGGCACAGGCTGCCTTGGCCCTCGCCAATCAGCGGCTCAAGCGACGTGCCACGGGAACAAACGGAAAGGATTTGCTTATGGGCAGCCTGCAAGCGCTTCACCATCACCGCACTTATCCGCTTCAAAAGCTCGTAGCCTAACGAGTGATCCTTCTCGCAATATTCCCGCAGAATCGTGCCGTAGAAAAAGATGGCTGTCGCCGGCTCGATTGCGCGCGCGGTGAATTGCCAGACATATGGCGGAAACATCCACGACCACCCGAGCAAATCTCCAGCGCCAATCGCTTCTATCAAGAGCGGCTCGCCAAAGCAGTCCACGGATTCGACCACCACCCTGCCAGTCTCGATCAGGTAACATCGATTCGCGAACTCGCCCTCCTGCAAGATCGTTTCTCCCGTTTTAAAACGAGCCGCGATCGCGCAGTCCGTAAGCAAGGTGAGCTGCTTATGATTCATCCCAGCCAGAAAAGGATGAAGCGCCACGCGCGTGGCTAATGGTTCGGGTTGTATCGCACCGTTTCTGTTTGCCTTTGTTTTTGTCTTCATGATCTGCTCTCTCCTTTAAATAAACTCGTGCTCCTTTTCGCGGACCACTAGAACAGGACACGGTGCCGCGCGCACGACTCGTTCGGCCGTGCTGCCGATACATAAATACCGCCAACTGGTATAGCCATGCGTGGCGATGATGATCAGATCGACATCAAGATCCTTCGCGGCTTTGGTGATCTCGTTCGGAGCATGCCCGATGCGGACTGAGGAATTAATCGATTTGGCGCCGTTGTTCCGCGAGCGCGCTGCGAGAGCAGCCAATTCTTTCTTCGCGGCGATGGAATCATCCTGTGGCTGCGGCAATACTTCGACGGCAAGCGGCGCGCCGACCATTGCACTGATCGGTTCGACCACGTTGAGAAGAGTGATTTCACAATCGAATTGCTCCGCAAATTTCAGCGCATACTGAAACGCTTTCTTCGACGTTTCCGAGAAGTCGATCGGCACGAGAATCTTTTTCAAACGCAGGATCTGCGGGACCAGTTCAAGGACCTCCGTAGGTTCAACAGGTTGAGCTAAGGTTTTCATAAGTTCGACTTTGAGCGATCAACCAATGAAAGGCTCCGCAGCTCTTGCGGAATCGTGTGCATTTTTTGCGCAGCAAATGATCGGCGGGCCGCTGCTACGTGCGCCTAGCAGATCGCGTTGCGCCCCGACAAACCACGCTCGCCGAGCCAGGGGAAATGTCTTCGTAGCCGCGATACGCGCTTAAGTCCAAATGATTCAATTGCCTTCGTTCGAATGTGTGCAACCGCCTCTTCAACGGAATCGGTCGCGAAAATCAGGCTTAAATCGTCCGGCCCAATCTTTCCGCGCTCCGCCATCTTCTCGATAAAACCGATCAGCTCCTTCCAGTAATCAGTGCCCATGATCACGATTGGGAAGTTTTTAATTTTTCCAGTCTGAATGAGAGTGAGCGCTTCAAACAATTCGTCGAGCGTGCCTGCGCCGCCGGGCATCACAACAAAGGCATAGGAATATTTCACCAGCAGCGCTTTGCGGACGAAAAAATAATGCAACCGGACGCAGCGATCGAGGTAAGCGTTGGAAACTTGCTCGAATGGCAGCTCAATATTGCAGCCGACTGAGCGGCCACCGGCTTCCTTTGCGCCGCGGTTGGCCGCTTCCATGATGCCGGGCCCGCCGCCAGTCATCACAGTGAATCCGAGTCGCACAATCGCCGCGCCCATTTCCCTGGCCAGCTCGTAGTGCGGATCGTCCGGCTTCACCCGAGCCGAGCCAAAGACGGTCACGCACGGACCGACGAAATGCAGAGTTCGAAATCCGCGCAGAAAATCCCGCATCACTCTGAGCAACGTGCAAAACTCCGCGAAGCGCGAGCGCGGGCCTTCAAGGAAAATTTTGTCGGCCGGCTCTTGCGGCGAAATCACAGCGCCGCGCGGCGATTCGGGCATTTTTGCAAGCGGCGATGCGTCAGACATACGGGCGGCGCGATTGGTCCCAATCTGCGCGACGTGGTGTTTTGCGCCACTTTTGTTTAGTTTTCATCGTTGAAGTCGGGGGAATCGCTACCGCTAACCTTGGCAATTCGTCGTGGTCATCGGCCATTGCGCCCTCTTTTTCTGCCTGCGAAATTTTTGCAGCGTTAACGCCAAAATAAGGCAGAGTCGGACTCCTGAAAGCAGTTAAGATTCAATCCAATGAGCACGGGTGATCACATTTTCACTCTCGGGATCTCTACTTGTCATCCCGAGCCCCGAATGCTTTCGGGGCGAAGGATCTCGCAATCGAAGATTGAGCTACACAGACTGGAAAACGTGATCAACCGTCTGCTTGAGAGGTCCCTCTCCCGCGACTGCGGGATCGGAATGACCGCGTATTCTTTGCAAGGAGCCGTTAGTCTCTCGCCATAATGAAGGACCATATTTTCACCCTCGGAATTGAGGAAGAGCTCCAGATCATCGATCCGGAGACGCGCGAGCTGCGTTCACACATCCAGCAAATCCTGGCCGATGGCAAAATCATCTTGAAGGAGCAGGTCAAACCCGAGCTGCATCAATCGATGGTGGAGCTCGGCACAGAGATTTGCAACGATGTGCGCGCTGCCCGGCAACAGGTTGTCAATCTTCGCAGTGAACTGGCAAAACTGGCGGCACGCGACGGGCTCAAGATCGCTTCTGCCGGCACGCATCCATTTTCGCATTGGATGGACCAGCTCATCACTGTCCACGAACGCTACGCCACGATCGTCAAAGACATGCAACAGGTGGCGCGGGTCTGTTTGACCTTTGGCCTGCACGTTCATGTGGGAATTCCGGACCGCGAAGAAGCGATCGATATCATGAATCAGTCGCGTTATTTCCTGCCCCACCTCTACGCGCTTTCGGTCAACTCACCTTTTTGGCTTGGACAAAACACGGGGCTCAAAGCATACCGCCAGATGATCTTTGAACGTCTTCCACGCACGGGCATTCCGGACGCCTTCCAAAGTCTCAGCGAATATGAAGATTATCTGAAATTGCTGGTCGCTACCAATTGCATCGATAATCCCAAGAAGATTTGGTGGGACGTGCGGTTGCACCCGTTCTTTGACACCATTGAGTTTCGGATTTGCGATGCGCAATCGCGCGTGGACGACACCATCGCGCTGGCTGCGCTCATGCAGGCGATTGTCTTTAAGTTGCAAAAATTGCGTCGTGATAACGTGACATTTCGTAGCTATTCGAAGCGTTTGCTCGACGAAAACCGCTGGCGCGCGTCGCGCTACGGATTGGACGGCAAACTGATTGATTTCGGCCGCAAATGCGAGGTGGACGAGCGCGAGTTGCTGCACGAGATGCTCGAGTTTGTTTCTGCTGAAGTGGAGGAGCTGGGCAACGAACCCGAGATTGAGCACATCGAGCGGATCATGTGTGAAGGCACCGGCGCGGACCGGCAACTCATGGTGTGGGAACGCACCCAGGACATGAAAGCGGTGGTGGATCACATCGTGGCCGAGACAAACGAAGGGCTCGCTCCGATCGAATCATGAAGCCAGGCCCGGCGCGCCAAAGCGACGCGAGGACGCGTGCGCACTCCCAAAGCTTCGCGAAACAAAAGGCGTCTCTCGGGCATTTCGCACGAAGTGCTTTTGGAGTGCGATACGTCCTCGTATCGCTTTTAACTCTCTGACTGGGCAGCCAGCTTCACCGGCGCATCGGGAATAACGAAGTATAACTGGAAAGGCCGCGAACGTATTGCGCGCGCTCGAACGCGCTTGGGTCCGGACAATTCTGCCGACTCATGACGCCTCTGAGTTCATGCAATGATTTGTGCTGGTGCTGCTCCAGCCAGGCGACAAGGTCCATTTCGATTCGCTGGATGTGCGTGATCCCGTAACGCATCAGAGCACTGCACAACATGGTGACATCTGCGCCGGCCATCACCAGCTTAAGCACGTCCTGTGCCTGATAAATGCCGCTAGTAGCCGCAAGATTAGCGCGAACTTTTCCGTAAAGAATTCCAATCCAGTGCAACGGCAATCGCATATCGGCCGGCGTGCTTAACGTCAGGTTTGGCGCCACCTCCATTTTCTCCAAATCGATGTCAGGCTGATAGAAGCGATTAAACAACACAAGACCATCCACATTGAGCGCGTCCAGAGACGCGGCCATGTTTGCGAAACTACTGAAGTACGGACTAAGCTTGACCGCGAGCGGGATCTTGGTCGCAGCCCGAACGCTGCGAACGGTGTCGATGTAAACGTCTTCAATTGCGCTGCCCGTGACTTCGGTTCGCGCCGGTATTTTGTAGATATTCAATTCCAGCGCGTCGGCGCCGGCTTCAGTGATGCGTCGCGCGTAGCTAAGCCAGCCGCCCAGTGTCGTGCAATTGAGGCTGGCAATGATCGGAATCGTGACGCTCTTCTTCGCATTCGCGATGTGCTCGAGATACGTCTTGGGATCGACCCGGAATTCTGGCGCGGTGGACTCGATTTGCTCTTCAAAGAGCGAATGAAAAACCACTGCAGCGGCGCCCGACTGTTCCATCTGGCGGAGGTTGTCCATCTTCTCCGACAGCGGCGAAGCTGATGGGACCAATGGCGAACGGAGCGAGAGCCCGAGATAGGTGGTTGTCAGATCCATTTGCGTCAAAATTTCCGGCTTGTGATTTGGTCAACCGCACCTGCGATGGTTGAACATTTATGATCACTGCGTCAAGCCAAGCTGTCCAGATACGGAGTTGTTCTCGTCTGACAAACTGACCCCGCGTTGAAACTGTGCGTGTAACACCGTGCAAGAAGGCGCTAAAAAAGAGCAACTGACCGGCAGCGGTCTTCGAAAACAATCTGATAGCTTCAGAGGCCAATGAAGCTTGCGCTGAGTCTCGGTATCTTGGTAGCCACGATTTTACCAACTGTGTCCTGTTTCGGTGGTGCGCGACACTTTACATATTTGTATGAAGCACCAACGTCGGCGCCGGGCAGCGTCGAATTGGAGAACTGGGTAACGTGGCAACGCGGAAGTAATCCCGCGCGATTCGACCAAGTTGATTTTCGCCATGAGCTCGAAATTGGAATCACCAATCGCTTCCAAGCGAGCATTTATCTGGCCGATTGGTTTTACGAAAATGATCCGTCCCACTCGGGGTTCGCCTATTCCGACTCGGCGATTGAGTTGATCTACAATCTGTCCAATCCGGTCATCGATCCGGTGGGGTTGTCAATCTATGAAGAAATCAATGTCGGGCGCCAGCATCTCGAACTCGAATCAAAACTGATTGCACAGAAGAATTTTGGGCCGCTAATCCTCGACTATAACCTTACGCTGGAAGCCGAATGGGAAGAGCAAGGGCTTCAAGAACGCCAGGGCGAATTGCAACAGGCGTTTGGCGCTAGTTACGAAATTTCGCCGCGAATCTCAGTCGGTCTTGAATTCTTGCACGAATTTGTTTTCCCGGATTGGCGCGACAAAGAGAAAATCAGAAACGTTTTCGTAGGCCCGAACGTCGCCTTTCGCCACGAAAATTGGTTTGTAACCATCACTGCTCTGGCACAAGCAACCGACACGCGGGACGAAGCTGATTTCAAGGTGCGGACAATTTTCGGATTCGGTTTTTGAGAGATGAAGAAAATATCAATACTTTCGGTTGTGGTCGCTTGCCTGTTGGCCTGCCAATTGGCCAACTACGTGCCGCCGGTCACTGCGCAAATGGCAGCTGCAAGCAAGGGACAGCATGTGGATCTTGTAACGCTGCGCGAAGGCCGCAGGCTTCTGGTGCACCGCTGCATTGAGTGTCACACGCTGCCGCCGCTATGGCACTACGCCGTTGAAGATTGGCCGAATATTGTGAATGGCATGTCGCATCGAGCGAGTCTGAAACCTGCCGAGCGTGACGCGATTGTCGCGTATATTTCCGCAGCGCGATCGACCGCGCAGTAATGGTCGAACCCTCAGCAAGCTAACGTTGTTACGCAGTATTGCTGACGTCTATGGCGCGCTCTTTACTTCTCCATCTGGCGAAGTTTCAAATAAAGGGCGAGCATTAGAATTCCAATCAAGCTGATGCTCACAGCCAGACCGATCTGACGGTATTTGTACTCTTCTTGCGCCTTACTAACGAGCGCGTCAGTGCGCTGAACAGCCTCTTCCCCGGGTGCGGCCACCTGCTGGAAACTATTTTGGCTGAATGAATGCACATACGTACGCGACTTCTTCAGCGTGTCTGTAAGCTCGGTTAATTCGTTATTGATCGGCTCCACATCCAGACCTTTGGCAGCCAGCTTTTCCGAAACCGCAATAAATCTTGTCCGCGCCTGATCCATTTTGGTGATCGTATCGTGAAAATAGTCGGCGGTCTTGATGCATTCGGGATTGTCTTTGCCATATTCGCGATGGCAATCGCCGCATAACTGGCCCGCCCCGGTCGACAGCATGGAATCATGTGTCTTGGCGATTGCGTGGTTGCTATGGCACTGGCCGCATTCGGGCCAGTTGTGTTGATCGAATGCGTGTTTGTGTTTGCTGCCGTCGAACAGACTCGCATTTGCGGAGTGACAAAGGCTACAACTTCGGCTCACCTGCGCGACACCGGGCGGACTGGCGGCGTGGTTGCCGTGGCAAGTGTTGCACGCGGGCGCCCCTAGATCGCCGCGCACGAGCAGCGCCTGGCCATGCACGCTGGTGCGATACTCGGCCAGCTGTGTCGTAGGCAGCGGCGAGCCGTCTGCACGCGTGAATCCGGCCATGATTTTTGGATCGGCATGGCACGCGCCGCACGTCTCCGGCACGCGCTGCGCGTACACCTTCGACTGCGGATCCTTGGCCGGCCGAATTCCGTGAACGCCGTGACAACTCACGCAAGACGGCGCGCGATCATCGTGAAGATCGAGAAGCAAATGGCCGTGCGGACTTTCTTTGAATTTCGCGAGCTGATCGGTCGGCAGCGATGGATTAAACTCGTGCATTTTGGCCGGGTCGGAATGGCAGCGTGCGCAAAATTGAACGACCCACGCCCGATTCTTTTGCCGATCTTTCTCGCGCCACTCTTTTACATGATCATGACCGAGATCGGCTGTGGGATCGCCGCCGTGACAGCCCGCGCACGAAACGCCACGCCGAAAATGGACGTCCTCGACGACTTCCTTGAGATTCATGTGCGAAGCCGGCGTTGTCGTGGCCGGTGCGACTGTGAAAAGCGTATCGCCGGACTGATTTGCTGAATCGCTGTGGCAGAGCACGCAATTATTTTGCAGGAGCAATTCCATTTTTTGCGGACGCAACCCAAGGGAAAACAAGACGGATAAATGTTCCGGCCGCGTGATCCATTCCTTTTGCACGGCCTGGTCGAGCAATGCCTTCAGATTATCGTTGAGGCCGTCGTAATAAGCGCGCTCCTCTGCAGTGAGGATCGGTTTGCCGTGCTCGTCCTTGGCATCGAGCATCGCAGTCAGCTTCGACTTTGCTCCGGCGGAAGTTTGGTCTGCCGCAAAACTGGTAGCAGCGATTAAAAACACGCCGAGGATGACCACAGTCGCTCTCACGTTGCGTCCCTCGAATTAGCCCGCGAACCGGCTATGAACAGAATTGCAATCGCAACAGCCGCCACGACGATTGCGATCAGCCCGGCCAGCAAATAAGGAACACCCGCCAGACCATGCAAGCCCACATGCAGCAGCGCCGCGCCCGTGAGGATGAACCAGCGATGTTCGAATCGCCAATAGCGAACAACAATCACGACCGCGCCCGCAGCCAATGTCCACGATGCGCAAATCCGTGCGCTACTGTGTAGCGCGGCCGATTCATCACTCGCTCCGGCGGCTCCAATGTCCCAGCCCATGAGTGTCAGGTAGGTCAGGAACAAGAGTGCCGCGCACCCCAGATCGCTAAAAGCTGGCGAGGGTTTATCGTGATAAGCGCGCCGGTCGAGCCACGGAATAATCGCCCAAATGCCGAACAAAAGCGCGATCACCAACAGACATACTTGCGGGCCTTCAAGACCGAACAGGTGCGGCGGAAATTCTTTCAGCAATTGATACTCCCATAGAAAATACCATTCTGGTTTTATCCCGGGATACGCCGGTGCAAGTGGGTCTGCTTTTTCGCCAAGTTCCCAATCCATTCCCGGGATGCCTGGGCCGTATGGGAGAAAAACCGCCAACGCCGCCAGCGCCATCAAACAGGCCAGCCACAACAACGCGTCGCGCAAAGCAAAGCTGGGGAAAAATTTCATGCCGCGCGGGGCAACTTTTTCACCGAGCGGCGGCGCCATTCCCTGACGCTGAATCAAAAGCAAATGCAGCCCGATTAACCCGACGAACGCCAATGGCAAAATCACGACATGCGCTGCAAAGAATCGATAGAGCGTGTTGATGGTGACATCCTGGCCGCCGCGCAGCACCTGCAAGAGCCAATCTCCCAACAACGGCACCGACTTCACGATGTTCGTCCCGACCGTTGTCGCGAAATAGGCGAGCTTGTTCCAAGGGAGCAGATAGCCTGAGAACCCGAATCCCATCGTCAGCAGAAACAACAGGTAGCCGGACACCCAGGTCACTTCGCGCGGCGGCCGGTACGCCTTCAACATCATCGTGCTGAACATGTGGAGAACGAGCGAGATGATCATCAGGTGCGCGCTCCAACTGTGAATCGAGCGGATCAGCCAGCCGAACGGGACCTTGGTCGTCAAAAAACGGATGCTCTCATAAGCGGTCGCTTCACCCGGTTGATAATACATCAGCAACAGCACACCGGTGACGACCTGAACGATGAAAAAGAACATCGTGATCCCGCCCAAGTAATACCAGCCCATCCAATGCGAACCCAATGGGACCTGCTTGTGACCGAGGAACTCGAACAACGGCGTGAGTTGATAACGCCGATCCAGCCAGCCGCGCGGGCCTCGCGTTTTCTCTGTTACGTTTTCGTCAGCGTTCATCGCAGAGGAGCGCGGTGCATCCGAACCCCTCACCTACATCCTCTCCCCTGAAAGGGGCGAGGAAATACCCAGCGCGGGAACATGAAACGCGAACTCCGATATCCTACCGCCCGCTGCGCAGATTTGTCGCTTCTCCCCTGGAAGGGGAGAGGGTTAGGGTGAGGGGTCGTTTGCACTAGAGTTGCTCGCGCGAGTTATGAAGTCTCAGGCCTTCTCTTCAGAAACGACGATTCCACCGTCTGGTTGGCGTTGAGCGAGATACTGGGTCAATGGACGCGGCGGCGGCCCGGATAATACGCGACCGTTAAGATCGAACCGCCCATCATGGCACGGGCACCAAATTACGGATTGCCCTGGCAAAAACGTGACCGTGCATCCTTCGTGCGTGCACTTCGC
>DATEZD010000149.1:0-7428 GCA_035255865.1 Candidatus Udaeobacter sp.
TTCGAGCTTCTTCATTTAGCATCATAGTTTCAGATCAATCATGCTGTTCGATGCGACGATGCTGTATTTGTCTTTCATGTTCTCGCGGGGACGAAGATCGACAGTGCCGCCGGCGTTTTCAACCAGAAGCCAGCCGGCTGCGATGTCCCATAAACTGATTCCCGTTTCAATGTATGCGTCGAATCGTCCGCAGGCGACATAAGCCAGGTCGAGCGCAGCGCTGCCGAGCACGCGGCATTTGCGCACGCGATGAATCATTTGCTGGAGCAACGGAAAGTTCGCGTTGATCGTCGCCGCAGTTTTGGCGAGCCCGATCGAGATGACGGCTTCAGCGAGCTCCGCGCGATCGCTCACATGGATCGAGCAGCCATTTAACTTCGGGACTTCGCCTTTTTGTCCAACCCACATTTCATCGCGAACCGGATCGTAGGTCACGCCGACCATTATCTCGTTGCGCAGGCGTAGCGCGATCGAGACGCAAAAATGAGGAATACCGTAGAAATAATTCACCGTGCCATCCAGCGGATCGACGATCCATTGATGATCGCTCGATTGATCTCCAACGATACCTTCCTCGCCATAAAGCGCGTGGGCGGGGAATTCGTCGAGAAGCAATTTGCTGATCAACTCTTGCGCCTCAATATCGATCTCCAATTTGATGTCGTGCGCTGTGACCTCGTGGACGCGCTGCCGTTGCTGAAAATTTTCGCGAAGCAACTTTCCCGCTTCGCGCGCGGCATTTTCAGCTGCATCGAGATAATGCTTCATCTTTAGAGATTACGTCGCACAAAGAGCACAAAGTGCACGACGGAAATAAGATTCCGATGGAACTGCAAATACTGTGTTGTCATCCTGAGCGAGGCGAGGGATCTCACATACCTTCACTGGTTACGCTCAATGGACTTGTGCAATCGCACACTCCGATTGTGAGGTCCCTCCCCAGCTACTTGATTTGTTTGTCGGTCAGACCGTTTTGTCGCCTGCTGCAAGTAGCTGGGTCGGGATGAGAGGGCGTGCAAAAAAGAAACCGGGAGGAAAATATATTCTCCTCCCGGGGTTGAAGTTAGGTGTTGTGACTCCGAAGAAATTCGGAGCCGTTAATCCAGCGTTGGGCTTAGTGCCTCTTTTTCTTCGCTGATTTTTTCTTTGCTGCTTTTTTCTTTGCCATCGACTAATTCCCCCCTTTCAATCCGCAACGCGCGGAATTTTGTGAAGAGTTGGGAATGATTTTCACTTCACTTATGTGCGTTCAGTAATCATCACATTTTTTTTGTCAAACGTTTTTGTTGCGAATTCTGAAAAAATTTTCACCAGCTCGTGCGCGAGAATTTTTTTTGGCGCGCGAGAAATTTTTCTCATTTCGCTGTCACGAAACAGAATTATCAATTCATTTTCGTCGCTCTCCATCCCGAGACGCGCGTCGTTCGCGACCATGATGTCGCAATTTTTTGCGCGCAGTTTCTGCACCGCGTTTTCCTCCACGTCATTGGTTTCTGCGGCGAAACCAATCAGAAGAAATCGTCGATTCCGCAGTTGGCCTAACGAATCGAGAATGTCGCGCGTGGGAACCAATTCGAGCGAAAAATTTCCGGCGCGCTTTTTAATTTTCGCAGGTGAAACTTTCGCCGGTTTGTAATCGGCCACGGCAGCGCACAGGATGCACACGTCGGATTGGTCGGCATGCCGGTGCACCGCGTCGAACATTTCGTCACTTGCGGAAACCAAAACGAATTTCGCATCGCGCGGTGGATCGAGTTTCACCGGACCGGAGATCAAAATGACTTCGTGTCCAGCTTCGAGCGCTGCTTCGGCGATGGCGTAACCCATTTTTCCCGAAGAGCGATTCGAGACGTAACGAACCGGATCGATGGGCTCGCGCGTCGGTCCGGCCGTGATGAGAAATCTCACGCAATCAATTTGTCGTGGCGGCTAAGAAGAAATTCAGCCCGGAACGCGATGTCATTCACTTTCCAAAGCCGGCCAAGGCCTTCGTAACCGCACGCGAGCATTCCTTCTTCCGGTCCAATAAATTCGACACCGCGCGCTTTGAGTTTTTCGACGTTCTCCTGCGTGGCGTGATGTTGCCACATTTTTCCATTCATGGCTGGCGCAACCAGAATCGGCGCGCGCGTGGCGAGCGCAATGGCGGCGAGCGGATGACCCGCCAGACCGTGGGCAAGTTCGGCGATGATGTGCGCGGTGGCAGGCGCGATCAAGAGCAGGTTCGCGCGATCCGCCAGATCAATGTGACCGGGACGCCAGTTTTCTTTTTCATCGTAGAAGCTCGTCGTTATCGGATTCTTGGAAAGTGTCTGCAGCGTCAGTGGCGAAATGAATTCGGTCGCGTCCTGCGTCATGACGACAAAAACTTCGTGGCCCTGTTTGACGAGCAGACTGGCCAGCTCCGCAGATTTATACGCGGCGATAGAGCCCGTGACACCAAGCACAATGTTTTTCTTCCCAGCGGCAATGCGGACGACTTTACGCGCGCTCGCACGATCTAATTTGCGTCTAGACGTTTTGTCCATGAAGAATCGGCTGACAGTTTAAGCGCGAATCTGCTGTAGGGGAAGCTGACAGCTTCCGTTTTGGAGATCGGGACGCTAACAGCGTCCCCTACGGTTGCGTCGCGCGATCATTTCTTGATCAAACGACGGCTCAAATAACTTTCTGCAGCCATGATGTATCGGAATTTTCCCAGATCTTCTTCGACTGACCCACTAATAATAGTGTAGCGGTAATCGCGCCACAATTCCATTTCTCGCAAGGCGGTCTCCAACCGGCGTTCGATCTGTTCCTCGGTCTCGGTGCCGCGTTTGCGCAATCGTCGCCGCAATTCGTCGAGATCGGGCGGCATGATAAAAACATCCGTCAGGGCCTGGCGAATTACTGGATCATCGCAGTTGCGGATGGTGGCGGCGCCCTGCGTGTCGATGTCGATCAAGACATCAACGCCGTTCTTCAAGTTCGTCAGCACCGGTTCGCGTAAGGTGCCGTAAAAATCTTCGTGCACCTGCGCGTGCTCCAAGAAATCGCCGGCTCCGACTTTCGCGCGGAAATCTGCAGCCGAAAGAAATTGATAATCTTCGCCGTCAGTTTCACCGCTGCGCGGCGCGCGCGTCGTACAAGAGACGGAATAAAAAAGATCGGAAGCTTTCCGGACTGCTTCCACGAGGGTTGTCTTGCCTGCGCCCGAGGGCGCCGAGATGACGAACAGAATTCCGGAGCGGGTAAACTGTTTACTCAAGGTTTTGAACTTGTTCCCGGATCTTCTCCAACTCGGCCTTGCAAGCGATGACGCGCTGGGAAATGGCGGCATCGTTCGCTTTTGCGCCCAATGTGTTGAGCTCGCGAAAAATTTCCTGGGTGATGAATTCCAATGTGCGTCCGACCGGCTCTTTGCTGCGCAAATGATGAGCGAATTGAGCGAGGTGACTCTCGAGGCGTGTCAACTCCTCCGAGACATCGGCGCGGTCGGCAAAGAAGGTGATTTCTTTGAGAACCCGTTCGTCGTCGCTGGCGACCGGCAGCCCCGCTTTTTGAATTCGGTCAAGCAGCGCGGCGCGATATCGTTTTACCGCGTCGGGATGAAGCGCGCGGACCTCCTTGAGTCTTTTCCGGATCGCTTTGAGACGGTGAATCAAATCCTTCGCCAGATGTTTGCCCTCGCGCTCCCGCATTTTGATTAAATCGGCGAGCGCAGCGCGCAGCGCCCGTTCGACTGCCGGCCATGCTTCTTCGACCTTCATGGCTTCTTCCGGGAACCGCATCACGCCAGGCGCCTGTAGAATGGTGCTGATGGTGATCTCGCCCGGTGCGTTTAACTCTTTTTGCAATGCGCGCATCGCTTCGTGATACGAGCGAGCGAGTTCCGTGTTTAGCGCCAGGTTGCGAGCGCCGTCTGCGCCGCTGTGGAGAGTGATGGTGGCATTGGTCCGGCCGCGAGAAATATTTTCGTTGATCGTCTGTCGAATACGCGGTTCGAGCTCGGCCAGATCGCGCGGTAAATTGATCACGACGTCGCTCTGTTTTCGGTTCACCGAGTTCAGCTCGACGCTAAACTTTGTTCCTGCGTGATCGGTCTCGGCGCGACCGTATCCAGTCATGCTCCGCATAATTTTTGTACGATTCGAAGCTTTATCGCAGAGAAAAGCTCAACGATCAACGCTCAAGCCTACCTAATTGTGTGGATCTCGTTGCAGCAGATGCTGTAACGCTCTGCGGTGAGGCAAAGGAATCGGAATTGACTCGAGTGAATTGATCCTGATCCAGCGCTGTGAGTGTTTATCGATCTTTCGCGAGCGTTCGGCGTAAACTTTTAATGCGACCCGATGATTTGTGAACGGAAAAACCGAGGTGTAGATCGCGCGTCTATGAAAACTCGACTCGCGAACGCTTTCGGAGTCAACTTCCAGAGGCGGCAAAATCCACATGCCGCGCCAGCGTTTGGAGGATTGTTCGAGCCGGATCTTGCCCTGACGAACCATGAATGCATGCTTTTCGACGAGGCGCGTTGTACGCGGGCGAGATTTCCTGACCGGGAGTTTTTTCGGATTTCCTGCCCGGCAGAATTTTTTTACCGGGCAAATGCCACATTTGGGCTCTCGAGGAATACAGACAAGCGCGCCGAGATCGGTGAGTGCGGAATTGTAAATCCGGGCGTTGGATTTTGGAAGAAGCGTCGCCGCATATTGCCAAAGCGTTTTTCGGCCCGCGACCGAATCGATGGATTCCCGAAAATCGAAAAGCCGTGTCAAAACGCGAGCGGTGTTAGCTTCGACGATTGGGACTGATTGATTGAAGGCGAAGGTGGCGATGGCGTGCGCGGTGTATCTGCCGAGTCCTGGAAGTTGTTGCATTTGCTCGACCGATCGCGGGAGACGTCCGCGGTGTCGATCCATAACGGTCTTTGCGCTGTCGTGCAGATTTCGCGCGCGCGCGTAATAGCCGAGGCCTTGCCACGCGCGCAGCACGTCGTTTTCGCAAGCGTCAGCCAGTGAGGCGAAATCGGGAAATCGGCGGAGCCATTCATCGTAATAAGGAATGACGGTGGCGACCTGAGTTTGCTGGAGCATGAACTCGGAAACGAGGATGGCGTATGGGTCGCGCGTTCGGCGCCAAGGGAGGTCGCGGCCGTGGCGGCGATACCAGCGGAGAAGAGAGCCGCGAAACGCGCGAATGTTTTTCGGAGAAATCATTGGTCTGCGGAACGTCGAACGCCGAACGCCCAACGTCCAACGTCGAATTCAGAGTTGAGCGTTGAGCGTTGAGCGTTGAGCGTTGGGCGTTGAATTCGTACACTCACGCACTGACGAAAGAACAGGCGATAAAACTTCGTGCACTGCTGGAAGAGCTCGGGTTCGAGTTTTCCCCGAAGGAGTGGACGATTTTCTTCGCGCAAAAAAACAAGCTGAGCGTGGCGGTTTACGAGAAGGGGCCGAAGGTGCTGGTGCAGGGCCGCGACGTAGAGGAGTTCGTGCAATTCGAGCTGGAGCCGAAAATTCTCGCCGAAGCGAAACTGGGCTATGAGGAAGTGCATTCGCCGGAAATGTTCGAGACGCATTTCGGTGTAGATGAGAGTGGGAAGGGCGATTTTTTCGGGCCGCTGGTGATCGCCGGAGTGTACGTCGATCGTGGAATCGCTCGCAAACTTCTCGATGCCGGCGTGGTGGACAGCAAGCGGATCGGCTCCGATGCGCGGATTCGCGCGCTGGCGGACACGATTCGGAAAATTTCGCTAGGTATGGTGGAGACGGTGCTGATTGGTCCGGCGAAGTACAACGAGCTTTACGAAAAACTTGGCAATCTTAACCGGCTGCTCGGTTGGGGCCACGCGCGCGTGATCGAGAATTTGCTTGCGAAGAAACCTGCGTGCCCGCGGTCGTTATCGGACCAGTTTGCGGATGCGCGGGTGATCAACGCGTCCTTGCTAGAGCACGGGCGCAAGATCGTCATCGAACAGCGACCGAGAGCGGAATCGGACATTGCGGTAGCAGCGGCGTCGGTCGTGGCGCGAGAGGCGTTCATCAACTGGCTGGAGCGCAAAAGCAAAGAACTCGGTCTGCGATTGGAGCGGGGAGCATCGCCCAGCGTTAAAGAAGCCGCCAGAAAGCTGGTGGAAATGAAGGGGCCAGGCGCATTGCGTGAAGTGGCAAAAGTGCATTTTCGAACGGCGCACGAGATCGCGCCGAATGATTATCCCGCTCCGCCTGCGCGTGAGAATTGGCGCAGGGGGCCGTGATTCATGCAAGCGAGTTGCGTTTCGTGTTCTTTTCGAACACCTTAGGCTATTAAAATTTTATCGTTTTTGTGATCAGTGGCCACCGCCGCAGCCGCATGGAACGATTATTAAAATAGATATGTCAAAGTTAACCAAACGCGACATCGTCGTTTCTATCAGCAACCAAACCGGCATGGTTCAGCATCAAGTCTTCGACGTGGTGCAGCGCACGCTAGACAAAATCACCGACAGCCTGTCTAACAATATCCCGGTTGAACTGCGCAATTTTGGCGTCTTTCAGCCGCGTCTGACAAAGCCGCGAGTTGGCCGGAACCCGAATCAACCCGGTAGCAGTTTTGTGATTCCGCCGCGCGCGACAGTGAAATTTAAGGCTGGCAAGATCATGCGTCAGCGCGTTGAGAAGCTATCACGCCAATTAAAAGAGACCGCGGAACGCAACACTAAAACAGCAGCCGGCGTCCCAAACGGACAGTAGGAGAAACGTGACGCAGGCAATCATGTCTGCGCCTAGCACTCGCAGACAAGATTGTCTGCTTCACGGCTCACGAGAGCACACTCTGGATCGTTTTTTCCAAGCGCTCAAAATTAATTGGCTTTGTGAGATGTTCAGAGAAGCCTGCTTCTCTGGCTTGGCTTATATCTTGTTCGCTACCAAAGCCGCTGAGCGCTATTCCAGGCAAATCTTTCTTCAGACGCACTTCACGCATTAATTCGTAGCCGCTGCGGTCCGGCAACCCGATGTCGCTGATGAGCAGATCGAAATCCTGAGTGCGGACCTTTTCGACTGCCTGTTCAGCGGAGTGGGCCAGCGTAATTTCGTAGCCGTGGCGCTCCAGCATCCTTTTCATTCCAATACAAGTGTCATGATGATCGTCTACCAGCAGTACCCGCCGGTGCTTTGGAACCGCCGGTTTTGGCTCCCGATCCATTTGTTGATCTTGCCCGTCGCCATCGTGCCCAATCGGAGTAGGCACGGTGTTTAGTTCCACTGAAAAAGTGGCTCCCTTGTCCTTCCCGGCACTTTGCACATGGATTTTTCCACCATGCGCGTCGATCAACGCCTTCGAAATAGCGAGCCCAAGCCCGAGACCCCCAAAACGGCGGGTGATGTCGGCTTGTCCCTGTTCAAACACGTTGAAGATTTTATCGATTGTTTCCTGTTCAATGCCAATGCCGGTATCGATAAC
>DATEZD010000150.1:0-9257 GCA_035255865.1 Candidatus Udaeobacter sp.
CGTTCTTTTTCACTGAAAATACGGTCGGATTTGCGCGTATTTTTTGTCGCCAATCCCGCTTACTCTTTTCAGATCGTCAGCGCTCTTGAACGGTCGCGCTGCGATAATTCGAGCCGCCATTACATGGCCGATGCCGGGTACCGTTGTCAGTTCTTTCTCTGTCGCGGTGTTGAGGTCGATTTTGCCGAGCGGCGTCTTTTCTTTTCGCGGTGACTTTTGATCACCGTTTGCACGGGGCGGAACGGGCGTGGACGCTGGAGAAACCCGGGGAGTTGAACTCGTCGACGTTGCGCTTGGTCGCGCTTTCGCTAAGGGCGCGAAATAGCTAAAGCTAGTCGCTTTTTGTGGGTGTGCGTTCAGTCGTCCAGCAGCGATGCCCCAGCCGCCGATTTTCTCCAGTCTGGCTTCATTCTCGAGTTGCTGAAGCTTTTCCATTTCCACTCGTGAATTTCTCAGTCCCGGCGGCGCCGCTTTGAATCCGTAAATCCGGGCCAGCCCGTTGCGAACCAACTGCTCGCCCAGATCGCCGTCCTTCGTCTGAACATACGCGTAAAAGCGTTCGACCCTGCTTTGGCCCAGTGCATCTGACATGTGCGTAAACACGCTGAACGGCGCGGACAGTTTCTCTCGCGTGAAGTCCTTTGCTGCTCGCCCCACTTCGATGGCCTGCGGCACAGTTATCCCAAAGTATTTCGCCTGTTGGACGAGGCGTCCCGGAGTCATTTCATCTGTTTCGGGCGCATCAACCAGGTACAGGCGGAAGATGTATTCCTTCGCGCCTGCGCTGACGTGAAAGCTGTCGCCGTCATTCGCGGGATTTGCGATGAGCCGGCAATTCTCAAGCACGGTCCAATCTTTAGATTCGCTGCGTGCGCCAACATCGACAAGCGCGGCGCAAAGAACGGTAAGCGCAAGAAGTCCGATCTTTTGGCGGAATTGCGTAAGTTGCGCAATCGCGAACTCGCAATTGGAAGCCTTACGCCACATCGCGAGTAGGGGCTGGGAGCCGCGCCAGGTGCGCTGCGTATGTGGCGATGATGCCGCCTAAAACGCTCCCGGCGATCACGTCGCTCACAAAGTGATAGTTCATAGCGACGAGGCTGACGAGCATCATAGCGCAGAGAACGATCACCAAGATTTGTGCGACTCGACTCAGGGGCATCGCAATCATCCACACCGCCGCGAATCCGAGAATCCTGCAGGCATGACCGGACGGAAAGCTGCCGATGTCGTCACCGCGCTGAAATGGATGGAAACCGTACGTACCGGTGCCGATGAGCGAAGGATTATCGTGGGTCCAAGTCTCCGGCCAATAGCGACCAAAAACATCGCCTAACGAGATGCGGAAATCATCGGCAACGATCAAGCTGACACACGCGACAACCAGCACCGTCTGCCAGCGCAAAAATGGTCCCCACGCCCGTCGAGCTACCAAGATCGTTAAAACCAGTGCCGACCAATTCTGCATTTCGGGTGGCGGATAAGTGAGCCATCGGAAAAATTCGAGTTTGTTAATGTGATGGTCATAGACAAAGAACGCCACGGGGCGATCGATCCAAAAATAACAGATCAAGACAGCAGCGATGCAGACACCCATTGTGATCAATGTGCGGCGCAACAGTGTCCGATACTCTTGCCCGTTCATCATCATTCCGCCGGCACCTCGAATTGGCTCATGAGTTTGAATGTTTCGTAACGCTTTGCGATTTCCTCCATGGAGAGCTTGCGTAAACGCTCCAGACTGAATGCTTCCACGCAAAAACTGGCGAGGACGCTGCCGTAAATCATCGCTCTGCGCAGATCGTTGAAGTGCACCTTTTTCACTGTGCCGGCCAGATATCCAGCCATGCCGCCGGCAAACGTGTCCCCTGCCCCGGTCGGATCGTGAATGTCTTCGAGCGGGTACGCGCCACAACTGAAGAACTGATCTCCCTCGCCAAAAAGCATGGCGCCGTGCTCGCCTTTTTTTATCGCAACGTACTCCGGTCCCATCTTTCGGATCCAACGCCCGGCCTTGATCAGGCTCGTCTCTTTTGTCATTTCGCGCGCTTCGCTGTCGTTCAAGATAAGAAGATTCACACGCCGAAGCAGCGCATCCAGGTCCGGTCTGGCTGTCTCGATCCAGAGATCCATTGTGTCCGCCACGACGAACCGCGGTCGTTTCATCTGGTCGAGCACATGCGCTTGCAGCGACGGCGCGATGTTGGCCAGCAGAACGAAATCGGTCTGACGATACGAGTCCGGTAACACCGGTTTGAAATTTTCAAAAACATTGAGCGCGATCGACCGCGTCTCGCGCGTATTCAGGTCCCACGAATATTCGCCTGACCAGCGAAAAGTCTTCCCGTTCACTCGCTGCACGCCTTTCGTGTCGATCTTGCGCGACTTCCAAAACTGAAATTCCGTTTCAGGAAAATCATCGCCTACGACCCCGACCAGTCGAACCGGCGAAAAGAAACTCGCGCCGAGCGCCGCGTAGGAAGCCGATCCACCTAATAAATCGGAATGTTCTTCCACAGGCGTCTTAACCGTGTCGATCGCGATGGAGCCAACAACGAGAAGGGACATGATTAGAATGACGAAGCACGAATGTCGAATGTCGACTGAAGCACGAATGACAAATGCTGGACTACAACTGGTTGCAAAAATTTAGTCATTCTGATTTCGCCATTCCTTCGTCATTGATCATTCGTCATTCGACATTTAGGCGAGCATGTCGGTGACGCAGCGCGCGTAATCAACAATGGTGTGCGCCTTGAGCAAAGCCGAGACCATCACTACGCGCTTGGCCCCGGCGTCCATCACGCTTTGTAGGTTGTCGAGGTTGATTCCGCCGATGCAGAAAATCGGCAGACTGACTTTTGCATGAACCTGCCTGATGTCCGCAAGACCGATCGGCGCGTAGTCAGGCTTTGTAGGCGTGGCGAAGATCGGGCCGAATCCAATATAGTCTGCGCCCTCGCGCTGCGCTGCGAGCGCCTGCTCGAAGCTGTGCGTGGATTTTCCAACGATAATTTCGCGGCCTGCTTTTTGTCGCGCAACCTCGACGGCGTCGTCATCCTGTCCGACATGCACGCCTTCGATTGGAACTTCTTTGGCGATTTCCGCGTGATCATTCACGATCAGTGACGTGGAAGATCTTGCCGTAAACGCATGCAGCTTGGCGGCGTAACCAGCAAGTTCGTCGATCGATTTTCCTTTTCCTCGCAGCTGAATCAGATCAACCCCGCCTTCGATCATTTGCTCCACGACGCGAGCGGCATCGGATTCTTTGACATAACCGAGATCGACGATGCCGTAGAGGCGCGCGTCAGTCAGATTGATTTTCATTCAAAATGGATCGCGACTGTAGCCGCCTCGCTGTGTCGAGGCGCTCACCACGTTATCCTACCAACACGGCGACACAGCGCCGTGGCTACAATAAATTTTACTCACGTAATCGGATCGGCCGTGACGCCAGCTCGAGTTTCCCGGCCGAAATGAGGCGATCCATCAATCCAGTGTCGTAGTTTCCCTCGCGAAAATCACCGTTTCGCATCATTGCGGCGTGAAACGGAACTGTGGTCTTGATACCGGTAATGTAGTACTCGTCCAGTGCGCGGCGCATTCGATCAATTGCATTGGTCCGTGTGGCGCCGACCGTAATTATCTTGGCGATTAGTGAATCGTAGTACGGCGGCACGGTGTACCCTGTATAAGCGTGCGAGTCGATTCGAACGCCGTGGCCGCCTGGCGCGTAATAAAAATCAATTCGACCAGGCGTTGCCTGAAAATTGTTGGCCGGATCTTCGGCATTGATGCGGCATTCGATGGCATGCAAACGGGGGCTTGCATGTGCGACATGAGGCGAAAGCGGCTGACCGGCGGCTATGCGGATTTGCTCCTTTACAAGATCACAGCCGTACACTTCTTCGGTGATCGTGTGTTCCACCTGGATGCGCGTGTTCATTTCCATGAAATAAAAACGCCGATCTTGATCGACTAGGAATTCAATCGTGCCGACATTTTCGTACCCGACTGACTTGGCCAGCTTCACGGCGGCATTTCCCATTTTTTTTCGAAGACCCGGCGTCATCAACGGCGAAGGACATTCTTCAATCACTTTCTGGTTGCGCCGCTGAATGGAGCAATCGCGTTCGCCGAGATGGATGACGCGACCATGACTATCGGCGACGATCTGAAATTCAATGTGGCGCGGATTAAGTATCAGCTTTTCGAGATAGATTTGGTCATTGCCAAACGCTTTCTGCGCCTCGTGACGCGCACTGTGAAAGGCAGATTTAAGGCTGGGCTCGTTGTGCGCGCTGCGCATTCCACGGCCGCCACCGCCGGCAGCCGCCTTGATCATCACCGGGTAACCGATTTTCCTTGCGATCTTCATCGCCTCATCTTCCGTCTCGACGATTCCGTCGCTCCCCGGGGTCACTGGCACGCCGGCTTTGCGCGCACATGAGCGAGCAGCGTTCTTATCGCCCATGGCCTGCATCGCACGCGATGGTGGTCCGATAAACTTGATATTGCAGCTTTCGCACACCTCAGCGAAATGCGGGTTCTCGGCCAGGAATCCGTAGCCCGGATGAATAGCATCGACGTCGCCGATCTCGGCGGCGCTCATAATCCGATCGATTTTTAAATAACTTTCCAAGCTCGGCGCAGCGCCGATGCAGATGGATTCATCCGCGAGCTGGACGTGCAGCGAATCGACATCCGCATCTGAGTAGACCGCCAGAGTGCGAATGCCCAGCTCCTTGCAAGCGCGAATCACCCGCAGCGCGATTTCACCACGATTGGCGATTAGAACTTTCTCGAACATGAATTGGCAATGTACGGCGAGCGCTTCGCTTGTCCGCTTAGCGACGCGCTTTGGCAGGCGATGCGCCTGCCCTACAATTGAAATTCGCGCGATGCATTACCGGATTCGGAACAACACTTGTCCGAACTGCACGGGTTTGCCATCTTCGGCGACCACTTCGGTGATGATACCGCCCGTTTCTGCCTTGATTTCGTTCATCACTTTCATCGCTTCGATAATGCAAACCACCGTGTCTTCGGCAACGGTTTTCCCAACATCTACAAAAGGCGGACTGTCCGGCGATGCGGAGCGATAGAATGTGCCCACCATGGGGGAGATGATTTCCTTCAACGGCACGCTTTCGATCGCTTTGGGTGCGGCTGGCGTGGTTTCAGCCGCGGCGGGCACGGCCTTGGGCTGCCCTGGCGCTGCGGGTGGCGGAGCTGCAGCTGCCTGAAGGGAGGGGCATTTTTCAAGCTTGAGACGGAACCCTTCCTTTTCGATCTCGAAGACCGAAAGGTCATGCTTCTTCATCAAATCGATGATGGCTTTAATTTCTTTTAGGTCTTTGGGATCCAAGCACTGTTCCTCTGGTTAAGCCTGAGCGTTTAGGTAAAGCAGCTTTAGGAAGCAAGGTCAAGCACTGGAATGGAGTACTGGAGTAATAAGTCTTTGATCTGGCGCATCCTCCGATAGTCCATTACTCCAATACTCCATTACTCCGTCACTCCAGTTCGGTATCATCGATGAAACCGACGATTACGTCGTGGTCGATAAACCGCCGTTTCTTCTCATTCACCCGACAAAGCCGAACCAGGGGCGCAATCTGTGGAAAGAATTGCGCGAGCTTCTGGCATTCGAAATCGCCAGCGGCGGTCAGGTTTCGATTGTGAACAGGCTCGACCGCGAGACAAGCGGCTTGGTTCTGGTAGCAAAAACCGCCGCGGCCGCGCGCCGGTTCGGACTGCTGATGCAGCAGCAACGGCTTCGCAAAGAATATCTCGCCATCGTTAGGGGCTGGCCGGAATGGGGACAGAAAATCGTGGACGCGCCGTTAGATCGTCAGGGTAAACATCAACAATCAGCGATCTGGCTGAAGCAAACGATCCACGCGGCGGGCGCGCCGGCGCGGACTGAGTTCCGCGTGGAACGACGCTTCACAAGATCGGCGCTTGCACCCTCACCTGTCGCTTCGCGACTTCCTCTCCCTGGCCAGGGAGAGGATGAAGGTGAGGGTCGAAAGAAAGTCCATGGAAAAAATTCAGCGCGTGGCGAAAAAAAGTTTGCTTTGATCCGGGCAATTCCGCGCACGGGGCGCACTCATCAGATTCGCGTGCACTTGAGCTCGATCGGTTACCCGATTGTGGGGGACAAAATTTATGGTCCAGATGAGCGACTCTATCTCCAGTTCATTGAGTTCGGATGGACGCCTGAACTCGAACAACGCTTACTTTTGCCGCGGCATGCGCTTCACTCAGCAAAACTCTCGGTTAAAGGCGAGCGCGAATGGACAAGTGATTTGCCGTCAGACCTTGCGGAGTTCTGCCGCGGCGGTCTACCTGGCAAGCCGTGGCTTTAGCGAAGGCTGCTGACCCGCCGGGATCCAAGAAGCAGCGGTCTCTAGTCCGCCGCTGGGGAAGCTGGAAATCGCCCTTTCTTGATCGGCGCTCGCAGCGCCGCTACGGAAGCCCTGCCAATTGCAATCGCATCAACTACCCCTATCGTAGCGCGCCGAATGAAAACGCTTCGCGCTTCCGTCGTTTTCGCGTTTTTGCTCGCGTGCTTGCAAGCCTTCGGCGGAACGGAACGCCCAAGCGCAGAACTTCCTGGAACTGAACTTAATCCGCGAAGCTTCGAACTCGCAGTCGAGTCGGGATATTTATTTGGGGCCATCAATCCGCCGACTGATTATCAGATCGGCGCGGAGTTTCTGACAGCGCGTATTCGATGGGGCGTGATGCGAGGCGACACCTGGCTGCGCGGTTACAACCAGTTTTACATTAGCGGCATCGCCGAGCCGATTTTTCGCGGAATCGAGAACCATTATTTCGGATTCAATCTTGGCATGCGGTACAACTTTGTTCGGTCAGGTAGCAGGTTGGTTCCCTACTTCTCGGGCGGGGTTGGGGCTGGCTGGATCGACAGTCACCCGGAAGTTCCCGGCGCACAGGGACAGGATTTCACATTTAACATTTTATCTGCGGCCGGCGTTTCCTACATTGTGAACGATCATTGGAAACTGAACGTGGGAGTGCTTTACGAACATCTCTCCAATGGCGGACAGACCGATCCGAATCCGAGCTTGAATCTCTTCGGGCCGCAGGTGGGCGTGACATGTTCGTTTTAGCGAAGCGCTCATGCTCGTGCTCTTAAACATCCAACGCTCAACGCTCAACGCGCAACGCCCAATTCAAACAGTTGAGCGTTGGACGTTGGACGTTGGACATTGGGCGTTTCCCCTCACTTCCTAGGATAGATGAATTCTTAGTGAAGACCTACCCCAAAGAAAACGTCCTGGTCGTCAGGCGCAGTTTGTTCGATCTGCTCGGTAGTTTCCAAGGCCTCAACTTTGAGCCGCAGAAATATCTCGACGCATTTCTGTCACGGGGAAACAACTTCTTCCTCCCGCGTCCTGAAGCTGAGATTAACCCCGCCTACAAACAAATCATTCCCTACGCGCTAATCGCGTTTGAGAATAAGGTGGCCTATTACGTTCGCGGGAAAAAAGCGGGCGAACAGCGTCTGATCGCTAAAGGTTCAATCGGTATTGGCGGTCACATGAACGAGACCGACGAATCGCTTTTCGCGTTGGATGAGGCGGCCTATCGCGCCGGCGTAGAGCGCGAAGTGAACGAAGAAGTCAAAATCGATAGCCCGTTCGATGACCGGATTGTTGCTCTTCTAAATGACGACACGACGGAGGTGGGACGCGTGCATCTTGGCATCGTTCACGTTTTCAAATTGGCCGAGCCAAAGATCGAAAAGCGCGAAGCGATGATCACGGGGCTAACGTTTCTTCGAAAAGAAGAGTTGCTCGCGCGTCGCGAAACGATGGAAAACTGGTCGCAAATTTGCCTCGATTCGCTCGAGCGCCTGCTCCTGTAGCCGCCTCGCTATGCTGAGGCGCGGTGCATGGTTGTTCCTCGCACGGCGACCCAGCGTCGTAGCTACAACGCAAATGAGCGCCTATCGCTCCCTCTGAGGCAAAAATGTGACCTCGTCGATTTGCCAGCGGCCAACCGGATGCGAAATGACGAGGTTAATATCTGCGTATCTCGCCGGATAATTTATGCGCCCTTGGAAGTTCCCGTGCGGCTCGAAAAACTGTGAGTTAAACTCGATGTCGCCCTTGACGTCTATCGCGCCAGCAGGCGGTCCCAGCTTGGCAATCTCCGCAAAAAAGTCCTGCTGCGCCGATGCCGGGAAATTCATGTGCGCTGCCGGGCTTAACCGCGAGTTGAAAAAGTTAATATCCCGCTGGACAACGATGCGCTGGATCGCGTCTCTGGCGAATTGTTTTCCTTCCCTGGCCATCTCCTGTTTGTTGGAGGAGAGCCACCAAAAACCAGCGCCAACCAGTCCCAGCACAATGATGAGGATAACAATGACTTGCCCGGATGATTTCGAACGAGAATGCATTTTCAATTTCTTCATAATTAATTAGTAGCCGAACCCGAGGCCCTTGATTACTTCGCCATTTCGGATGAGAACGGCATGTTTTTGATTGCCCGTGTAACCGCCGAAGCGATTCCGGGCGTTCACGGTGAAATTGACCAGATAACCGTAGAGGTGTTCGCCGTTCTTGCCCTGATCGGCAGGTTTAGGTTCCCCATTCCATTCGATGCGCGCACTGTCCGGATCGATCAGTTGTTTGTTGAGCCACTGCGTCACTATCTCCTTGTAATTGGCAGGATATGACCCGTAACGCGCCGTGTCCGCTTCTGTTTCTGCAATCGCTTGCAGCGTGAGCGCAACGCCCATTGTATAGGCAAGAATGAGCGGCCCAGCCGTTTTCATGGAAGCCATTCTGTGCTGTTAGCATTCTTTGTCCAGCCTAATGCGAGCCAGTCGATTCCCAAACGTGTTGCCGACAGGGCTGCCGGCAACGACAGACTGGCAGCCTGTGCTTCCCAAAAAGCGGCGGCGGCATGCCAGCCGTCTGCTCAAAGCGCGCTTTTCTTTCCGGCGCTCTTTCTTTATTGATGCTTCGCATGATGAATCGAGTATTCCTCTCGGGCTTGGCTGTTTCCCTTATATTTGCCATTCCAAGCTCAGCAAATGCACAAACTCCGGCACCTAGTGCTTCACCTGCAATTGAAGAGAACAAGCAATTGCTCGATCCCGCCGCCGCTACGCAAGCGTGGTTGGCTACGGTGCCGAGAAACGAGCGAGAAAAATCAGACGCCTATTTCGAGGGCGGTTACTGGCTGATTCTGTGGAATTTTCTTCTGGCGGCGGCGATTTC